>DASWFT010000470.1:0-4478 GCA_036394075.1 Streptosporangiaceae bacterium
AGGAGAGCGGACAAACCGCTGCTCTTCTCCGCGATCCCGGATTTGTGCTTCAGCCTGATCCGGCGATCCTGGTAGCAGCACTGGATGGTGAATTCGGTGATGTCTATCGGGCCTCTGTTGACATCTCAGCACACCCACCGAAAGTCAATCGCGCTGCCCTGGCACTGAACGCGGTTCGCGTCGGTTTGACCGACCTGGCCGACACAATAGCTACGGTTCCTGGACAGCCTGTCCTTACCTCAACACCACGGACTTAAGGCTTTTCGGGCCGCATGGAGCCTTGACCTGTGGTTTAGCTGGGTGGCGTGCGGTGGTTTTGATCTGCCCCGAGCATTCCGGACAGCGGATTTGTGGTTAATTCACGCTGCGGACTGCCGTTCCAGGTATTCCTCGTGGACTTGCTGCGGGGTCCGGTACTGCAGCCCGGAGTGCCTGCGCTTTGAATTGTACCAGAATTCGATGTACCTCACAACGTCGCGGCGCGCGTGTTCCCGGGTAGGATACTGGGTCCGGTAGACACGCTCGTTCTTCAATGCGGCGAAGAACGATTCGGCCATCGCATTATCGTAGCAGACCCCGGTGTGCCCGACGGACTGCCGAAGGTTATATTTCCTGAGCGTCCCGGCGAACTGCCGGGACGTGTAGTTGCTGCCGCGGTCGGAGTTAAACCGAATTCGGTTTAACTCCGATTATGCCGAGGACGGCGTTAAGCCGGAGAACCTGACGATGGCCTGTTCAGGCGGTGCCTGCTGACAGGTTCCCCGGCTTAACGTTCTTGGCTATCGGAGACTGTAGAGGGCCTGGAGCTTGTCTTCGGTGAGCGGGTCGGTGACCGGGACGCTGATCGCGGGGGTGGCTTTGCTGATGGCCTGCCGCATCATGTCCAGGGTCGCGAAAGCATAGAACGCTGAGGTTGTCGATGCGTTCTCGTGGCCCAGCAGCCGCATGATGACCGGCAGGGGGATGCCCTGCTGGTAAAGGTCCATGGCCTTGGTCTTGCGCAGCAGGTGGCAGTGGACGCTGCCGGGAATGGATGGACAGTCCTGGCGCGCAGATTGCGCGGCCTGGCTGAGCACGGCGGAGACCGTGTCTGCTGACAGCGGGGCGGGCTGCCCGTCGTGCAGGCTGTAGAACAACGGCCTGGTGGCGGGCAGGTGTGCTGCGCCGGGATGGAACTCGGTGAGATAGACGCGCAGGTGTCCGATCGTCTTGCCGGTCAGCGGCACCACGCGGGTCTTGTTCCTCTTGCCAGTGAGAGTCACGTGCCCGGGCTCGGCCAGGCGCAGGTCCTGCAGGGTCAGTCCGGTGATCTCCGATACGCGCGCCGCGGTGTCGTAAAGCAAGATGAGCAGCATCCGGTTGCGGCGGGATTTGGCGGTCGTGCCGGTGTGCGCGGCCAGGATCGCCCGTATCTGGGGCGGGGTGAGGTAGGCGACGGGCTTGCGGGGCTGGGCCGGGGCCTTGAGTGCCCTGGCTGCCTGGCTGAGCGCGATGAGGGTGATGTCCTCCTGGGCCGCGTAGGCCAGGAACGCCTTCACCGCACTCAGGCGCAGCGTGACCGACTTCGGCGCGTAGCCCTGATGATCGGTCATCCAGGCTAGCCATGCTTTGAGGTGCTGGCGGTCGAAGTGGTCGAAGGAGACGTGCTCGCGTCCGGTGTGCTCGGTCTCGGCGAGGTAGCCCAGGAAGCATTCCAGGCTGATCCGGTAGGCCTCGATCGTCTTGGGCGACAGTGCCCGGACACGGGGCATGTAGACGTGCAGGTAGTCCCGGGCGAAGCTGAAAAAGTCCGGGTCACCGGTTGCCGGGTCGCGCCTCATCCGAACCCGACCTCGGGCAGCAGTTCCTGGCTCGCCTGGGTGATGCCGTCGTAGGCGTCCAGGAAGTCGGGCGAGGTGTGAATGTAGTAGTAGGTGCTGTCGAAGGACGCGTGGCCCATGTAACGCGACAGGTAGGGCAGCATCGCGTGCACGTCCTTGCCCTGGATCCGCCACCGCTCGATGCACGCGTAGGCGAAGTGATGCCGGAAATCGTAGGGCACTGGCTGCCGGCCGTCCGATGGCCGGGCCAGCCCGGCCTCGTCCCAGATCCGGGCGAACACCGTTCCGGCCGTGCACGGGCTGACCTTGCTGCCGGTGCCGGAGACGAAGAAATTCGCCCGGCCGGGGAACCGTGCGCGGGATTGCTGGTCGCACGCGTCGAGGACCCGCGCGACCTGCGGCGTGACCGGCAGCCTGCGGCTGCGGTTTCCCTTGGACCAGATGATGTCAATGTGCTCGCGCTGCAGGTCCACCTGACCGGTCTGCAGGGCGCGGGCCTCACCGGTCCGCAGCCCGCACGAGTGCATCAGCGTGAAGAACGCCGCCGCCTGCCATCGCCACGGCGAGCTGGTCTGCAGCGTCGCCGCCGCGGTGAAGAACTGCTCGATCTCCTGGCGGCTCAGCAGGTAAGGCCGCGGCGGATTGAACGGGGCCCTCCACCGGTCCGACAGCACGCAGGCGTCGTCATGGCCGGTGGCCTGCAGCCACCGGCCGAAGTCGCGGATGTAAGACATCCACGAGCGGTACCGGCCCGAGCTTTCCAGCCGGGCTCTCACCCAGCCTTCGACAGTGCCCTGGTCAAAAACGGTCCGGCTGTGCTCGGCGCACCAGGCGTCGAACTGCCGCAGGTACCAGATACGCGAGGCACCGTAGCAGCCCATGTTCTGCTTGAATGCCAGGTAGCCCTCCAGGTCAGCGGCGAATGCGCTGGTGAACCGCGTGCCGCTCATCGCCGTGCCCCGGCAGGAACGGGCAGCACGCACTGCAGCAGACGCTCCCGGTCAGCGTTCATATACACACTGGTCGAGTCCTCGGCGGCGTGGCCGAGGACGGCCGAGATCGTCGGCAGCGGCACCGCTGCGCGCAGCAGCCGGGTCGCCGTGCTGTGCCGCAGGAACCGGGTCCCGGCTTTCACATCGGCCACGCCCGCCGCGGCGAACGTCGCTGATATCACCTGGTGCACCGAAGCGTGATCGGCCAGCCGGACGTGCGGCGCGACGACGCGGACGAACACGTGATCATCAGCCGTGGCCGGCCGCTCGCCGAGCACGTAACCGGCGAGCTTGCCCATCACCAGCGCAGGCAGTGGCAGCGTCAGCGGGTTACCGGTCTTCCGCTGGACGATGCCGATTGCCTGGCCGCGCCAGTCCACATCAGCCAGCCGCAGCGCGATGATGTCGCAGGCCCGCAGCCCGGTCGTCACCGCGAGCAGCGTGATCGCCGCGTTCCTCGCGCTGACACGCCCCGCGGCGCACGCCCGGACCACCATGTCCCCCTCAGCATCGCCCAGCACCTCGATGATCGGGCGGGACCGCCGGACGCCGGCCAGGTTCACCGCGGCGACCAGGTCGGCGCGGCCGGTGAACTTCAGGAACGGGCGGAAGTTCGACACCACCCAGAACAACGACGACTTCGCCCACCGGTCCAGCAGCGACTCCAGGAACGCCAGCACGCTGCCGCCGTCGGCCCCGTCCAGGCCGGTGATCCCGCGTTGTTCCAGGAACGCCAGGTATCCGCGCGCCACCCGCCCGTAAGCCTCGCGCGTGGCTGCCGCCAGGCCCCGGCCGGCCATCTCCGCCTCCCACGCCGCATCCAGCGCTTCCAGCGCGGCGCATGCCGGGCGCGGTCCGCCGCCACCGCGTCCGCGCACCGACAGGTCAACCCGGCCGGTCCGCACGTACGAGTCGAACACGGCGGTGAGCCGGCGGTAATCCAGCCGGCGCTGCGGGCTGAACCGCCCAGTGCGCGGGCTGATCGTCCGTGACGCGAACTCAGCCCCCAGTTCCGGGCTGTAGACACCGCCCGGCCCCGCGTACCCGCTAAGCGCCTTGATCGTCTTCGCGTACTGGCCGATCGTCGACTCCAGGTAGCCCGCCGCGCGCAACTCCGCGACCACCACCGCGCCGATCTCCGTCACCGTCATCTCCATCGTCGTCTTCCTTTCCGCAGACGCAGGGAACGACGGGACGCTAGCCGCCCGGCCGGACGTTAAGCCGAGGAATGATCAGCAAGCCACGGCCGACCAGGCCAGACCATAGTTCCTCGGCTTAACGCCGTCCTCGGCATAATCGGAGTTAAACCGAATTCGGTTTAACTCCGATCAGGGCAGCGAGTACACCGCGGGCCTGTTCCGGGCCGCCTGCCAGCGGCTTTCCATCTGCCAGTCGATGGGCCGGCCCGGGTCGGCGCTGGATAACGCGGTGATCGAATCGTGGCATTCGACCCTGGAGTTCGAGCTGCGGCGCCTGGAGCACTTCGCGACCAGGGCGGCCGCCCGGGCCGGGGTCGCGGCCTGGATCGAGGACTACAACCACTGCAGGAGGCACTCCTCGCTGGGCCGGGTCTCCCCGGTGGATTACGAGCGGGCGCTGGCGGGAAAGGACGCCGCGTGACCGCGGCCGGCCGCTGCGCGGCCCAGACCCAGAAGGAGGCGGCTTC
>DASWFT010000471.1:0-4193 GCA_036394075.1 Streptosporangiaceae bacterium
ACGAAGTCGTCCAGCAGCTCGCGCAAGATCTGCTGCGGCAGCTCGAACGCGGTCCGGGTGGCCAGCCCTTCCGCGAACGTGCCGGTCGTGTCCTGCACGAGCGAGCCAGCCCGCCAGGAACGGTATGCAGCCGGCGCCGCCTGGGACTGCACGCCGATCACCTCGACCGACGAGCGCACCGCCTTAGCCACCACGCAGGCCCCGGCCGCCCCGCTGCCACCACCGACCGGGACCACGATCACCTCGGTGCCTGGCCGGGCTTCCAGGATCTCCAGGGTGCAGGTCGCCACGCCCGCGATCAGCGACGGCTCGTTCCCGGAATGGACGTACCGGCACCCGTGCTCAGCGGCCTGCTTCTCGCAGTACTCGCGCGCCTCGTCGAAGTCACGCCCATGGAAGACCACCTCGGCGCCCAGCGCCCGCATCGATTCGATCTTCACCGGATTAGCCTGCTCGGGCACGCAGACGATCGCTCGCACACCGAACAGGTCCGCCGCGTAGGCAACCGACTGGCCGTGATTACCGGTCGAGGCCGCGATGACGCCCCGGCGCCGCTCATCTGGGGCCAGCTGGCTCACAAGGTTCACCCCACCGCGGACCTTGAACGCCCCCACCGGCTGATGGTTCTCGTGCTTGACCCACACCTGCGCCCCGGTCATCGCATCGAGCGCAGGATAGCGGTACAGCGGGGCCGGCTGCAGGTAGGGCCCGATGCGCTGGCGCGCGGCCAGCACGTCGGCAAGGTCCGGGACAGGCGACGCGGTCATGGCACGTGCCTACCACGGACCCCCGCACGCGATGAGCCAGCCAGCCATGGCCAGACCGTGCCAGCGCTCCGGGCCGACCACGCCACAAGCAGCAACCACGAACAACCACCAGAGCCCGGCTCGCTCAGGCACACACTCCCGTCGATATGCGCGCCAGTCCGGTCGTTCGGCATGGCCGCCCGTACCACCCCGAACAGCTATTCTGTTGCGTTTGTCCGCCAGGGTTTGCTAATGCTCCCACCGTCCACGCTGCCCTATGCGTTCGCCCCGATCCCACTGATCCGGCGCTCGATCGTGCGATGAGCGTGCGCCTGGTATCAATTTCGGGCAGAGCCTTTGCTGAACAGTCCGGTTTCGCGGTGGGCGGGCGTGGAGGACGATCGCCCACTTCGCTGGCGTTGTGGGCTCGCTGGGTGACGATGGTGACCAGTACGCCGCTGGTGCAGGCCGGGAAGTGGACGAGCGGGGGGAACCGGTCGGCTGGGCCGGGGCTGCCGTGGGCCAACTGGGTAACTGGTCGTGCGGCCGGCCATGCTCAACACGAGATTCCCGCCGCGGCGCCCGTCGACGGCGTCCTCCAGCAGGCCAAGCGCCGGCCGGTCGCGGGTTTCCCGCGTTCCCCGGGGATGTGGGAGCTTGCCACGGCGCGGCCGGGGAGACGGTCACGAGCGAGAGCACCAGCTTCCGGCTAGCGGCGGGAGTTCAGCCCCGCCCTGGCGACGAACCAGGCGCCGGCCAGGAACGCTACGCCGACCACAAACGAGATGGTCGCCCGGACCAGGTGAGCTCCCTTATGAACGCTCCCCACCATGAAATGCAGCGAGTTCGCTGCGCCGGCCACGTAGAGAATCCCTGCGATGATGGCCAGGACGCCGATGATCGCCAGGATGACGGCCAGCGCCCGCCTGCCGGGAGAACCGGGCATGGGTGCAGAATGCACTTGATTCACCTGCTCCTTTGCGAGATGCCGCGGGGCGCCTTCGGCGGTGGGCCCGCAAATAGCAGACGGCGGCCGGCGCGCTTGGGGTGCCGCGCGGTGGCTAGCCCCGGCGGAGGCAGGCCGGCCGCGCCGCGGCCACCAAAGGGGTAAGCAGCGGCGACTGGCGACGCTGACCACCGGCGCGCCAGCTGCCGCCAGCTGCACAGCCCTGGTTCCCGGCGGGGGCTCGCCTGCCGGTGGCAACCCGGCCGCGACGGCACCCTCGGCGTCGGTGCCAGGCCCGCGACCGCCCGGATCCGGTCACCCGCGATCGTGCCAGCCGGCATCGCCACCTCCCCATGCCCGATCCGCGCCTGCTGTGGGCATAGCTCTACCAGGACCGTTGCCCTGCATCCGAACTTACCCAGTCGGCCGGCGGGCAGGCGGCTTGACCGAGTGCAGGCACGTGGTTGCCCGGCTCCTGGGAGGCCCTGTTCAAGGGCTCCGGATCCGATCTGCGCGATCAGCGCTGACCCGCTGGAGGGCTGCTTGGGAAGGCCGGCGCACCGCCGCAGACCACCAGCCCGTGCGGTCTCAGGACCCGGCAGCCGTGCCGGCCGCCAGAAGGGCCGCCTGTAGTGCGATCACCGCCGCATCTGCAGCCACCCGCGCGGTGAGCGCGCTGGTGTGAGCCCGGTCGAGCTCACCGAGCGCGACGCAGTCAAACGCCACCCGCGCGTCGTGCGCCGCCGCCTCAAGCTCCCGCGCCGCCTCCTCCAGGACTGCACTGGTCCCGGTCTCTGCCTTGGTCATCGCGAGCCTCCTTGCTGGTCCCATTCCCGGAACCCTCAGGAGGCTGGCGGCAGGACCTAGCCCATCGCAAAGCCTCTACCCCGGGGATGGGGCAGGGGGCGTCTCCGGGAAGAGACCCTCGATAAGGTAAACGCAACGCGTTCGGCGCCCGTTACGCAAGGCAGGCACCCACGGCCCGGTAGCAGCTCCATCAGCGTGCCAAAGGTGACCGCCGGCACCGCCGTTTGCCGCCATGTTGCGGCCACCTCCGCCGCGCTGACAATCGTGGCCAGATGTCACGTCTTGTGGTCTGTCCGAGCACCGAGACACACGCCTACCCGCCGCGTTCTTCGTGGATCAATGGGTCGTACGGCAAGCTTCGGCAAGGACGCAGATGGAACATTCGTTTCTGCAGCAGCGGAGCCTGCGGAGGTCACTCCGATAGGGTCTTGCTGGTGGACGGCATCCATGACCTGGGTGGCATGCAGGATTTCGGAGCGGTGGCTCATTCGCCGGCGGAGCCAGCCTTCCCCGACCGGTGGCAGGCGGTAGCCCGGGCGCTCATGGCGGTTGTCGCCGGCGCGGTGGGGGCGAGCGGGGGCGAGTTCCGGCACTCGATCGAGCGGATGGAGCCGGACCACTACCTGACGTCGAGCTACTGCGAGCACTGGCTGACCGCGACGGCCACCCTGGCTGTCGAGCATGGGCTGGTGACCCGCGCAGAGCTCGAGGGGCGCGCCGGGGGGCGGTTTCCGCTGAGCGGCCCGGTGCTCGCGCCGCCCGTCGCTGACGCCGGTCCTGACGTCGGCGAGCCGCGCTTCGGGTCGGCGACCGGGTGCGGGTGCGCGAGTGGCATCCACCTGGCCATACCCGCTGCCCGGGCTACGTCCGGGGCAAGGCGGGGGTGGTGGTGCGGGTGGACGGGACCTATTCGGTGCCTGATGTCGAGGCTCATGGCAGCGCCCGCCGCTACGAGCCGACCTATTCGGTCCGGTTCGACGCCGCCGGCTTGTGGCGGGACGGCCAGCGCGGCGTGTCAGTGCATGTCGACCTGTGGGACAGCTACCTGGAGGGGTGATGAGCGAGGGGCGCCATCACCAGGCGTCCGTGTCGCCGGTTGAGCAGCGGGTCGCGGCGCTGGAGGCGCTGCTGACCGAGCGCGGGCTGGTGCCGGAGGGCTTCGTCGAGGAAATCACCCGCCGCTACGAGTCGGAGATCGGCCCGATGAACGGGGCGAAGGTCGTGGCCCGGGCCTGGGCGGACCCGAAGTATAGGGAGCGCCTGCTGGCTGAGGGCACCGCCGCCATCGCCGAGCTTGGCTTCGGCGGCGCGGAAGGCGATCACATGGTGGTGGTGGAGAACACCGCGGCCGTCCACAATGTCATCGTGTGCACGCTGTGCTCCTGTTATCCGTGGCCAGTGCTCGGGCTGCCGCCGGCGTGGTACAAGGACCCTCCGTATCGGGCCCGGATGGTCCGAGAGCCCCGGGCGCTGCTAGCCGAGATGGGCTGCCAGCTGCCCGGCGATGTCGAGATCCGGGTGTGGGATTCCTCCGCCGAGGTTCGCTACCTCGTCCTGCCCCAGCGCCCGCCGGGAACCGAGGGCATGACGGAAGCGGAGCTGGCCGGGCTGGTCACCCGCGACTCGATGATCGGCGTTGCTCGGCTGTGAGCGGCTGGTGAGCCTGTCGGAAATGGACCTGCCCCGCCGAAACG
>DASWFT010000472.1:0-3357 GCA_036394075.1 Streptosporangiaceae bacterium
AGCCCAGCACCTGGGCCAGGGCCAGGCCCGCGGTCGCGGGATCGTCCCAGTCCAGGTCGAGCGCGGCCTTCAGGCTGGACGCGGCCAGCTGCGGCACCCCCGCCTGCGCCGCCACCACGGCGGTCCCGGCGGCCTGCCCCCGCCCCTGCACGGCCGCGATCACGCCCAGGGCCTTGCGCAGGGCGTGTCCCATCAAGTTCAAGGTGTCCTCCACCCGGCCCGCTCCCCACAGCGGGCTGGAATCCAGCGCCGCCCGCAGCGCCCGCGCGCCGAACCCCCGGGTGCGCGCCGCCAGCTCGACCGTCCGCTCCACCAGCCGCCGGTCCAGGTTCCGCTCGATCAGCCGTTTGCGGAATCCCACCAGGGTGCCCTTGGCAAACGGCGGCTGACCGGAATCCAGGCAGTCCAGCACCAGCTGCCAGCGCCGGTCCATCACCGTCGCCTCGATCACCTCATCATCGGACACCCCGGTATAGGCCTGCAGGATCGTCGCCAGCGCCAGCAGCGCGGGCGGCACCGGCGGCTGCCCCTTCGGGCTGTCCGCGTACGCCCGCGCCAGCTCGCCCTGGAACTCCTCATCAAACAGCTCGTGCCGGTGCAGGCGCAAGAACACGAACAGCTTCGCCCGCCGCACCGCCTTGATCACCGCCTGCTCCGCCGGCGATGGCTCCGCCGGCGGCCGCCACACATCAGGACGCACCGAACTACCTCCCTGGTCGTAGCCAATCCTTCACTACCCGCTACGAACAAGGAAATAGCACACACGACGACCGCCAGCCAGCGCCGCGACGCAACCCGACCCCACTACTTGACCGGCGCTCCAGAGAGGCTCCGCCTCGGACCGCCGAGATTCGTGGTTCTGGCCGCGCGGAGCTGACGGCAGGTTCATCCTCAGACCGTAGAAGCACGCACTGAGGGTGATCACGATGGAACGTCATGAACCGGCTGCGGCCGCGCGGGCGGTGGTGACTGCCGCGGACATGGTGGCCGGGCATGTCACGCTAGACATCTCCTGCCTGGACCGGGTGTATCTCAACGGCTATGTGGCCAAGCTGCAGACCCCGGGTGGGGTGGTCTACTTCTTCCACGATCACCGGGGCAAGCCGATCGTGTCCCCGGCGCTGTTCGAGCCGATCGGGAACAAGTTCCGGAAGGACATCAAGGACTGGGCGCAGGCCAATGGCATCCCGCTGATCCGGTTCGGGGCCGGGGACCGCAAGGCCGACGTGATGGCCCCGTACCTGCAGGCCGCCGCCGGCTCGGGCCGCTCGCAGGTGGTGGCGATCGGGTGTGCCCAGGAGTTCCAGCGGGTGTGGACCGCGCGCAGACGGGACACCGATCCGGGAATGTGCCCGCAGTTCTCCTTCACCAAGGAGCAGCGCCGGGTGTCGGTGTTTTACGTCTACATCTGGGACGCCACGATGGGCGGCGGGTTCATCAAGATCTGCAGCTACTTCCCGTATCCGGTCAAGGCGTGGGTGAACGGGCACGAGTGGGCCAAGCGGCAGGCGCTGGCCGCCGGGATCGGCTTCACCGCGCTGTCCAACGGGTTCGCCTCCTGCGACGACCCGGCCGCCTTGCAGCAGATCTGCGACCGTTTCGGCCCCGGCACCGTGCAGGTGTGGTTCGAGCGGTGGATGGCCCGGATCCCGCTGCCGCTCACCGGCGCCGACCGGGACGCCGGGTACTGGTGGGAACTGTCGATGCGGCAGGTCGAAACCTCCCGCACCCTGGTCTTCGACGACGACGTCCACGCCCGCGCGTTCTTCGAGGCGCTGCTGTGCGAGAACATGGACCTGGGCCGCCCGGAGAACGTCGAGCTGCTGTTCCGCCGCGGCCAGCCGCGGGGCCGCCCGGCCATCCCGCCCGCCGGCGGCGGGTTCCGGACCGCGATCGACCGGTACTGCCACCTGGTCACCGTGAATGTGTTCTACAAGAATTCCCGCCTGAAGCAGTACCTCAAGGACGGCGTCGCGCTGCGCATCGAGACCGTCATCAACGCGCCGGGTGACCTGGGCTGCAACCGGATGCTCGGCAACCTGCCCGAGCTGCAGGCCAAGGCGCGTGCGATCAACGCCCGGCTGCTGCACACTGAAACGGTCGGCCAGGGCACGGCACTTGTGAGTCCAGTCATCGAGCGGATCACCAGGCCCACCGTCACCGACGGCGGCAGGAAGGCGCCCGCACTGCGGTTCGGCGACCTTCGAGTGCAGGCCCTGGCCGGCGCGATCGCCGCCATGCTGTTCACGGTCACCGGCATCACTAACAAGTCCCTCCGCGGCTTGATGACCGGCCTGCTGCACCGCCCCTACAGCATGAACCAGGCCAGCTACGACCTGTCCCGGCTGGCCCGCAACGGGCTGATCACCCGGATTCCCGCGCGCAACCGCTACACCCTGACCCGCGACGGGCTGCTGTTCGCCCATTTCTACACCAAGGTCTACGACCACATCCTGCGCCCGCTGATGGCACCCGACCGGCCCAACGCGCCCCCCGAACTCGCCGCGGCGCTAGCCACCCTCGACCAGCTTGTCGCCGACCACATCGCCAACGCCCGCGTCCCCACCGCAGCCTGAAACTCGTTACGGCCCGCACCCACAGCCAGGCCGCACCGCGGCCTGCCCGCCAAGCACCCCGCACCATTACCCACTGTCACACTCAGGACTGACGTCAAAGACGTGGCACCGAAGGTCCTCTAGGTAGTCCTCCCGGACGGAGTCGGGCAGCGCGTACCGCTGGATGCCGGTGAGCGCGCCGGCGACGATCTGCCGCGGGTCAGCGCTGCGGAAGCTGTCGAGGTCGGGGGCCTCGACCCAGTCCTTGAGCACCGAGCCCAGCTGCAGCGGAACCGCCGCGCCGCCGCTGCCGACGACCAGGCTGCGCAGCCGGCCCGGATGCCGGGCCGCGGCGAACAGCGCGGCCGCGGTGCCGATGTCGGGGCCAATGTCGGGGCCAATGACATGCGGGTGCTCGAGCCCGAAGGCGTCGGCGGACTGGATGAGGAACTCGCCCATCGCCTGCGGGGACAGCAACGCGTCGCGGCGCTGGGAATGACCGAACCCCGGCAGGTCGATCGCCACCAGGTGGGCGTGCTCGGCCAGCCGCGCCCATGTCGGCTCGAAGGCGAGCAGGCTTTCTGGCCACGGGCTGAGCAGCAGGGCGCGATCGCCGCCGCGGTCCTCGCTTTGGGCGAACCGGACCGTCAGCCCGTCGATGACCCGGAACTGCATCTCGAAGGATGTATTCAGCCAGGTAGTCACGATGTCGCCCTTCGTATGGCGGTGGTACTCGTTCGGCGGCTTTCTCCCTGCGAGTGTCATGGCAGATGGGCGGTACTCGAATCCGCCAGTGCACAGT
>DASWFT010000473.1:0-1885 GCA_036394075.1 Streptosporangiaceae bacterium
GCGTTGTTCTCCCGGCGTCGCGCGCGCGTCGCGGCGAGCACCGCCAGGAGCACCACCGCGGCCATGGGGCTCGCAGCCGGAGCGGTGCTGCAGCCGCCGCTAGACATGGGGTCTGACGGCGCCGGCCCGTCCCCCGTCGCAACGGAAGCGAACGTCGCAGCCACCGACCGGGCCGCGTTCATGGCGAGTTGGCACGAGCCGGTCCCGGTACAGTCGCCGCTCCACCCCGCAAAGTGCGAGCCCGAGGCCGCTGCTGCGGTGAGTGTCACCGTCTCTCCATCGGGAAAGTGGGAGGTGCATGTCGAGCCGCAGAGCAGGGCCGCGGGGTTGCTCGTGACCGTGCCGGCACCCGCGCCTGCCTTCGTCACCGTCAGCGCCCGCCCAAGCGTGTAAGTGGTGCTGATCACGCCTCTCCCGCCGCCCAGCACCGCGGTTGATGGTGTCGCTGGCCGAGGCACCCAGGTGTCCGCGCCCACGACGACGTTGGCGGCCACGCCGTTGTACTCGCCGGCGACCACATCCGAGAGCGAGGCCGCCGTCCCGCTCGGGATGTTGAACGCGTGGTTGAATCCACCGGGCCCGGTCACCGCGATGCTGCTGGTCGCGCCCGCCGGCAGCCCAAACGGAGTGACCTCGAGGGTGCCGATGTTGACGGGTGGCAGCGCATTGAAGGTCGCGGTGACGTTGGCGGCTGCGTTCATCGTGACGGTACAGGGGGCGGTGCCCGTGCACGCCCCGCTCCAGGCGGCGAACTGCGAACCCGGGCCGGGGCTGGCGGTGAGCGTGACCCTGGTCGCCGCAGTGAAGCTCTCCGTGCACCTGCCGCAGTCGAGCCCTTGCGGGTCGCTGGTGACGGCGCCCGATCCGGTCCCGTTCTTCGTCACGGTGAGCGAGTACGTCGCGGGCGTCTGTCCGTTTGCGGTGAACGACTGCTCGGTCCCGGTGAACGTCGCGCCGGTAGCGGTGACCAAGCGGGTGCGCCAGTAGATGTTGCCGGTGTACGTGATGTTGAGCCCCAGGTTGAACGTGACCGAATACCCGTTCCCCGTGTTGGGGATTGTCGCACTCGTGAGGGGCGGGCCGTACACCCCGCTGGCGGTGCCCGCCTCGAGATAGGCAGTGCCGGCGGCGTAGTAGTTGTAGACGTAACTGGTGAGCAGGTAATGGGCCGCGAGGGGCTGGCCGTAGACGCCATCGTACCTTGCACTCGGCGCGGCGTAGTTCACGATCCCGCGCAGCGGCACGGTCACCCAGGCCTCGACGTGCTGGGTGCCGTTGGTGCTGGACGCGATCACCTTCAGGTTGTCGGCCCTCGGACCCGCCAGCCCCTTCAGCTCCCGGTTGAACTGGACCGGGACCTGGATCTCGAACGCCCAGCCGCGCGGCGCAACCGCGTAGCCGAAGAAGAGCCCGCCGTTGGTTCCATTCGAGGGTGTCTGCGAGCAGTGGATGTTGGGGTCGGTCGTCGTGGTGAAGCCGTCGGAGAGACGGGTGCCGATGCAGCGGACCGGGTTCTGAGCGCTGACCGCCACCGAGGCCCCCGCCGGCGGAAAGAAGTCGAACCCGACGGCGTCGCCGCCCGAGCACGGGTTTCCAACCACCGCCCCGACGGCACGGATATACGAGACATCGCCGGTCCTCGGGAACGATCCGTCGAGCGTCCCCCAGTACCCGGTGAATGTCGTCAATTCGGTCTCGGCGTTCCCGGTCACGCAGGCCAAGCCCGGCACGAAACCGAAACCGCCGTCCAGCCACCTGGCTTGCTGAGCGCTGGCAGAGCCGGCGGCGAGCACAGCCGCAAGTGCGACGAATGTCGTCGTGGTGAAACGAAGCATGACCCCTCCTGACACGTGTCCTTTGTTGGAGTAAGCGTCAGATCGAAGAA
>DASWFT010000474.1:0-3021 GCA_036394075.1 Streptosporangiaceae bacterium
CACCTGGATCGATGACATGGCAGGCCTCCTGGCATGCTGAACGCGGGATGATGGAGGCCGCTACCCGTGCGGTACAAGCGGAATGCTACCAACCACGCGCGGCCAGCCCGCAATGACACTGGAGATCCTGCGGGTGCCGGGCTGCCCCGAACCCGTTCTTTCGCCCGGGACAGTGGCGCGACGGTCTCCTGCCGCTTGTCCCTCGACGAGCACGGCCGTCAAGGCCATACCCGGCGAATGCCGCGCTGGCCCAGATGCCCACGGCGATCCCGGCTCCGGCCAGGTCCTCGGCGCGCTCCAGACCGTAGGGATACCGTTCGGTCGGCGGCTTCCGCGATAGCCGGAATCCCAGGAACGCCACGGCGCTGGTCGAGACATCGGACAGGTTGTGGATCGCGTCGCCGAGCAGCCCGGCCGATCCGGTCAGGATCGCGACCAGCAGCTCAGCGATGCCGGTGAGGGCCAGCCCGGTTGCGCTGACCGTGACGGCCCGGTTGGCGTCCCGGCGTTCCTGCACGTCATCACGTGTGGCCGGGAGCGGGAACGCGGTGGCCGGATCGCGCAGTCCTGCTGTCTTGGGCATGCAGCCATGATGGCGGCCGGCCACCAGACAGGCAAAATCGGCTGCCTGTCACCCCGCTGCCCCCGGCCACGGTCACGTCGGGGCGGCTGCAACAGCAGCTGGGCCCGCTGACCGGGGTGCGGGATGGGAGGCGGCCACGGTTGAGGTGGCGCGGCTCAGGGGTATGCCTGGGTTCCGCAGATAATTGGGTGTTCTCGGAAACGCCAAGGATGAACCCCCAGGTCAGCGTGTCGCGCCTAGCGGAAAACTGGAAAATAGCCTAGTGACACGGTTAGTCCAGCTACGCGCAGTGAGACAGGAGTTTGGAGGGCGCCGCCTAGCGGAAATGATGCGATTTGGCCTAGATGCCGACGAGGCGGTAGCTTCTGACCCGTGCCCTACGTGAAGACCTCGTCGCGGACCACCCGCAGCGGCGTGGTCCGCTACCTGCAGCTGGCCCACAACGAGTGGGACGCCGACGCGCAGCGGTCGCGCACCAAGGTGCTGTACAACTTCGGCCGGGAAGACGAGCTGGACCGCGAGGCCGTCGGCCGGCTGGTGACGTCGCTGTCCCGGCTGCTGGAGCCCGGCGCGGCCCTGGCCGCGACCGCCCGGGCCGGATGGGAGTTTGTCTCCTCGGTGCCGCTGGGCGGCGCGTACGTGCTGGACGGGCTGTGGCGCCAGCTGGGCATCGACGCGGTGATCCGCGCCTGCGTGGCGGGCCGCCGGCTGGATGGCCGCTCGCTGGAGCGGACCTTGTTCGCGCTGGTGGCTAACCGGGCCCTGGCGCCCTCCAGCAAGCTGGCCGCTACCGGCTGGGTGGCGGGCGACGTGCACATCGATGGCCTTTCCCAGCTCAGCGACGACGCCTGCTACCGGGCGATGGACGAGCTGCACGCGATGACAGACCACTTCGGCAAGAAGGTGTATGACAACCTGGCCAGCCTGCTGAACCTCGAGGTCGACCTGCTGTTCTTCGACACCACTTCGACCTATTTCGAGACGGAGCACGCCGATGAGGTGCTGCCCCGCGACAAGGACGGCCGGCGCATCGATACCGGCGCCGATGGCCAGGCCAGCGGCGAGGCGGCTGATGAAGCCGGGTTCCGCAGCCACGGCAAGAGCAAGGACTCGCGTCCCGACCTGCCGCAGGTCATCGTGGGGATGGCGGTCACCCGCGACGGCATCCCGGTCCGCTGCTGGTGCTGGCCCGGGGACACCGGCGACTCGGCGCTGATCCGCCAGGCCCGCGACGACATGCGCCAGTGGACGCTGGCCCGCATCATCTGGGTCGGTGACCGCGGGTTCTCCTCGGCGCAGAACCGGCGGCACCTGATGCGCGCCGGCGGCGCCTACATCCTGGGTGAGAAGCTGCGCTCAAGTGCCCCCGACATCCAGGCCGCGCTGGCCCGCCAGGGCCGCTACCGGCAGGTCGCCGGCAACATGCACGTCAAGGAGGTCAGGCTCGCCGACGCCGGTGACCGGATGGTGATCTGCTACAACCCTGAGGCCGCCGCCCGGGACGCCGCCATCCGCGACCAGCTCCTCACCCAGCTGGAGCAGATGATCGAGGGGACCGACACGCTCAGCGCCACCGGCCGGGCCAGGCTCGGCGGCGTCATCTCCACCAAAGATGGCCTGAAGAAGTTCCTCAAGACCACTCAGAGCGGGCTGCTGCGCATCGACACCGCCCGGATCAAGGCCGGGCAGAGGCTGGACGGCAAGTTCCTGCTCCGCTGCGGCGACGCCAAGATCTCCGCCGAGGACATCGCGCTCGGCTACAAGCAGCTGCTGGAAGTCGAACGCGGCTGGCGCGACATGAAGCAGATCATCGACCTGCGCCCGGTCTACCACCACCTGGAAGACCGGATCCGCGCCCACGTCACCTTGTGCTGGCTGGCCCTGCTGCTGATCCGCATCGCCGAGACCAGCACCGGCCAGACCTGGAACCGGCTGCGCGCCGAGCTGCAGCGCATCCACCTGGGCACCTTCACCGGCGACCACGGCACCTTCACCCACCGCACCCAGCTCACCGCCGGCCACAAGCTCATCCTCAAGGCCCTGGACCTGGCCGAACCCCCGCTGGTCGTCTCCGCCGCCGCCGCAACGCCCTGACCAGGGCGGATCCCGCCGCCTAGTGACACGCCCTGTCGCCGGGCCCGCACCCATATCCGCAGCTCAACGCCCGAAACCACCGACTAGGTGATCGTTTATCTGCGGAACCCAGGCATGACGCTGGCCGTGAAATCATCCGGCCAGGCCACGGCGCCGGGATTCCCCGGCGCGCCTTCGGACATGTGCATCCTCTCCTTGACTGACACGCTGCCGCCCTTCCCCATGTACGCGGCTTTCCCGCGCCCGGAGTACTACGGCGGCTCCGCCCCCCTCCGGGCCTTCAGCAGGCGTCGCGCCTATCCCCGCCCGCCCCGCAGGCGTGCGGGACCAGCTGAGGGACGGCC
>DASWFT010000475.1:0-4831 GCA_036394075.1 Streptosporangiaceae bacterium
GCAGGACATGATCGGGCTCACCCCCGGCAACCTGATCATCCACCTGCGCAAGCTCGAAGAAGCCGACTACATCAGCAGCGAGAAGACCAGGAACGGGGCCGTGTCCATCACCACGGTCGCTCTCACCGGCCACGGCCGCAAGGCACTCGGCACCTACACCCAGGCACTGCGCGACCTGCTCGGCGGCCTGTAAATAGGCCCGGCCGACCATGAGCACCGGCGCACTTGACCCGCTGATCCACGACCCGGAGCGGTTGCGCATCGTCGCGACCCTGGCGGCGGGCACAAGCCCGGCCCCACTCCAGGCCAAGGAGCATGGCCGCACCGTCGCGGCTGGATCCGAGGCGGGTCATCATGAGCCAAGACGGGCTCGACCCGTTCATCCACGCCCCCGCCCGGCTGCGCCTGATGGTGACGCTGGCGGTCGGCCGTGCCATATCCGGGCCAGAACGGCCGGGAACCCGCGGTCATCAGCGGTCACCAACGGGGAGCCCGCTTGCCGTCCTACCTGGGTAGATGCAGCTAGCTGGGCGGCGCGCTCGTTGTCAGCTGGGTCGACAGCGGCCCGCCAGGCCAGCAGACCGAGCCCGATGAGCCCGGCCGTCATCAGCACTAGCGGGAGCGCTGACCCGGTGACCGGATGCCAGCTTCCTAGCAACGGGTTGACGGCGTGGCCGGGACCAACCCCAGACTGCCATCGATCCATCACGTGCCCGAGGCTTAGCAGCTGGAACGGCAGTAGAAGCACAATCATCGCCCGGATGACGCGAGCCTGCCGGATCGTCGTCATCCGGCCAGAACTGCCGATGATGAAGGCGGCCAGCATCGGGGTGCCGACCGCCAGCGGGAGTATGTATCGTCCCTGGAACGACAATCCGAAGGTGTTCGCGGCCGCGACCTCAAAGAGCACCGGAATGGCCAGGGTCCCGGCTATCAACGCCCCGAGCCGCCACCGATCGAGCAACGTGCCCCATGCGAAGGCGGTAGCGAGCAGGAAGCAGATCGCGATCGCCCAGACCGCAAGGATCAGATGCGGCGGCTTCGTGTCGTAATAGGAGAAGCCATCAATCATCTGCTCGACGACCCTGAGCAGCCGGCCGTTGAACTCGAACTCGGTGCGCAATATCAGCCCGGCCGTGTACTTGCTGTGTGCGATATTACCGATATCGCCCACTCCAGAAATAATTGTCCATGTCACTCCCAGCACGCACGAGGCGAGCACACCGGCGGACCACCACCGAACCGAGTGCCGTTTCCATAGCTGGCGGAACTGGGCCCGCTGCGGCGGGAGGAGCAGGACGACCAGCAAGCCAGCGATCAATTCGGGCCCCATGGACCGGAACTGGCCGATTGCGATGGCCGCCACCGCCGTGCGGCGCGTCCACCCCTGGGCATACGTGGCGCCCCCGTCAAGCAGCAGCGGAATCGCAGCCGCCACAAGCGAGATTCCCGCTGCGATCTCCGGCGAGTTGGGGTTCACCGCGCCAGCTAGTTCGAAGAACGCTGGCGTGGCTGCAACGAGCAGGCCGGCGATCAGCAGCCTGGAACGGCGCCACTCAAGGCAGCTCAGCCACGCCGACGCGAGGAATGCGGCGCATAGCGCGGCGCTGATGAGCCGGGCCAGCAAGATCCCTGTCCAGTCGGGCCAGAGAACGAGCGGTTCCCCGACGGCGGCATAGTAGACCGGGTTGTACCGCCCCGCGCCCGTGATGACGGTGGTCGGAGCCTTCCCGCCGCCAGGGACCGGGGCGCAGGCCGCACTGCGGGCTGGAAGCCAGTGGTAACAGTAGTTGTACCTCGATGTGGGGGCCTTGCCCCGAACCAGACCCCGGGGAACGGTCTGATATGCGCCGGCGTTGCCGAGACCCGGTTTGATGGCTGGCCTGGCGAAAATCTGCCCTTTGACTACTCCCGCTGCCCGGATAAGATGCCGCACCTCGTCAGGCGCTCCGTCGTACGGGCTGGCAAAGACCCATGCAGCGCATATGAGGAAGAACACCAGGAACGCCAAGGGCCACGCACGGCCGACACGACCTAGCCTCCCAGCGCCCATCCCCCGTCGCACTCTCCAAGTCTCCAAAGGGCCGAATTCGGGGGAACTCGCGGGTAAGCAGCGGGGACTAATCACGTTAGTACCCTGATGACGAGAGCGAGAACATCACGCATGCCGCCCGGTGCTGGTCATCCGCCGGCGCAAAAGGAACCAGCCAATGCCGCCGATCACCACGAGGCCACCGACGATGAAGCCGGCGATGACGCCTGGGGACATGGCGCCACCGCGGGCAGCCGTGGGTTGGCTGCTCGGATCGACCGTGTGGACCGTGTTCCCGGTCGTCGTGGGCTTGCTGGTCGACGGGGCCGGAGCAGTCGCGGTGAAGGCGACAACCTGGTTCGCAGAGGCAGCCAGCAGGAGACCATCGCCCACGCTGGGTGTCGGAAAATGGTTGGCTGGCGTGCCGATCGATGTCTGCTGTCGCACCCGGCCCGTAGCGGGATCGAGCCCATAGAGGGAACCGCTCTGGGCGAGAGTCCAGACCAGGCCCGCCGCCACGATGGGAGGGCCGCCACCCGTCCCAGTACTCCACAGCAGACGAGACGCGGCCGGAGACCTCGCCACTCGGACCGCGGAGATGCCGGTAAGGCAAGGAAGGTAGACCGTCATGCCCACCACGGCGTCGCCACCGTCCATGTCGCCGCCGCATACCGATCCCACGGCGGCCTGCTGGCCGCCGATTCCGCCGAGGTGCGCAGCGTTGAGGAGATACGCGGTGTGAGTCTTCCCGGCTATCAGCACCTGGCCGCCGGGCAGCAGGGCCGGCGGCGTTGACAGATCGAGATCGTTAGCGTTGTTCGACCTCCAGTCGCTCGGTGCGAAGAACTGCATGAGCTGGAGGGACGGCGAGAGTTCGAGTGCTGAATCGCTGTTGTCGTATGCGTGGCCAGCCGAGGTGACCGAGCCGTTCCCGACACCCACCCAGAGGTGGCCGCTGCTGTCGACGACCGGCGCCGCTCCGCCCATCCAGATCGCACCCTGCGACTCATCGGCCGCGGCATCGACGGCGAAGTCCACCGGCGTGCCGCCCGTCTCGCCGACTGCCACCAGCCAGCCCCGGTAGGTAGCGCAGTCCCCGTCGTTACCACCGAAGCCGAACACCACCTGGCCGGCGTCGAGGGTCAGCCCGGTACGTTGCAGCAGCGCCGCGGTGTCCACCCCAGCCGGGTCCACGTCCTGGGTCATCTCGCTCCTGCCTGAGGCCGCGTCGAGGCCGACCAGCATGTGCGCTGGTACTCCGTTCACCAGTTCGTCGGCCACCACGAAGATCTCATCCCGTGACTGATCGATGACCGGTGTGCCCGTGATTCCCAGGGTGGGCGAGATGTTCCCGCACGGAAGGGATCCCGAGGGCACTGGGGTGCCGACGTGCGATGACCAGACCACCGCACCGGTGGCGGAGGAGAGCGCGTACACCGTGTCGTTCTCTGTCGCCACATAAACCCGCCCCGACGATACGAGCGGCTCGCCGTAGATCTTTCCATCGAGCGTGGGCGAAGTCCACGCCCGGGTCGCGGTGTCGACCGCGGCCACCGGCGCCGCGACGCCGGTGCCCGCGGCATCGTGGTGATAGACCGTCCAGGAACGAGGGTCGACGGGCCGGGGCGAGAGGGCGGCCGCGCCGGCCTGCCCGCCTCCGAGCACCCAGGTCGCCGAGGCCAAGGCGAGCAACCCGGTCATTCTCCGCAAACTACCCGGCCAGCCTGTCATGGCAGAACGATAGCGTTACAGGTGTGCATCCAATGGGCCTGGCGACTCACTGCTAACGCACGGTGGGAGATCATCTGATGAGCCGACTCATCGACGGTAAAGCCATCGCCGCCGCTATGTCGGCGCGGACCACCGCGTCCGCCGCCCTTCTGCGCGAGAAAGGAATCACCCCGGCTCTGGCGGTGGTCGTGCCCACCGACGACGAGGGCGCCGCCTGGTATGTGCAGTCCATCGGGCGAATCGCGGCCAAGGTTGGTATCGAATGCCAGGTTCACCGGCTGCCCCTGCCTACCGACGGGGCGGAAATCGCCCGGCGGCTTTCGGAGCTATCACACCACCCTGCTGTCCACGGAGTCATCTGCCAGACCCCGCTTCCAGACGGTGTCGATCTGGCCATCGTCGGCTCCAACATCACGGTCGCCAAGGACGTGGACGGAATCAATCCTGAGTCTCTGGGCATGGTCGCGGCGGGCGTACCGGGTGCCTTTCCCCCAGCGACTGCCGCCGCCGTGCTGGAGATCCTCGTCCACGAACGCGTGCCCCTGCAGGGTCGGCGAGCCGTTGTGGTCGGCCGCTCCAACATCGTCGGCAAACCTGCGGCGCTGCTGCTGCTGGCCGAGCACGCCACCGTCACGATCTGCCATTCCCGGACGCTGAACCTCCCCGAAGTCTGCCAGGAAGCTGACATCCTCGTCGTCGCGGCCGGCCAGCCCACAATGATCGGCGCCGACTATGTTGCCCCGGGTGCCGTCGTCATCGATGTTGGCATCAACTCGGTAGAGGGCGGCCGTCTCGTCGGTGACGTCGACACGGAAAGCGTCCTCGGTATCGCCTCAGCGATCACCCCGGTCCCCGGTGGGGTGGGGCCGGTGACGACCGCCCAACTGATGCGGCACACAATCCGCGCGGCGCTCAGAGCCAACGTCATGAACGAGACAGCTTGAGCCCCGCACCGAGGCGATGCACTGCCAGTCAGCCGCGTTAGCTTCCTGCCGCGCCCAGCGCGGCGAGCAGTACGAGCAGTACCGTCGCCGCAGCGAGCAGGCCGTGTCCGATGACCACCAGGAC
>DASWFT010000476.1:0-6245 GCA_036394075.1 Streptosporangiaceae bacterium
CCGCCTGGTCGAGGAGGGGATCGCGGTGACCGGGGAGGAACACCAGTGAACGAGCCACGGTCCGGGGTGGTGCTGCAGGGAGTGGACGCCCCCGGGGTGTTCTGCGGGATGGTCGAGGAGATCGAGAGCCTCGGCTTCGGCTACCTGTGGCTGACTGACTCGTCCCTGCACGCCCGCAACTGCTACGCATACCTCACCCTGGCCGCCACCCGCAGCTCGAAGCTGCTGATCGGCACGGCCGTGACCAATCCGGCCACCCGCCACCCGGCTATCACCGCGGCCGCGGCCGCCACCGTCGATGAGATCGCCGCGGGCCGGATGATCCTCGGCATCGGAGCCGGTGACCGCCCGCTGCTCGCGCTCGGGCTCCGGCCGAGCCGTCTGGCCTCCCTGGCGGCCGCGATCGACGGAATCCGGCAGCTGTGGCGCGGGGAGGAAGTCGATATGCGCTCTGTCGATATGGGCTCTGTCGATATGGGCGCGGCCGATATGGGTGCGGCCGATATGGGTGCGGCCGATCTGCGCCCCGGGGAGTTCAGCATGGCCCGGGCCCACCTGCGGTTCCCGGCGAGGGCTGATATTCCGGTGTTCGTCTCCGCCAGCGGCCCGAAAACGCTGGAGCTCGCGGGCCAGATCGCCGACGGCGTCATCCTGCTGGTCGGCCTGTTCCCTGAGGCGCTCGACTGGGCCATCTCCCACGTGGCCCGCGGCGCGGACGCGGCCGGGCGGCCCCGCCCGCACGTGGCGGTCTTCGCGTACGGGGCGGTGGCCGAGGACGAGGCGGCGGCGCTTGAGGACGCCCGGTCGATCGCCGCCTGGTTCCCGCAGACCGCTCCGCACATCTGCGCCCTGGCCGGGCTGCCCAGGGCGGTCGTGGAGACGGTGCGGGCCGGTTACGCGGGCGGGGAGTTCCAGGAGGCGGCCGCCGCCGCCCGCGCGCTCCCGGATGACTTCGTCCGGAAGGTCGCGCTGGCCGGGAACCAGGCGCGGGCCGCGGCGCAGATCCGGGCCGCGCTCGACGCCGGGGCCGATTCCGTGCATGTCTTCCCGCTCGGCCGCGACCGCATGTCGACCGTCCGGGCCTTTGCGCAGTCGTGGTCGGCCGCGGTCACCCCGGGGCATGCCGGAGGCCGCTGATCGAGATATCACATATCGCACAGAAGATTATCTAGAATTGGCGCCGGCGCACGTCGGCGTGCGCGAGGGAGAGACGAGGGCTTAGCGTGGCCAATCAGGCTGCCGATGGGGGCAGGGCGCGGCTGGAGTCGGTCTTCAGCGGCCGGCACGACCGCCGGAAGGTGACCGACTGGGTCTACGAGGAACTCAAGGGCGCGATCGTGGACCTGCGGCTCGCTCCCGGAGAGCCGCTCAGGGAGGCCACGCTGGCGGAGCGGCTCGGCGTGAGCAAGACTCCCATCCGGGAGGCGCTCACCCGGCTTGAGCAGGAGGGCCTGGTCGAGACGACCTCGTTCAAGGGCGCCGTGGTGACCCGGTACTCACGGCAGGATCTGCTCGAGATCTATGAGCTGCGTGAGCTGCTGGAAAATGCCGCGGTACGGGCGGCGGCCGAATCGATGACCGAACCGGACCGTGCCCATCTCGACCGCATCGCCCGGGAGAGCCGCCGCCTGCAGCGCGGCCAGGACCGGAGCGAGCTCGCCGCGCTGATATCGGAGTTCGACGCGGTCCTCTTCGACCAGATCCGCAATCAGCGGATCCAGGCCCTGATCGAGAATCTGCGGGCTCACCTGACCCGCATCGGCCAGCTCACCGCGGAGATCCCGGGCCGGATCGACGCGTCGGTGAACGAGCACGAAAAAATCGTCGAGGCCATCGCCGCCCGCGACCCGCAGCTGGCTGAGCAGTACATGCGTGAGCACATCCGCAGCGTCCGCGACGACCAGCTCGGAGCGCTGGAAGAAGCAGCGGATCATGCTTGATCGCGTCGTCCATGGTGACCGGCTCCGCACCGGAGAAGGCAGTGGATCATGCTTGACTTCGGTGGATGATATCTGATGTGCTGCACATTATGTCGGAGATGCCGGGTTCACGTGTGTCTCTTGGCCTGCGGGAGCGGGGGAAGTCAGCCTGGGCCGCGGCGACCAGTCATCCGATAGTGCGGCAGATCGGCGCGGGTACCCTGCCGTATGAGACCTTCCGCCGCTACTTCGAGCAGAACATCCTGTACCTGGAGGATTACGCCCGGGCCATCGGCCTGATCATCGGGAAGTCGCCCGACTACGACGCCGCCGATGTCCTCAGCCGGTTCCTGCGGCAGATCGTCGGAATCGAGATCCCCTCGAACGTCGACTTCCT
This sequence comes from Streptosporangiaceae bacterium, assembly GCA_036394075.1. Classification (GTDB taxonomy): domain Bacteria; phylum Actinomycetota; class Actinomycetes; order Streptosporangiales; family Streptosporangiaceae; genus JAWWPY01. The sequence goes on from DASWFT010000476.1 coordinate 2,317, forward strand.
GCACCGGGTCGGCGGATCGCCGGGCACGGCGGGCGCCATGACCGCGATGCTCCCGGTCACCTATGGCTACACGCGGCACCTTCTCTATACGTCGGCCCAGGGCAGCTGCGCGGAAGGGCTGGCCGCCGTGCTGCCGTGCCAGTGGAGTTACGGCGAGCTGGCCGCGCCGCTGGCGGCCGCGCTTCCCGCCGAGCCGGTGTACGCCGACTGGGTGTCGATGTTCGGGAACGACAGCTATTCGGCGCTCGTGGCCGAGACCACCGGGCTCCTTGACCGGCTGGCCGACCCGGGCGACGCGGCCGCCATGGCCCGCCTCGCGTGGATCTTCGATATCTCCACCCGCTACGAAGTGCAGTTCTGGGACATGGCCTACGACGTGCCGACCGGCCATGGCGGGCCTGATGCCGATGGCGGGCTGACCGATGGCGAACCTGCCGGCGATGGCGGGCTGACCGATGGCGAACCTGCCAGCGATGGCGGGCTGACCGATGGCGAACCTGCTGGCGATGGCGTGCTGACCGGGAAGGAGCCTGGCCGATAATGCGAGCTGCCCGAATCTTCGAGGACCTGAGCCTGCGCCTGGCCGATCTCCCGGCTCCGGCCCCCGGCCCGGGTGAGGTCCTGGTCCGGGTGCATGCCGCCGGGGTCTGCGGCACGGACCTGCACATCCTCGACGGCATGATCAAGCCCGATCCCTATCCGATGACGATCGGGCACGAGGCGGCGGGTGTCGTGGCGGAGGCCGGCGAGGGCGCCAGGCTGCGCGCGGGCGACCGGGTAGCCGTGTACAACAAGCTTTTCTGCGGCTGGTGCGAACAGTGCCTGGCCGGCCGGCCGAACATCTGCGACACCGAGCCCGGGCAGCTCGGCTTCAACATGGACGGCGGGGACGCGGAGTACGTGGCCGTCCCGGAGCGCAATCTGGTGCCTGTTCCCGACACGGTGGACTTCGCGACCGCCGCCGTGCTCACCTGCGCCGGGATGACGGCGGTGCACGCAGCGAAGCTGTCCGGGCTGCGGCTGGGCCAGACGGCGGTGGTGGACGGCATAGGCGGCGTCGGGATCCTGGTCACCCAGGCGGCCCGCCATGCCGGGGCGCGGGTGATCGCGGTGGCCGATTCCGAGCAGAAGCGGCAGTTCGCGCTGGAGCACGGCGCCACCGACGGTGTCGTCGTCGCGGCACCCGATGACTACGAGAAACTGCCGTCCGCCGTCCGGGAGCTTACCGGCGGCCGCGGCGCCGATGTCTTCTTCGAGCTGGTAGGAACCACCGGGTCGATGACCGCCGGGGTCAGGTGCCTGGCCAAGGGCGGGCGGTTCGTGTCCACGGGATACACCGACCAGCCCCTTAATGTGCATCCCATCGAGTTCATCCTTTCCGAGACCTCGTTGGTGGCGACGGTCGCCGCGACCAGGCAGGACCTGGTGGACGCCATCGGCCTGGCGGCTAGTGGCGCGATGACGGTGCCCATCGCGGGCCGCTTCCCGCTGCATGGGGTGCAGGGCGCGCTCGACGCGCTCCGCCAGCGCGGCGTGCTGGGCCGGCAGATTCTCGATCTCGCCTAACCCGGAGGCATAGTGATGACCGACCGCATCATCATCACCAACGGTTCCGTCGTGACCATGAACGACACCGACGACGTCCTGTTCGGCGGGGCGGTCGTGCTCGAGGGCGACCGTATCGTCGATGTCGGCGAGACCGCCGAGGTGCTGGCCCGCCATCCGGCCGAAGGTGCCCGCGTGATCGATGCCACCGGCAAGGCCGTCCTGCCCGGCCTGGTCGACCTGCACTACCACACGGCCCTGGGTAAGGGATGGAGCGACCACCTGCCGCTCTGGGAGTACCTGGAGACCTGCTGGTACCCGATCATCCGGGCGCTCGACTACGAGGCGGCGTACTGGGCCGCGCTGGCCAGCTACAGCGAGTCCATCAAGTGCGGCGTCACCACCGTCAACGACATGTACCGGCAACTGGCCGCGCTGGCCGACGCGGCCGAGGAGATCGGCATCCGGGCGGTCCTGTCCAACGACGTGGCCGACGCCGAGCACAACCTGGACACCCTGGAGGACAACAAGGAGGCGTTCCAGGCCAAGCACGGGGCGGCCGACGGGCGCATCGAGATCTACATCGGGATCGAGTGGCTCCCGCTGGCGTCCGAGGAACTGCTCAGGGATGCCCGCCTGCTCGCGGACGAACTCGGCACCGGCATCCACATCCACCTGAACGAGTCGCTGACCGAGGTGGAGAACTCCAAGCAGCGGTTCGGCCGCCGCCCGACCGAGGTCGCCTACGACGCCGGAATCCTCGGCCGTAATTGCATCGCCGCGCACTGCGTCTGGCTTTCCGACACCGAGATCGCGCTCATGCGCGAGACGGGCACCCAGATCTCCCATAACCCGTCATCGAACGCGAAGCTCGGCAACGGGATCGCCCGGCTACCCGAGATGCTCCGGGCCGGCCTCAACATCGGCATCGGTCATGACGCGGCCGAGTGCAACAACAGCCGGGATCTCTTCGAGGTGATGAAGTTCGCATCCCTGATTCACCGGGCCAGCCGGGTGGACTCCAGCCTGCAGCAGGCCCCCGATGTCGTGCGGATGGCCACGAGGAACGGCGCGGAGGCGCTCGGTCATCAGACCGGCCAGCTCACGCGGGGCAGGAAGGCGGACGTGATCCTGGTGAACCTCAAGAGCCAGATGTTCACACCGCTGATGCCGGAGAACAAGGCCCACCTGTTCTCGCACCTGGTCTTCGCCGCGAACGGAAGCTGCGTCGATACCACGATCATCGACGGGAAGATCGTGATGGAAGACCGCCAGCTCACCATGGTGGACGAGCAGAAGGTCCTGCGTGAAGCCAATGACGCGTTCCGGCGGGTCCTGGACCGGATGGTGGTCCCGCCTTCGGCATAGCCCAGCCAGTGGCATGGCGCCGGGCTTTCTGCTGGGCATCTTGCCCGACACGCTTAGGCGGGAGTGGCATGAGGGAAGGCTGTTATGGGATGTGCGATGGAGGTATACCAAATTGTGATGTTGGGAGTTACGTAGCCGTTGCCTGCCCTCATGGAAGCAGGCTGATCTCCACCCCCAAAGGTAGCCGTATATATAGCCTGGTCATGGCATCAGAGGGGTAGTCGAGCGCCTTGTGACAACTTGAAGCGACTGCGCCAACCGCGGCCGCAAACTTTGCCAGCCGAAGCGCAACACGGTCGCGCGCGCGTCATACTGTGTGTCAACCCTCGCCTCTTGGGGGACAGTAGGTCTTGGGTCGGGAGGGTGATGCGATGGAGCCAGGTGTATTGGGCCGTGCAGAGCTTCAGAGGCTAACTCTCGACGGTGTATTCCAGAGCGACGATAACAATATACTAATCGGGCAGAATACGATTAAGCTCCACATTGGTGACACGGCATGGCTCCCTGCTGGGTTTATTGGAGATCGTCGTATACTTATCGATGACGATCATCCCTTGAACCTTCGCCCAGGAGATATTATCACTGTAATCACCAAAGAACGTATACGGCTTCCGCTGCATTTGTCTGGCTGCATGTATCCAAGAGGGAGACTGCTTCCAGTAGGCATACTGATACCCACTACGCACATCGATCCGGGGTTTGCAGGATATTTGCGGGTAATTTTAGCCAACGTTGGCACAAATATAATCAAACTGCCGTTTAGTTACGAAGTTGCCCGAGCCGAGTTCTCTACCTTATCATCAAGTGTGGACACGCCGTATCACGGAGTCAACGCGGAACTCAAGGCGCTAAATCCTCAATCGGACGATCTTATTATCGAAGTTCTGCCAAATTTCCATGGCGGTCCCACCTTGCCGGACCTTCTTAACAGACTAACGCACATTGAAGCTTTCATGCGCTCCGCTGCCCGTCGACGTCGCAGATCAAGAGGGTTATTCAGGCGCGGATGCCAGGCA
>DASWFT010000477.1:0-2698 GCA_036394075.1 Streptosporangiaceae bacterium
GCTGCCGGCGGGCGCTGAGATGATCGTTACCGCTTCCCGACCACGCGATCCAGCGTGGCGACCAGGTCGTGACGGTCGATCAGCCCTTGCACGGCCGCGCCTGCCGCGGGACCAACCAATGGCCGACATGTCGGTCATCGCGCCATCTCCTCCGGGCACCCGGTCGGGGTAACTCACCGCAGATCGCCTCTAGATCACCGGAATCCGGTGACGGCTTCTCACCTTCCCGGTGGTGAACCTGAACACGCCCTGAACGACCAGGTCCGTTCATGACCGGAAGGAGACGCGCCATGACATCCGTTTTCGCCGCCGTTTCCACGGAGGTGGCGGTATGAGCGAGCGTGTGGCGATCGTGGCCGGCGCGGGGGGTGAGCTCGGCCGTGCGACGGCGGAGAAGCTGGCGGCCGCCGGGTTCACAGTGGTCGGGGTCGACCGGAGCGAGGAGGGGCTGAAGGAGTTGCCGGACGGCATCCGGCGTGAGGCGGCCGACCCGACCGAACCGGCCGCGGCCCGGAGCGTCGTGGACCGGATCGCCGCCGAGGTCGGTCCGCCGGAGGTGCTGGTGAACACCATCGGCACGTACCATCTGGGCGAGGCGCTCACGGCGACGCCCGAGGACCTGCGGCTCATGATCGACGTCAACGTGGGCGCGGCGCTGTGGCTGACCCAGGCGGTGGCCCCGTATCTGCGGGAACGCGGTTCGGGTTCCATCGTGCACGTGGCCGCCCGCCCGGGCCTGGAGCCGACCGCCGGAATGGCCGCCTACGCCGTCAGCAAGGCCGCCCTGGTCCACCTCACTCGCGTGCTCGACTTGGAGCTGCGCCCGCTCGGGATCCGGGTGAACGCCGTCGCGCCGCAGCTGCTCGACACCGCCAAGAACCGTCCGTACCTCACGCCGCACCTGCTCGCGCACGCGGTTGCCCCGGAGGCGGTCGCCGACATCATCGTCTACCTCGTGAGCGACGCCGCCGCGCCGGTCAGCGGTGCGGTCGTGCCCGCCTACGGCGCCTGAGCCTCTTCCCCTCCTGTCGTACGCCTGGAAAGGACGACCATGTCACCCAACTCAGCCCCGAACCGCCGCTCGTTCCTCGCCCGCAGCGCGGCGATAGCGGCCGTCCCCGCGCTCGCCACCCTGGCCGGGGGCGCCCTCGCCGAACCGGCGTCGGCCGACACCCTGCCCGACTACGCGCCGATACCGCCGTCCGCGCTGGGCCCGGCGGTCAACGCGCAGGGCTACTTCGTGGGGCGGGTGGAGAAGAACCTGTACTGGGTCACCGACGGTGCCTATCAGGCGGCGTTCCTGACTACCCGCGACGGGGTCGTGCTGTTCGACGCGCCCCCGTCGATCGGGCACAACCTACAGCGCGCCATCGACCAGATCGCCGCCGAAAACGGGGTGTCGAACAAGGTGACCCATCTGGTCTACTCCCACCACCACGCCGACCACATCGGCGGCTCGTCGCTGTTCGGGACGGACGTGGTGCGGATCGGGCAGGTCCAGGCCAAGCAGTTGCTGGCAAGCGAGAACGACCCGGCCCGGCCGGTCCCTGACGTCACCTTCGAGACCAAGCACACACTCAACGTGGGCAGGGAGCGTGTTAACCTCGCGTGGCACGGCACCAACCACACCCCAGACAACAGCTACATCCACTTTCCCGACCACGACACGCTCATGCTGGTCGACATCTTCCTGCCCCGCTGGGTGCCGTTCGACAGCTTCAACCTGAACGAGGACGTCCCGGGTTCCATCGCCGCCCCGGACACGGCCATGGCCTACCCGTGGAAGCACTTCATCGGAGGCCACATGGGCCGGCTGGGCACCCGCGCCGACATGGTGCTCTACCAGCAGTACGTGAACGACATCATCGATGGCGTCAAGAAGGCCCTGGGGACGGTCGACCCGACCCCGTTCTTTGCCAAGTACGGGAACAACGTGTGGGCTGCGGCCCAGCAGTACCTGGCCGCGGTGGTCGCCTACGCCTCCGGGCCAGTCATCAAGAAGTACCTCGGGGTCCTAGCCGCTGCCGACGTCTACACGGCGAGCACGACGTTCGCCATCCTCGAGTCGATCCGCCTCGACCTCGGCTTCGGCTCGCAGGTCCACCCGTGACGGGAGCCGGAGCGGCAGCTGCTACGGCTGCCCCCCAATGTGCTGCTCATCCCCGGGACCGGCTCTGTCGCCCACCTGCGGGAAAACCTGGCCGCCGAACGCATGGCGCTCGATGACGAGGCGCTGCGCAACTTGGACGCCGTTGCACCATGGCCAGACGATCCGTCTCAAGCGGTGTGAGGCCATGACGACCGCACAGGATTCCGCGCGTGGACGGACCGCGGTCGTCACCGCTTGCGCGGGCGCGATCGGGACCGCGATCACCAAAGCATTGCAAGAGGCAGGACACTGTACCGCCCGTTGCACAGCGGCGAGAAGATCGCCCCGGTCGATCAGCCAGGGAGTTGCCTGAGCCACCTTCAAAGGCCTGCGTTGATATCGACGCCTGGCACTACAGCGTCGGCGATGCAGTCCCGGCACCGCCCCTCCCGGTCCCAGGCCACCGTCCGTGCTGTCAACGGCGCGCGAACCTCCCGTCCTGCGTTGCCCCGCTCTGGCGAATCACCGCGATCCGGTGACGACCAATCACCTGCCTGGTGGCAAACCTGAGTCTGCCGCGAAGACCCGCACGGCCCGGTTGAGGAGATC
>DASWFT010000478.1:0-26731 GCA_036394075.1 Streptosporangiaceae bacterium
CGTCGACGCCGTCATCCTGTGCACCCCGACCCAGCTCCATGCGCAGCAGGCCATCGCCGCGATGCGCGCGGGGAAGCACGTCCAGGTCGAGATTCCGCTCGCCGACAGCTGGGCGGACGCGCAGCAGGTCGATCGCGTGCAACGGGAGACTGGCCTGATCTGCATGGTCGGGCATACCCGCCGGTTCAACCCGTCACATCAGTGGATCCACCGCCGCATCGCCTCGGGTGAGGTATCGATCCAGCAGATGGACGTGCAGACGTATTTCTTCCGCCGCACGAATATGAACGCTCTCGGCCAGCCCCGCAGCTGGACGGATCACCTGCTCTGGCACCACGCCGCGCACACCGTCGACCTGTTCCAGTACCAGACCGGCGAGGACGTCGAGATCGCCAATGCCGTGCAGGGACCGCTGCACCCCGATCTGGGTATCGCGATGGACATGTCCATTCAGCTACGGACGCCCAGTGGCCGTATCTGCACCCTCTCGCTGAGCTTCAACAACGACGGGCCGCTCGGCACCTTCTTCCGCTACATCTGCGATAACGGCACCTACATCGCCCGCTACGACGATCTGGTCACCGGGCGCGAGGAGCCGGTCGACGTGTCGGCGGTCGACGTTTCCACCAACGGCATCGAGCTGCAGGACCGCGAATTCGTCGCGGCGATCCGCGAGGCGCGCGAACCGAATTCCAGCGTTGGCGACGTCCTCAGCTGCTACCGGGTGCTCGGCGAGCTAGAGACACAGCTCGCCAGCCAGGCCGCCAGCGATGCCTGAGCCGTCGGTGGCCGCCGCGGCTGGGCGCCCGGTCAGGCTGGCTGCCTCGCTGGACGGGCCGCGCCGCGGGCCTGTGCTGGTGCTCGCCAACTCGCTGGGCACCACCCGCGAGATCTGGGACCCGCAGTTGCTCGCGCTGGGCGACGGCTTCCGGCTGCTGCGCTATGAGCACCGCGGGCACGGCGGGTCCCCCGCGCCCCCCGGCCCGTACGCCATCGCCGACCTGGCCGCGGACGTGCTACGGCTGCTCGACGATTTCGGTGTCGAACGGGCGTCCTACTGCGGGATCTCGCTCGGCGGGATGATCGGCATGTGGCTGGCGGCACACGTGCCGGACCGGATCGACGTCCTGGGGCTTTGCTGTACCTCTGCGTGCCTGCCGCCCGCCCAGGGCTGGGCCGACCGGGCGGCGCAGGTGCGGCGTGCGGGCCTGGCATCGATCTCCGGGCAGATCGTGGGCCGCTTCTTCACGCCGGCGTTCCGCGACCGTAACCCCGCGATCCCGGCGGCGTTCACGGCCGCGCTGGAAGGCATCGACCCGGAGGGCTACGCCGGGTGCTGCGAGGCGATCGCGGCCATGGACCTGCGCGGCTCACTGGCCGCGATCACCGCGCCGACCCTGGTGATCGCCGGGGCCGAGGACCCGTCGACGCCACCCTGGCATGGTGCGGTGATCGCGCAGGGCATCAGGGACTCCCGGCTGGCGGTCGTCCGCGGCGCCGCCCACCTGGCCAACGTCTCGGCGCCCGGTGAGATCACCGCGGCCCTGCGGGCGCACCTGGTCACGGCCCCCTCGGCCAGCCGGGCCGGATCCCCGGCCGCTAGCCGTGCTGTTGACCTGCCGGGTCCCCAGGACCCCCCAGCGACCCCCGCTCGGCAACCCACTCGACCGGCTGCCCGGTGAGCTCAGCGATCCTGTCGTAGTCAGCGTCGTAGTGCAGCACGGTCGCGCCATTCGCCTCGGCCGTGGCGGCGATGATCAGGTCAGGCAGCGGGAAATGACGGTGCTGGCTGCGGGTGGCGAGCATCCGATGGACCTGCAAAGCCCGCTCCATCGCGGCGGCGTTCGTGTCGATCCAGCGGTGCCCGCGCAGGGCGGCCCACAGAACCTCATACTCCTTCGGGTCCGGGGCGTTGTTCAGGTACTCCAGGGCCGTCATCTGGCATGCCGCCAGGCGTCCCTCGGTCAGCAGCGAGGCGAACCGCGCCCGTACCGCCGGATGCCGTCCCTGCAGCACGTAGACGGACGTATCGGCCAGGTAGACGGGCGCGGCCATCAGGCAACGTGCCCCGGCCGGGATCCAGCACCGGCCGGGAGGTCCTCCTGCCAGGCGTCCTCGGCCAGCCGGGACAGGTCACGCCCGCCGCCGTAGCGGAACCCCTCCGCCGATCCGGTGAAGTCCATGGCGACGCTGTCGAAGGCGGCCACGATCTCGGCGGCCTCGGCCTTGAGCGCCTGAGCACGGAGCGCCTCGTTGATGGTCGCCACCTTCGTGTGCGTTCCGAGCACCACCTGCGCCGCCTCCAGCCACTTCTCGTTCACGTCCACAGTGATGCGCGCCATGCGGAAAATAATACACCAAGATCATAAATCTTAGAACACCAAGATCATACCTAACGAAGCACCACCGGACCGGACGAATCAGCGCACTGGCCGGTCAGGCCGGTCCTCAGGTCCCGCAGTTAAGGCGTGCCGGGGGCGCTGCCGAGTCAGTGGGGTATTTGGCTGGATTGGCCGGGTGGCCGGGGTTGGTGGGGCTGCTCTGGTTGATGGGGTTGGGGTTGGGGTTGGGGTTGACGGGCTTGACGGGATTGACGGGATTGATCTGGCTGATGGGTTTGGCGAGGTTGGTGTGTTTGGCGGGGCCTGCGTGTTTGGCGGGGTGGGCGCGGTGATCATCAGCGCTCGGGCCGCGGACTCGATGGCCCGCTCGGAGAGGAGGACCTCGCTGGCCGCGTCGCCGAGCGGGATGAAGCTGTCCGCGCTGGTCACCCGGGAGACCCGGCCGCGGAATCCGCCATCGGCCAGTGCGGCGATGATCCCCTCGGACACGCCGCCGGTACGGCGGGTCTCGTCCGCGATCAGCACCCGGCCCGTCGCCCGGCACTCGCGCAAGATCTCCTCGGCCGGCAGCGGTGCGATCCAGCGCAGGTCCACGACCCGGCAGCTGATTCCCTGCCTGCGCAGCCGGCCCGCCGCCCGCAAGCTCATCCGCAGTCCGTTGCCGAACGTGATGATGGTCAGGTCATTGCCGTCACCGGAACCGCGGGCCCCATACCTGCGGGTCGCGCCGATCGGGATGTGCTCCTCCGCCCAGTGTTCCAGCGGGGCATACCGGGCCAGCCACGCGCCGTCCCCTTCCTCATGCAGGTCCCGCTCGTGATAGAGGGCGATGGGCTCGAGGAACACGCAGACGCTGCCGTCCTCTTGCGCCGCCGCGAGGCAGGTGCGAAGCATCGCCGCGGCGTCGTCCGGCCTGGCCGGCACGGCAATGACCAGGCCGGGGATGTCGCGCAGGGCGCCCACTGCATTGTCGTTGTGGAAATGCCCGCCGAAGCCTTTCTGGTAGGCCAGCCCGGCGACCCGCACCACCATCGGATTGCGGTACTGGCCCTGGGAGAAGAAGCTGAGCGTGGCGGCCTCGCCGCGGATCTGGTCGGCCGCGTTGTGCAGGTAGGCGAGGTACTGAATCTCCGGCACCGGCAGCATGCCCGCCAGGCCGGTGCCCAGCGCCAGCCCGAGGATGGACTGCTCGTCAAGGAGCGTGTCGAACACCCGTCCCGCGCCGAACTTGCCCAGCAGCCCGCGGGTCACCCCGTAGACGCCGCCCTTGCGGGCCACATCCTGCCCGAACACGAGCATGTCGGGCCGGGCGGCCAGGGCGTCGGCCAAGGTGGCGTTGATGACCTGGGCCAGGGTCATCGGGCCCGCTGATTCGGGTAGCTGTCCGCGGAAGATCCGGTCCCTGGTCTCATCCGGGGCGGCCAGCCGGGCCGTCACCTTCACGATCTCAGGGCGTCGCGGCGCGAGCGGGGCCATCACTCGCATGGCCGTGGCGAGCCGGGGCGCGCCCTGCACTTCGTCGGCCAGCGCCAGGACGCTGGCCCGTGACTTCTCGTACCTGGCGAGTATCTCGTCGGCACTCAGCGCCCCCGCGCGCACCAGGAGCCGCCCGGTGCCGACGAGCGGGTCTGCGGCCAGACTGGCGGCTATCTCGCCGGGGTCGCGGTAGGCACTCTCCACGTCCGAGCCCGCGTGGCCGCCCAGCCGCGTCACCGACAGGTGCAGGAAGGCTGGAGCGCGGTGGCCACGCACCCACGCGGCGGCGGCGAGCGCCGTGTCGTAGGTCTCCGCCAGATCGGCCCCGTCGGCGTGGAAGTAAGCGATGGACGGCCGGAGTTCCATCGCAGCCCGGATCCAGCCGGGCGGGGTGCGGACGCTGATGCCGATCCCGTTGTCCTCGCACACGAAGAGCACCGGGACCGGCAGCCGCTGGAAGGCCGAGAAGGAGGCCGCGTTGATCGCACCCGTCGCGGTGGAGTGATTGACCGACGCGTCGCCCATGCTGGCCACCACGATTGCGTCCCGCGGCCAGCGGGCCGGCGTGCGGAGCTTGGCCGCCCGGCCTATCGCGAACGCCAGGCCAACCGCGCGCGGCAGGTGGGAAGCGATGGTCGAGGTCTGCGGGATCACATGCAGCGCAAGGTTCCCGAAGACCTTGTGCCGCCCGCCCGCGATCGGCTCGTCCTCGGCGGCCACCAAACTGAGCATCACGTCCCGCACGCCATCCCGTGGCGGCGTGGCCTGCCCGGCCCTGACCAGGTAAAAAGCGCCTGAACGGTAGTGCAGCAGCGCCGGGTCATCGGGCCGGAGCGCGGCGGCGACCGCTGCGTTGCCTTCGTGGCCTGACGAGCCGATCGTGTAGAAGCCAGCGCCGCGCGCCTGCAGCCACCTCGCGGCGATATCCAGGTGGCGGCTGGCTAGCTGGGCATCGAAAAGGTCCAGGCACAAGCTGGTGCTCAGCGCCGAGTTCTCGCGGATCGCCGCGGCCGGGCCGTCGGTGCGCGGCGACTGGCTCGGCGTGGCCGCGCGCAGTGCGAGGATGGCCTCTGCGAAGTGACGCTCGACCGCGTCGCGGTCCCCCTGGTCCGAGCTCATGGGATTAACGGTAAAGCCGCAGGCTGAGTAGATCACGCGGCGGGACAGCATGGTGGGCCTGGACAGCAGCCGTGCGGTTAGCGTTCAGGATGTGCTGTTGCTCCTGATGTCAGGCGAGGAGGTTCCATGCTGCCATGGTCGGCGCCCCTGGCGGGGCGTATCGACGAGCAAGTAATCACCAGTGAGCTGCTACGCGGGAATCCGCTCGGGGACCCGCACGAGCGCCCGCTGTATGTCTACCTGCCACCCGGATACGACGACGATCCTGCGCGCCGTTACCCGTCTGTCTACGTGATCCAGGGGTACACCGGCCACGTCGCCATGTGGCGGAACCGGTCTCCGTACCGCCAGCCGTTCCCGGAGACGGCGGACGCCGTGTTCGCGTCCGGCGAGGCGCCGGGCGCGATCGTGGTCTACGTGGACGCGTGGACCGCGTACGGCGGCAGCCAGTTCGTGGATTCGCCCGGCACCGGGCGCTACCACTCGTACCTGTGTGACGAGGTGGTCGGATACGTGGACGCGAACTACCGGACGCTGCCCGGCGCCGCGCACCGGGCCATCATGGGAAAGTCGAGCGGCGGGTTCGGCGCCATGATCACGCCCATGCTGCGCCCGGACCTCTTCGGTGCCCTCGCCACGCATGCCGGGGACTCGCTGTACGAGCTGGCCTACCTCCCGGAGTTCGGCAAGTCCGCGCGGCACCTGCGCCAGTACGACGGCGACATCTTCCGCTGGTGGGATGATTTCCGGTCACGCACCTCCTTCACCAAGGAGGCCGACATGGACCTGCTCATGCTGCTCGGCGTGTCGGCCTGCTTCTCGGCGCGCGAGGACGGCGGGGTGGACCTGCCGTTCGACCCGCGCACCGGGGTGCTGCGGCCCGAGGTATGGCAGCGCTGGCTGGACTGGGACCCGGTCCGGATGGTGCCCCGTTACGCGGGCGAACTCCGGGCGCTGCGGGCCATCTGGATCGACGCGGGCACGCGGGACGAGTGGTTCCTCGACCTCGGCGCCGAGGCGTTCCGCGGCGCGCTGCGCGAGGCCGGCGTCGCCGACGAGGTGATCCGCTTCGAGCTGTTCGATGGCACGCACATGGGGATTGACTACCGGTACCCGCTGGCCCTGGCGTGGCTCTGCCAGCGCATCGCCCGGTGACGGCGCATCGCCCGGTGAATCGCTGACGACGGCTGGGCAGAGCGTTCGTGAACTGGGGCGACGGATGTTACGTGTCCTCGGTATGACCACATCGTCTCGCGAACGGAGAGATCTGATGCGTCAGCGAAGGTGGTTGCCCGCAGCGTTCGCTATCCTCGCGGTCCTGCTGGCGGCGTGCGGGAGCAGCTCGTCAGGCGGCTCGGGGAGCGGAGCGTCGTCCGCCTCCCCGTCCAGCCAGAGTTCCTCCAGCCAGCCGTCGTCCGGTGCGACGGCGATGCTGAAGAGCGCGAAGACGAGCCTCGGGACGGTACTCACCGACTCCAAGGGGCTCACCCTGTACTGGTTCGCCATTGACACGCCGACCAGCTCGAAATGCACCGGCGGCTGCACGACCTACTGGCCGCCGGTGACCGGCGCCGCGCAGGCCGCGTCCGGCGTCACGCTGCCGGGCAAGCTCGGCACCATCACCCGGTCGGACGGCTCGGTCCAGGCGACCTACAACGGCCACCCGCTGTACACCTACGCCGGGGACAAGTCGCCCGGCCAGACCAACGGAAACAATGTCAGCGGGTTCGGCGGCGTATGGCACGCGGCGACCATCTCCGCGTCCGCGGGCAGCCCATCGAGCTCGCCATCGAGTGGCGCGAGCTCGCCATCGAGTGGAGGCGGCGGGTACTGAGCCAGCGCCTCCCGCGGATTCCACAACGGCGGGTGTTCCCCGCCACCGTGACCGGGAACACCCGCCGTCATGCGCGGCGTCCGGGGGCGCTCACCCGCTCACTGGGATCCGCCGAACAGGTGGCTGTTCACCCGGCCCAGGTGGGTCCGCATCGCCTCCACCGCGCGGTCCGCGTCCCTGACCCTGAGGGCGGCGACCAGTTCTGCGTGGTCGGCCTGGTACAACTCGCGCCGTTCCCGCGAGGCGCTGCGGCGTTTCAGGTCTCCCCAGAAGTGCCCGTGCCGCGCCGTCTCGATGACGGCGTAGAGCCGGACGAGCAGCGGGCTGTGGCTTGCCGCCATCAGGCTGCGGTGCAGGGCGAGGTCCCATGTCTCGAACTCGTCATAGCTGGCGGCCTGGTCGCCTCCGGCCAGGCAGCGGTCCATCTCCTTGAAGTCGGCGGCCGTCGCCCAGGCCACCACCAGCGGCATCGCGAGCGGCTCCAGCAGGCGGCGGATGGTCATCACATCCGCAGGCGCGAAGCCGCCGGCGCCGTCGGGCGGGAGCGGCGGACTCGCGCCCGCCGCCGCCAGGGCCAGGCCGGCGCCGTCGGCGCCGTTGCCGGGAAGGCGTGGCGCGGTGTCCCGCAGGAAGGTGCCGCGGCCGACCTCACGTGAGATGCGGCCCTCCGCCTGAAGCACGGCCAGGGCGTGCCGCACGGACGACCGGGTTGCTCCCATGTCCAGCGCCAACTGGCGTTCCGTGGGCAGCCGGGAGCCCGGGCCGAGCCCCGCCCGCTGCGACTCGGCGAGGATGAGGTCGGCCAGCCGGTGCCTGCGGTCGGCCGAGATCGGGGGCATGTCCCCGGTTGCGTTCCCCATCGTTCTCCGCCCTGGCTGCGTGTCATCAAGGTATCGCAACCAATCGTACCAATCGAGACCAGACCGTGACTATAGTTGGAGCTTCTTTTACAGTAGATGCACTTGACCCTGGTATGTGCACACACCTATGCTCAACCAATCCGAATATGTGCAACCAATCCAGCCGCCAAGGCCGGGCGGCCGCCCGGTCTCCTGACTGCCTCAGCAGGCGGCCGAGGTGCCCGGGCCGGGCGCTGCTCCCGCCGGGCTCTGGCGCCTTGGCCGCGGTCATCGCGCACCGCGCCAGCAACCGTTACCCACGAAGGAGATCCGCCACGTGAGGCTCGCCACCATTGCCGCCCCCGACGGACCGCGACTGCACGTCCGGGCCCGGTCCGGCTATGTCGATGTTGCCGAGGCAACGGGGGATCCCCGGTTCTCCTCGCTCCAGTACGTCCTCGAATCGGGGCTGGCGGCGATGGACACCGTCCGGGCGCTCCAGGACTCCGACGGCCGCGATGTCGAGCCCGCTGACTTCGCGCCCGCGACGCCGGCCCCGCCGCGCATACTCTGCCTCGGCCTGAACTACAGCGAGCACGCGCTCGAGGGTGGACGGGACGTCCCCACCTGGCCCGACGCGTTCGTCCGCGGCGCGGACAGCGTGCTCGGCCCCTATGCCGACCTGGTCAAGCCGGCCCTGACCGAGCGCTTCGACTACGAAGCCGAGCTTGGCATCGTCATCGGCGCGGGAGGCCGTTACATCACCGCTGACAAGGCACTCGATGCCATCGCAGGCTTCGTGGTGCTCAATGACGCTTCAGCCCGTGACTGGCAGCGCGCCGGGAGTCAGTGGACGGCCGGCAAGAACTTCGAAGGCAGCATGCCCATCGGCCCCGAGGTTGTCACCACCGACGAGGTCGACGTCAGCGACGTCGCCATCAGCTCAACGCTCAACGGCCAGGTCATGCAGTCGGCGCGGACCTCGCAGATGCTCGTCGATGTACCCAGCGCAGTCGAGTTCTTTTCCTCGTTCACCAGGCTGGCCCCCGGTGATGTGATCGCTACCGGCACTCCGGGTGGCGTCGGGTTTGCCCGCACGCCACCGGTCTGGATGCACCCTGGCGACGTCATCGAGATCACCGTGGAAGGTGTTGGCACCATCCGCAACCGGATCGTCGCCGAGGAAGGTGCCCCCAGCGACTGGAGATGGCAGCCCGGAGCCCCGCTGAAGAGCGGGTTCTGACTGGCACGGCCCCCTGTATCCACGACCTATTTCACCCAACCAATGCAGTCAATTCACTACACCATCGCACCACGGAGGGACAATGAAGTTCACGACCCTCGGTCCCGTGGCAAAAGCCGCGGGTGATAACAGACGCACGGTGAGCACGAAGCCCAGGCTCGCGCGCCCCATGCGGGCCGGGGCAGTGGTGGCGACCGCCGCACTCGCGGTTGGCCTTGCTGCCTGCAGCTCCAGCAGTTCCAGCGGCTCAGGCAGCGGCTCGGGTAGCGCCCCGTCCGGCTCGAAGCTGACCGTTGCCGATGTCGCCCCGTTCAGCGGCGTGGATGCCGCCCTTGGCCCGACGTACCTGGCGTCCTGCTACGGCTCCACTTCGGCCATCAACGCCGCGGGCGGTGTGCTTGGGCACCAGCTGACCTGCAAGAGCGTCGACACACGGGGAGACCCCGCGGACGCGGTGCCGGCCGTCAACCAGATGTTCGCCTCCACATCCAGCCTGGCGCTCGTGATCGGCTGTACCTCGGACGAGGCGGCGGCGGTCGTCCCGATCATCAACTCGCACAAGATGACCGCCTTCTGCATGACCGGGCAGTCCGAGTTCGACAGCACGCATTTCCAGTACTTCTACCGGCTGGTGCCTCCCGACCTGGAAGAGTCCTACGCCATGGTCGCGATCGCCCAGCAGTTGCACTACAAGAAGATCGCCCTGGCGTTCGGTAACGACATCGGGTCGCAGACCTTCATCCAGCCCGCGATCAGCGCGCTGAAGAAGGGCGGGTTGACCCTCACGACCAATCAGGCCCTGGACCTGAAGGCGACCACGTTCCGTACCGAGGCCGCGGCGATCGTCAACTCGCACCCTGATGCGATCATGACTGAGGCCCTCGGTGCCGCCGACCCGACCCTGTTCTCCGAGATCAAGCAGCTCAACGGCGGCAAGATCATCCCGATTATCGGCACGTCCGCGGCCATCTCGCCGTCGTTCTTCAAGTCGGCGGCCGCAGCCGTCGGCGCGTCGGCGTTCGTGTCCAATTTCCATGCTGACAACCTGGTCGTGGAGACCAGCGGCCCGGCCTACCAGGCCTTCTCCAAGGCTCTGCTATCCCAGCAGGGCAAGGTTCCCGGTGTCACCGGTAACTTCACGACCTATCTGAGCGCCCCTGGCGGGGTGCACCTCTACGACGCGGTCAACCTGTCCGCGCTCGCCATGATCATGTCGAAGAGCACCAGCCCGAGCGTGTACGGCCCAGACGTCATCAAGATCGGGAACGGCGTTCCTGGTGCTCAGGTGTGCTACTCGTTCGCCCAGTGCGCTCCGCTGGTCAAGGCGGGCAAGGCCGTCAGGTACGAAGGACCTGGCGGGCCGACCAACTTCGACAGCTTCCACGACTCGACCGGCATCTTCCAGGTCGACACCTACAGCGCGAACGGCAATGTGAATGTCGTCGGCAACCTGACGGCGGCACAGTTGCGGGCCCTCGCCGGATGACCACACGTTCCATGCGCTCCATGTGCCCCGCCGCCGCCCAGGCTTCCCGTACCGGTACGGGAAGCCTGGGCGGGCGGGGGATCATCCTGGCCGACCCGGGGGTAAGCCGCACGTGACGATCTTCCTCTCCTCGCTGGGGTTCGGGCTGGTGACCGCCTCGGTCCTGGCGATCGCCTCGGTCGGCTTCACCCTGCAGTTCGCGGTCACCGACGTGCTGAACCTGGCGTACGGCGCCATCATGATCTTCGGCGCCTTCGTGGCGTACATAGTGAACCAGGCCGGCTTTTCGGTCTGGATCGGCTTGCTGGCCGCGATCGTCGTCTGCTCAATCGGATCCGTGCTGCTGAACTCCGGCGTGTACACGCCGTTCCAGCGTCGCGGCACGTCCGCGATCACGATGGTGATCGTGTCCCTCGGGATGACGCTCATCATCGAGTTCAGCGTGCAGGCGCTGGCCGGTGGGACCGCCGTCTCGTACGCTATGAGCAGCGGGTCGACGCTGAAGGCCGGCGGCCTGACCCTGACCGTCGTGCAGATCGTGGTCATTGCCCTGAGCCTGCTTGTCATGGTGGGGGTGCACATGCTCCTGCGCCACTCGAAGCTGGGCAAGGCGATGCGGGCGACCGCCGCCAACAAGGCACTAGCCCGCAACTGCGGGATCAGGACGGGCCGCGTCATCACCATCACATGGGCGCTGACCGGCGCACTGTGCGGCCTCGCGGGAGTGGTCTTCGCGATCGACGCGGGCAGCTTCGATGCCACGGCGACGGACCTGTTCCTCGTGCTCATCCTCGCGGCGGTGTTCCTCGGCGGTCCGGGCCAGGCGTACGGTGCCATGCTCGGCGCGGCGGTCATCGGCATCGCCACCGAGGTCAGCGCCGCGTACATCACGGCCAGCTACAAATATGTGATCGCATTCGTGGCGCTGCTCGTGATGCTCGGCGTGCGCCCGACTGGCCTGCTGGGCGCCCGGCAATGAGTGTCAGGCAAGGAGCCGGATGAACACGTTCTACCTCATCAACCTGCTGATCTACGCAGCGGTCGATGCGATGGCCTGCCTCGGCCTGAACCAGCAGTTCGGGGTCGCGGGTGTCACTAACTTCGGCTTCATCATCTTCCAGGCGGCGGGGGGCTACACCGCGGCCATCCTGGCCATGCCCCACGACACGGCGAACGGGGGATTCCAGTCCTACATCGGCGGGTGGAACCTGCCCTTCCCGCTTCCGTGGATCGGCGCGGCGCTGGTCGGCGGCCTGATCGCGCTGCCTTTCACCTTCCTCGTCGGCAGGCGACTGCGCGGTGACTTCGCCGCTGTCGGCCTGCTGGTCACGGCGGTCCTGCTGAACCTGCTGGCGACGAACTACAAGCCGCTGCTCAACGGAGACGCCGGGCTGTCCATCATCCCCGCGCCGCTGCAGGGCGAGTTCAACCCGCAGTCCGTTGGCTACGAGTGGGGCTTCACGGCGGGCGCGCTCCTCCTCGGCCTGCTGGTCTACCTGTTCCTGCAGCGCATCACCCAGTCGCCCTACGGCCGTTCCCTGCGGGCTATGCGGGACAACGACCTCGTCGCTGACTCGCTCGGCAAGAACCTGCTGTCGCTGCGCACCGCGATGCTCGTGCTCGGCGGGGCCATCGCCGGGCTGAGCGGCGGCATCCTTGTCTCCTACATCTCGACGTGGTCCCCGGCGGCGTGGGGCTACGCCGAGACCGTTGTGCTCTTCGCGGCGGTCATCATCGGCGGGGCGGGCAACCATCGCGGCGCGATCCTCGGGGCCATCCTGGTGCCGGTCGCGTTCGAGGAGGTGACCCGGTTCATTCCCACGTCGAACAATCTCCCGCCGAACCTGATCCCATCACTGCAGTGGGTCGCGATCGGGCTGCTCATCGTGGTGTTCCTCTGGCTCCGGCCACAGGGCATCCTGCCGGAGCGCAAGCGCGTGATTCAGGTGCCGGGTGGGGCGGCGCGGGCCGACGGGGCATCCGAGGGCTGGCATGACGATGTGGGGGCTGGCGTGGCACTGCCCGAGGCGCGTGGGGCGGACGGTCACGGTGGGCTGCGGGACGCCCTCGGCTCACCCCGTCGGCCCGCGCCTTTGGGGGGCGTAGGGGGCGATGGCGTTGCTGCCGATGGGAAAGGTATCTCGGCTACTGCGCTCGTATCGGCTCGGGAACGGGAGCGGACATCCGGGAGTGGGGATGGGGATGTCGTGTTGGAGGCGACCGATCTGGTCCGTGACTTCGGGGGAGTGCGGGCGGTTAACGGGGTGTCCATCTCGGTCCGGCACGGTACGCTGACCGGCCTGATCGGGCCGAATGGGGCTGGGAAGTCGACGCTGCTGGCGATGCTCGCGGGGACGCTGCCGGTGTCCTCGGGGAAGATCGTCTACCGGGGCCAGGACATCACGGGGACGCCTGCATTCCGGCGGGCGCGGCTGGGGCTGGTCCGGACTTTCCAGCTGGCCAGCGAGTTCAAGCGGCTGACCGTCATGGAGAACCTGCTGTCAGCGGTGCCAGCGAACCGCGGCGACTCGTTCCGCGGTGCGGTCCTCGGGAAGCGGTACTGGAAGGCTGACGAGTCGGCGGCCATCGCCCGGGCGGCGGTCATCCTCGACCGGTTCGGCCTTGACAAGTTCGCCAATCACTACGCCGGGGACCTGAGCGGCGGGCAGCGCAGACTGGTTGAGATCATGCGCTCGCTCATGGCCGAGCCCGGCATGCTGCTGCTCGACGAGCCGATGGCTGGCGTGCACCCGAACCTGGCCCGGCGGATCGGCAACGAGCTGGTGGCACTCTGCAACGACGGGATGACCATCCTCATGGTCGAGCACGAACTGGCCATCATGGACGAGTTCTGTGATCCTGTGGTGGTGATGGCCGAGGGCGCCGTCTTGGCCGAGGGGACGATGGAGCAGCTGCGAAGCCGCAGCGAGGTCGTGGAGGCCTACCTTGTCGGTTGAGTTCACCCTCCAAGGCATCCCGCTCCAGGCGCGGGGCGTCACCGCTGGATACGGCGGCGACCCGGTGATCCGGGGCATTACCCTGAGCGCTGCTCCCGGCGAGGTGGTTTCCCTGGTCGGCCCGAACGGCTCGGGTAAGAGCACCCTGCTCAAGAGCCTGGTCGGGATCGTGCATATCTCCTCCGGCACCGTGTTGGTCGGTGACAAGGACGTCACCAACCAGCCTCCCGAGGAGATCGCGCGGGCGGCCGTGGGCTACGTGCCCCAGGTGGACGACGTGTTTGGGCCGCTGACCGTCAGGGAGAATCTCGAGATGGGCGGCTACCTGCTGCCCCGCAGGCAGGTGGCCGAGCGCGTCGAACGGGTCCTGGCTGTATTTCCCAGGCTCAGCGAGATGCTCGGGCGCGGCGCGGGAAAGCTCAGCGGAGGGGAGCGCAAGATGCTCGCCATGGGGCGCGTGCTGATGCTCGACCCGGGTATCTTCCTGCTGGATGAGCCGACCGCCAACCTCGCACCCAAGGTGGCCACGTCGCTACTGGAAGAGCACGTCCGTCAGCTGGCGACCAGCGGGGCGTCCGTGCTCATCGTGGAGCAGCGGGCCAGGGCGGTCCTGGCGATCTCGGACCGGACCTACGTGCTCGGCGGCGGGGAAGTGCGGATGGAAGGGACACCCGCCGAGTTGTCCGCCAGCCCGGAATTCGTGGAATCCTTCCTCGGCGGGGGCCGCGGGCATGCGGCCGCGCCTTCCGGCGAGGGATGAGGCCACCGGCCCTGGCCGCGAGCGGGGCCTGGCTGTCCGTCCCATAGAGTGCCGGAGCGGGACATGCCGGCGAGCGCCGCAACGGGTTACCCCTGGCGAGCCGCGCGAGGCGTACGATCAGGGCCATGGCGGGTCAGGGCAGTGCAACCTCGGGTGCGGCGTCCAGCGCTGCGTCCGGTCCGATGCCCGGCGCAGGCCAGCGGTACCTGCAGGTACAGACCACGACGGACTCGCGCGCCGAGGCGATGGAACTCGCCCGTGCCGCGGTGGAGGCCAGGCTGGCGGCGTGCGCCCAGGTGGCCGGCCCCGTGGCGAGCATGTACTGGTGGGATGACGCGATCGAGCGGGCCGAGGAGTGGCTGCTCATGCTGAAATTGCCGGCTGCCGGTTACCAGGAACTCGCCAACTTCCTTACCGAACGGCACAGCTACGACGAGCCGGAAATAGTCGCGACGCCTATCGTCGCCGGCTCGGAGAGTTACCTAAGCTGGATCGAGGAGGAAACCCGCCCTGAGTGACCGCTGAAGAGGGAGCGCCCGTGCCGTCGATACCGGTCCAGGACGCGAACGAGGCGGCGGGCGAGTCCACGGCCGATGGCCTGTTCGACCCGGATTCGGTGACCAGGCGGATCATGGGGCAGCCGATCATGTGGATTGCGGGCTTCCGCGCCCTCTACCTGCAGGCCCTCCATCCCCGGGTGATGCGCGGCACATGGCAGAACACCGCCCTCGCCGATCCGCAGCAGGCCTGGGGCAGGTTCATGCGCACCGCGGAGTTCGTCGGTGTGCGCACGTTCGGCAGCGCCGCGGAGGTCGAACGGGCCGGCCGCCGGATCCGGAAGGTGCATGCCTCGCTGACCGGGACCGACACCGACGGGACCCGGTTCCGGCTGGATGAGCCCGAACTGCTGCTCTGGGTGCATTGCGGTGAGGTCGCCTCCTATGCGGACATCGCGCGGCGGTGCGGGATGCCGCTGTCGCGGGGCGACATTGACACGTTCATGGACGAGCAGCGGCGGGGAGCCACTGTAGTTGGCCTTGACCCGGCGATCGTGCCCGCCTCCGCCGCGGAACTCGCTGCTTACTACGCGCGGATGAGGCCGCTCCTGCGCGCCACTCCCGAGGCCAGGAAGGCGCTGCTGCGCTCGGTCATCCCCGCGGTGCCGGAGGGTTTCCTGGCCTTCAAGCTGGTCGCGCCGCCGCTGACCACCCTGGCCTTCGCCACGTTGCCGCGGTGGGCGCGCCGGATGTACGGCGTGCCGGCCAGCCCGCTGGCTGACCTGACCGCCACGGCCGCACTGCGGGCTTGTTACCAGGGATCCAGTGGCGTCGCCGGGCAGTTGCTGTTGCGGCCGGCCGCGCGGGCCGCCCGGCAGCGGATGCGCACGCACCGCCGGGACGGCCAGCGCGGAGAGCCCTTCCGCGCCGCGTCCTGAGCGGCCGCGGCAGGCCCGGGCCAGGCATGTCCAGGCCCAGGCATGCCCAGGCGAGGAGCATGCCCAGGCCAGGAAAGCCCGGCCGCTAGTGTCCCTGCCGCACGTTCCAGGACGTGATCACCGGCTCGCTGAGCACGCCGTGTTCGCTGCCGAGCGTGCACAGGGTGCCGGTATCGAGCAGGAACAGGCGGCCGTCGGCTGGCACCAACTGCAGCCAGCGGGCGGTCACCACGCGCAGCATGTGGCCGTGGGACACGAGCACGACATCTCCCTCCTCCAGGAATGGGCGCACCCGCGTGAGCACGGCGTCCGCCCGCGCGCCGACCTGCTGCACGGTCTCTCCCGGGTGCGCGGCGTCGCCCGGGATAACCCCGTCGCGCCACAAGTACCACCCGGGGCGGTCTGACCTGATCTCCTCGGTGGTCAGGCCCTCATAACCGCCGTAATCCCATTCCTGCAGGTCCGGATCCTGCTTGGCGTTGGAGAGCCCGGCCAGTTCTGCGGTACGCGCAGCCCGTTGCAGCGGGCTGGTGAATACGGCGGCCACCGGGCGGGCGCCCAGCGCCGGGGCCAGAGCAGCCGCTTCGGCCTCGCCTGCGGGGGTGAGCGGGATGTCCGTTCGTCCGGTGTGCCGACGTGTCCGGCTCCACTCGGTCTCGCCGTGCCTGAGCAGGATCAGTTCTCCCATAGCTCCCCATCGTGGCCGACGTGCCCGCCGCCGCTGCTGGCGCCACTCGCGGTCCAGTACCAGCTTGACAGATGACTACCTGACAAACCGAGGGGTAATGAGTTGACTCTTCCATGACTACTACGGAACATTCGCGGTCGCATGTGACAGGAATCTTCCTTATTAATCATGAAATCGGACTTGTGGGCCGATCGAGCCTGCCGTCCTTCAGTGCGTCGGCCACTGCGGGGGTCCGCGAGCTGAGTTTCATGATCACAGAGGATTCTCGTCACATGCAGCCCCGCGAATCCTCCGCGAGCTGAACCTGGTCGGCGCCCGGCACCGCGGGGCGGGGCGATGGGGCGGCAGGGTCAGGGGAGGGTCAGGATCTCATAGCCGTCGCTGGTGACCAGGACGGTGTGCTCGAACTGGGCGGTGCGCTTGCGGTCCCGGGTGACCGCCGTCCAGCGATCGGGCCAGATGTCATAGGTGATCGTGCCGAGGGTGAGCATCGGCTCGATGGTGAACGTCATCCCCTGCTCCATGATCACACTGACTTCGGGGTCGTCGAAATGCGGGACGATGAGGCCGGAATGGAACGTCGTGCCGATGCCATGCCCGGTGAAATCGCGGACCACCCCATAGCCGAACCGGCGCGCGTAGGACTCGATCACCCGGCCGATCGCGTTGAGCGGGCGCCCGGGTGCCACCGCACGGATGCCGCGCATCATGGCCTCGTGGGTGCGCTCCACCAGCAGCCGAGATTCCTCATCGACCTCACCCGCCAGGAACGTCGCGTTCGTGTCCCCGTGCACGCCGTTCAGGTATCCGGTGATGTCCACGTTGACGATGTCGCCGTCCGCGATCACGGTGTCGTCGGGGATCCCGTGGCAGATCACCTCGTTGAGCGAGGTGCAGAGCGACTTCGGGTACCCCCGGTAGCCAAGCGTGCTGGGATAAGCGCCGTGGTCGCACAGGAATTCGTGCCCGACCCGGTCGAGCTCATCCGTGGTGACCCCGGGTGCGACGTGCTTGCCCACCTCGGCGAGGGCCTGGGCCGCGAGTTTGCCGGCGGCCCGCATCCGCTCGATGGTCTCGGCGTCCTTGACGTTAGGCTCCCCGACTCTCGGGTGCTTCCTGCCCACGTACTCGGGCCGCGGGATGCCCGCCGGAACCTGCCGCATCGGGGACAGCCGGCCAGGCTGGAGCAACGTCGTCATGTTCTGGAAGTCTAATGCGCATGAACGACGACCAAGGTTGGTGGTACTGCGTCAAGCACCACGCCGTCGAGCACGGTGCGGGATGTCCCGGCAAGGACAGGCTCGGGCCGTATCGGAGCAAGGAAGAAGCCGAGCACGCCCTCGACACCGTGCGGAAACGGAACGAGGAATGGGACGCGGCTGACGGCGAGCCCACCCCGTAAGCCCGGCCAGGAGCCCGGCCCGACCCTGGTCAGGAGCCGGACCCGACCCGGCCGGAGTCCGCGCGACCATCCGGCGTCAGCATGCCCGGTATCGTGGGACTGGCTGCGCAGGCCGAAAGGGGCACGCGGTGACCGATGATCAGAACGGAACCGGGCTGCCCGATGCTGCGCGGGCGCGAATGGCCGAGATCCGCGGCAGCGGGACCTGGGGATCCGCCTTGTCCACGGACGAGTTCGCCGCGATCCGGAGCGTGGGATTTGAACCAGTCGGCCAGGTGCTCGGGGCGGCCGTCTACAACATCGGCTTCACGGGCGGATACGGCTGCCCGGGCGGGTGGTCGGGGTACGGGGGCTTCGCCCAGCCTTTCCGCACCCCCACGCAGGTCTCGGGACGCGGCGGCTACGGCTCGTTCGGCCCCCTGATCGAGGCGATGTACGAGGCCCGGCACAAGGCCCTCGACCGGATGTCCGCCGAGTGCACCGAACTCGGCGGCCAGGGAATCGTGGGCGTCTTGCTCACCATCGGCGCATTCCCCGCCGGCGGCCTGGAATTCAAGGCGATCGGCACCGCGGTCCGGGCGCAGGGCGGCGGCGTGGTACCGCCCAGGCCGTTCACGTCCGACCTGTCCGGCCAGGACTTCGCCAAGCTGATCATGGCCGGATGGACGCCCGTAGGCCTGGCCCTCGGCATCTCGGTCGGCGCCAGGCACGACGACTGGCTGACCGTCGGCCAGACCCGGTGGGGCGCAGGGAACGCCGAGGTAGTCGGGTATACCGATCTTGTGAACGATGCCAGGCACGATGGGCGCGTTCAGCTGGAGAAGGATGTCCGCAGGCTGGGAGCGGAAGGTGTCGTCGTGTCCAAGATGGACATGAAGGTCCACGAGCGAGAGTGCCCGATGCAGGAGGGCCGCAGGGACCACATCGTGGAAGTCACGATCATCGGCACCGCGACGGCGCGCTTTGCCTCGCCCGGGGCCCAGCAGCCGCGCAGCCTGGCCATCCTGTCGCTGGATCCGCAGCGGCGGCAGGCGGCCCGGACCCGGCTGGGACGCTGATCGATGCCACCCATGCCCACGTCGCCGATTGATGAGCGAAGATTCTCGATGACAGCAGCTGAGGGAGAGCGATGACCGAGCAGAACGCCGCCGCGCTGGGCGTGGCCGGAGTACCGCAGGATGCCCTGCGCCGTCTCGCCGAACTGCAGCCCGGGCGGCCGGGTGCCATTTTCACCTCAGATCTGTCCGTGAACGAGTTCCTGCTGGTACGGGAGGCCGGCTTCCGCCCGCTTGGCCTGGTCCTCGGCAGCTCGATCTACCACGTGGGTCTGCAGGTCGGACGGTGGGGCAAGAACCAGGAACTCGACGTCCTGTCACAGGCCATGTATCACGCGCGCGAGCTGGCGATGACCCGGATGGAAGCGGAGGCGGACGCGCTCAAGGCGGACGGCATCGTCGGGGTCCGGCTCGATGTGGAGATGAAGGAGTTCGGCAACGACATCGCCGAGTTCATCGCGGTTGGCACCGCGGTCAAGGCCGAGGACGGGGCCGGCGGCGGGGGAGTCACCCAGTGGCGCAACAACAAGCAGCAGCCCTTCACCTCTGACCTGTCGGGCCAGGACTTCTGGACGCTGATCCGGGCTGGCTACGCGCCGCTCGGCATGGTGATGGGGTCGTGCGTGTACCACATCGCGCATCAGCGGCTCGGCGGGAAAATCGGCAACATCGGGCGCAACGTGGAACTCGAGCAGTTCACCCAGGCTCTCTACGATGCCCGCGAGCTGGCGATGAGCCGGATGCAGGCCGAGGCGGAGGAACTGCACGCGGAAGGAATCGTCGGGGTCCAGCTCCGCCAGCACAGCCACACCTGGGGCTCGCACACCACCGAGTTCTTCGCCATCGGCACGGCGGTCAGGCCGCTGCGCGAAGACCACGTGATCGAGCGGCCCACCATGGTGCTGAGCCTGGACTCCTGAGCACCCGTCTAGTTCCATGATCGCGGTAATTCTTCAGTCGTGGTGACTGAAAATGTACCGCGATCATGGAAGTGCACGTCTAGCCGCCGAACGCGGCGCCCACCGCTGAGCGGCCGACCGCGGCGCGCTCAAGATAGCCGTACGTGCCCTGCTCGCGCAGTTCGCGGGCAGCCTCCACGAGCGCCCCGAGCGCGGCGAAAGCGAAAGCCCCGCCGACAGAGACCCGGCGCACGCCGGCTGAGGCCAGTTCGGAGACGGTCGGGCCGCCTCGCATGGCGAGCACGTTGACCGGCAGATCGACCTCACGCACCACCTGGCGCACTTCGTCCAGGCTGGTCAGGCCCGGCGCGTACAGCACGTCGGCCCCAGCCTCCTGGTAGGCCTGCAGCCGGGTGATGGTGTCGGCCAGGTCCGGCAGGCCATGCAGGTAGTTCTCGGCCCGCGCGGTGACCACCAGCCGGACCAGGCCGGCCTGGGCGGCCGCCGCAGCCGCCGCGACCCGGTCGGTGGCGAGCCCGATGTCGTAGATCGGCGACCCAGGCTGGCCAGTGAAATCCTCGACCGAGCAGCCGGCCAGGCCGGCCTGCACCGCCATCCTGATGGTCTCGGCGACACCGTCCGGCTCGTCGGCGAAGGCATTCTCCAGGTCGGCCGAGACCGGCAGGCTGGTCGCCGCGGCGACCAGCGCCGCGTGGCCGAGCGCCTCCTCGCGGGTCACCGATCCGTCCAGCCGCCCCAGCGTGGCCGCGAAACCGCTACTCGTCGTGGCCAGCGCGGCAAAACCGAGTGAGGCGAGGAGCTTCGCGGAGCCAGCGTCCCACGGATTGGGGAGCAGCAATGGCTCCGGGCCCTCGTGCAGCGCGCGGAACAACTCGGCCTTGTCGGCCTGGGAGGGGACGGTGGCGGTTTCCTGGGTGCTCATGCCGCCAATCTAGCGGTCCCCTGACCGACCACACGGACAGCACGAAGGGTTACCCAGAGGCTGCCCCGCTCACCGCGTCGAGCAGCCGGCCCAGACGCTCACGCAGCCCGGCGCGTGGCCGGCTGCCGGTCGGCCCGGCCGCCCCGGCTGCGGCGCTGACCAGGTGCTGGGCGGCGTCGAAGGACACGGGTGCGCTGTCCGGCCGCACAGTGAGCACTTCGTGGGCCATCGCCTCAAGCTCCGGGTCACCCTGGTCCAGGGCGAGGACGGTGGCTACCTTGCGGGCGCTGTGTACCCGTTCGAGCAGGGCATCGGGGGCCGCCTGCGGGCTGACCACGAACAGCGTCTCGCCGCGCTGGGCGCGGTCAAGGCGGGTCAGGCCGGTCCGCAGGTGCGGCGGCGCGTCCGTCGGCGGGTCCCAGCGGATCAGCGTGGGCTCGAGTTCCGGCACCCGGCTCATCCGGCTCTCTTCGTCCAGGTGCGCGGCCAGGTGCCAGGGCTCCGCGTCAGGCGTGCCGACGATGAGGAGGCCGCCGCGGGTCCGGGAGGAGCGGCGCAGGGCCCGCGCGAACTCCGTGGTGCGCTCCAGCCAGCCGGTGCTGGCCAGCAACCCGCGCAGCGCTGCCACCTGCCTCGCATCCATGGGGTCCATCGTGCCACTGCGGACAGAGGCGTTCTGGCAGGATCAGGGCATGGCCTCAGCGCAGGGATCACCCGTTATGACCAAGGACCTCGCCCATCTGGTGATCGCGGTCCTGGGCGGCACCGGTGAGCAGGGCCGTGGCCTGGCGCACCGGTTCGCGTTCGCGGGCAACCCAGTGATCATCGGGTCGCGCAGCGCCGAGCGGGCGGTGGCCGCGGCCGAGGCCCTTGGCCCGGACCGGAGGATCCGCGGCATGGCCAACGCCGAGGCGGCCCGCGAGGCGGATGTGGTGATCGTGGCCGTGCCCTGGGACGGGCACCGGGAACTGCTCGCCTCGCTCGCGGACACACTCAGCGGAAAGATCGTGATCGACTGCGTGAACCCGATTGGGTTCGACGGGCGCGGCGCCTACCCGCTGCCGGTTGAGGAGGGCAGCGCCGCTCAGCAGGCGGCCGCGGTGCTGCCCGGCAGCTGGGTCGTCGGCGCGTTCCACCACGTGTCGGCGGTCCTGCTGCTTGACCCGAAGGTCATCGCCATTGACCTGGACGTGATGGTGCTCGGGGACGACCGGGCGGCCACCGACATCGTGCAGGAACTGGCCAGCCGGCTTCCTGGTGTCCGCGGCGTCTACGCGGGCCGCCTGCGCAACTGCGGGCAGGTGGAGGCGCTGACCGCCAACCTGGTGTCGGTGAACCGCCGGTACAAGGCGCACGCCGGCCTGCGGTTCACCGACATCTAGCCGCACTTAGCCCAACGAAACCCCGGCCACCCCGGCCGGCGCCCGGACCCGGCGCCTCCAACGACGGTTGATGCGTTTTACTGTCGTTATAACGACGGTTGATGCGTTTTACTGTTGTTGCGGTGCCGGGCGGCGGCAGGAACTCAGCGGTAGGAGTGCTGCGGCGCGGGGAACTCCCCGGCTATCACGTCCCTGGCGAACGACTGGGCCGCCTGCCCGAGCACGCCTGCTATGTCCGCGTACTTCTTGACGAATTTGGCGGTCCGCGGCGTCAGCCCGGCCATGTCCTGCCATACGAGTACCTGGGCGTCGCAGCCGGGTCCTGCTCCGATCCCGATGGTCGGAATGGACACCGTGCCCGTCACCCGCGCGGCCAGGTCGGCGGGCACGCACTCCAGGACGACGGCGAACGCACCCGCCGCCTCGAGCGACTTCGCGTCCTGCAGCAGGCGCTCGCCCTCCTCGCCCCGGCCCTGGACCCGGTAGCCGCCGAACGCGTTGACCGACTGCGGGGTCAGCCCGAGATGCGCCATGACCGGGATGCCGGCCGCGACGAGTTCCTCGACCTGGCGCAGTACCCGGTGGCCGCCCTCCAGTTTGACCGCGTGCGCCCCGGTCTCCTTGAGGAACCGGACCGCCGAGGCGAGCGCTGCCTCCGGCGACGCCTGGTAGGAGCCGAACGGCAGGTCGGCCACGACCAGCGCCCGGCTCGTGCCGCGCACCACGGCGGCGGTGAGCGGGATCAGGTCATCCACGGTCACGGGGATGGTGGTGTCGTGCCCGAACACCACCATGCCTGCCGAATCCCCGACCAGGAGGACCGGGATGCCGGCGTCGTCGAAGACCCGCGCGACCAGCGCGTCGTAGGCGGTGAGCATCGGCCATTTCTCGCCGCGCGCCTTGGCGGCCGCGAGGTCCCGCACGGTGATCCGCCGGCTGGCGTGCCCGCCGTAGAGCGGTTCGTGCTGTGGCTGGGCCCCAGGCCCGGGGGCGGTACCCGCACCGCGGTCCGCCGGGTTCTGCGCTGCGGTCCGCGGGCTGGTCGCGGCCGTGCCTGAACCTGCTTCTTGATGAGCGTGCATCTCGGAATCCTCCACGCCTCGTGGCGCCCTCACGGCGTCCCCGGACGCTTCGATCATGGCACGTTCCGTGCGCCTGAGATAGTCCCGCAGCGTGCTGCCTAGACAAGGCGAGAATTTTCCGGCGTGGCGGGGAATCTTTTGCGATACGGACCTGTTCCGTATCGTTAGCTAACCTGCGCCGGCCCGGGCAGGACTCGTCAGGGTAACGCCGCCATACGTCGCGGGCTTCCCTCTGACCACGAAGGGCACCATGGCTTCGCTTATCTCACTTCCGAGGCGGGACCAGGACTCCGCCGACAAGATCTACCGGCGCCGATGGCTCATCCTCGGCGTCCTGGTCATCAGCCTGATCGCAATCGTCCTGGACAACACCGTGCTGAACGTGGCACTGAAGATCATCGCCGAGCCCAAGGTCGGCCTGGGCGCCAGCCAGAGCCAGCTGGAGTGGGGGATCAACTCCTACACCCTGGTGTTCGCGGGGCTCCTGTTCACCTTCGGCGTGATCGGCGACCGGATCGGCCGTAAGCGCATGCTGACGTTCGGCATGGCGATGTTTGGCACCTTCTCACTGCTCACCGCGTACTCGCACAGTCCTACCCAGCTGATCTGGGCGCGTGCGGCGATGGGCCTCGGCGCGGCCGCGGTCATGCCGCAGACGCTGTCGATCATTTCCAACGTCTTCGACCCGCGCGAGCGGGCCCGCGCCATCGGCATCTGGGCCATCGCCGTGGGCATCGGCGTCGCTCTCGGCCCGATCGTGGGCGGGTTGCTGCTCGCGCACTTCTGGTGGGGATCGGTCTTCCTGATCAACGTCCCGATCACCGCACTGGGTGTCGTGGCGATACTGCTGCTCGTCCCCGAGTCCAGGAACCCGAACCCGGGCCGTATCGACTACGTGGGCGTCCTAGCGTCCATCGCCGGCCTCGTGCTCCTGGTGTACGGGATCATCCAGGGCGGGGAGAAGGGCTCCTGGATCCACTGGGATGTGCTCGGGACCAGTCTGGCTGGCTTGGCCGTGCTCGTCGCGTTCGGCTGGTACGAGACCCGGCTCAGCCACCCGTCGCTGGACGTGAAGCTGTTCCGCGACCCGCGGCTCTCGTCCGCGATCGCCGCGCTGGCCATGGTCTTCTTCGGCATGATGGGCGCGTTCTTCTTCCTCAGCTTCTACCTGCAGGGCGTGCGCGGCTACAGCCCGCTGGCCGCCGGGCTGCTGACGCTTCCGTTCGCCGCCGGCCAGATGCTGGTGGCGCCGCGCAGTGCCCCGCTGGTGCGGCGGTACGGGGCCAAGGCGGTGGGCGCGTCCGGGCTGCTGCTCGTGACGCTGGCGCTCGCCGGTTACCAGACCCTCGGCACGGCCACGCCGATCTGGGTGCTCGGTGTCATCTTCTTCGTGCAGGGCGCCGGGATGGGCGCTGTCATGCCGTCGGCCACCGAGGCGGTCATGTCCGTCGTGCCCAGGGAGCGGGCGGGCTCCGGATCCGCGCTGACCAACACCGCCCGCCAGGTCGCTGGGGCGCTTGGCGTAGCGGTGCTGGGATCGATCCTGGCCCAGGCCTACCGCAGCCAGCTCAGCCCGCACCTGGCTGGGCTGCCGCCGACGGCCAGGAACGCCGCGGCGGGCTCGATCACCGCGACGCAGACCGTGGCGTCCAAGCTCGGTAGCGCCGGCGTGCGCCTCAACGGGTTCGCGGACTCCGCGTTCGTGCACGCGATGCACGTGACCACCATCGTCTCGGCGGCCATCACCCTCATCGGCGCCATTGTGGTGCTCCTCTGGATGCCCGGCCGCCCGGCCGCTGACGCCGTGCCCGTGACGGCCGGCCCGCAGGCGGAGGCTGGCTCAGCCGTTCCCGCGGAGGTCGGCTCGGCCGTTCCCGCGGAAATCGGCTCGGCCGTTCCGGCGGCGGCAGAAGGGTAAGTCGATGCAAACCGAGGTCAACAGCGTCGTTGACGAGGGCACCAGGTCCGGCCCGGACCTGGTGCCCGCGCACCGCCGTCCGGGCCGGCCGCGCAGTGAGCGTGCCGACCGTGCCATCATCGAGGCGGCGCTCGCCCTGTTCGCCGAGTCCGGGGTCGAGGGCCTGTGTATCGAGCAGGTCGCGGCCCGGGCCGGTGTCGGCAAGGCCACCATCTACCGGCGCTGGCCGGGCAAGGAGGACCTGCTCCTCGCCGCCTTCGCCTCCCTGAAGACGCCGCTGCCCGAGCCGCGTGGGCACTCGGTCCGCGAGGACCTGATCGCCCTGCTCCGGACCATGGCTGCGGATACCGGGGACCCCCGGCGCACCAGGGAATTCGCGCTGCTGCTCGGCGAGGGGCAGAAATACCCGCGGCTGCTGGAGCGCTACGAGCAGACCGTGGTCGAGCCGCGCCGGGAGGTGTTCAGGCAGGTGCTCCGCCGCGGCGCGGGCACCGGGGAGCTGCGCGCCGACATCGACGTCGATGCGGCGCTGTTCATGCTGGTCGGCGCCGTGATGATGCGGGGCAAGTACGAGCCGGAAGCCATTTCCCCGGACTACGCCGAGCATGTGGTGGACCAGTTGCTGATCGGCCTTACGCCCCGCTGACCGGGCCGTCACCAAGCAGGAACGCACGGGAGCACCTGGTCACGTACGGCAGGACGACCTCAGCCGCGCCGGCCAGAGCGGGGTGGGTGCCCAGCAGGTGCCAAACCGCCGCGAGGACCGCAGCCCGCTCGTCGGGCGCCATGGTGATGATGTAGCTGCGGGACGCGGCCAGGTCGATCACGGTGTCCGGGGTGAGGTGGCTGCGCCACTCGACGTCGAGCCGCTCGACCGGCCCGAACGGCGGCCCGACCGGGGGAGCAGCGCTGGCCATGTCCTGGCTGTGATCGCCGTGGATGATCTGGCCGAGCTGGGCCACCCAGTCCTCCCGCTCGTCGCGGACATTCCACAACAGGCCAAGCTGCCCGCCAGGCCCGAGTACCCGCGCCACCTCGGGGACGGCCTGGCGCGGGTCCACCCAATGCCAGGCCTGCGCCACGAGAACCGCGTCGACACTGCCGTCGTCCAGCGGGATGTCCTCCGCCGTTCCCGCACGGACCTCGGTACCCGGGACCGACCGGGTCAACTGCTCGCGCATCCCGCCCGACGGCTCGACGGCAACGACGTCCAGGCCCCTGTCGCGCAGCAGGCGGGTGAGCTTCCCGGTGCCGGCCCCGAGGTCCAGAACGCGCCGTGCGCCAGGCGGCAGCAGCCAGTCGATGGCCCGGGACGGGTAAGACGGCCGGCCCCGCTCGTAGGTGGCGGCAGCGGCGCCGAACGACGAGGCCTGAGCCATCAGGCGTTCATTCGCGGCCATACGGCCAAGTCTCGCACGGCACGCCGGCCCGGATCTGCGACCGGCCCTCGGCTGAGAAGCACCCCAGCCCATCGATGACCGGCCTTGGTGATCGTTTGGGTTAAGGCTTCGGTCTCTGTCTCCGGGCTGGCGACAAAGCCGGTACGCCACAGGTGGGCAATGAGCTGCTGGCGGTTGTGCAGGTTCAGGCGCTGCAGCATCCGGGAGATGTGGCTCTTTACCGTGCTGATCTCCAGGGACAGGCGCTGGGCTATCTCGGCGTTGGACAGGCCCTGGCCGACCAGATGGCCGATACGCTGCTGCTGCGGCGTCATCGCGTCCATCGGGGCCCGGCTGGCCGGTGCGGTGGTGAGGCTGGCCGGGTGGCTGTCCGGCGGTGCGGCAACGATGCCGGGTGCCAAGTCCGCATCCTGCTCGTACAACCGGTCCACCAGCCGGTCGAGCATCACGTACTCGACGCGCCACTCGCCG
>DASWFT010000479.1:0-5684 GCA_036394075.1 Streptosporangiaceae bacterium
CCTGGAGGACAACGGGGACTTCGACGCGTACTGGGCGTTCCACCTCGCCCAGGAGCATCATCGCGTCCATCAGGCCCGCTACCAGGACGACTACAGTCTTACCGCTTGATCGAACCGGTCACTGTGAAAGAGCCGCACCCAATCCGGCTCGACTGTCCGGTGGCATAGGGCGATGCGCGGGAGGCGCTACCGCAGCGCCCGGAATCGTGCTCGGCCAGGCCAACGCCGAACGCCTCGGCGCCGGAATCTTCGGCCCGCTGCTCTACGGGATACGCACACGCCGGGCCTGTCGGGTGCCAAAGGTCGGCCTATTCCTGTGACCTGGGGCGATAGGCGAGGCATGGCCGTGGGGCATGATGATCAGCCGTGTCCCTCCGCCTGCCCTACCTGATCGTCGTTCGGCTCTGCGGCTGGCTTGTCCTGCTCGGCCGCTCGCCGGCGTCCAGGACCGCGGAACTGCTGGTACTGCGGCACGAAGTCGCCGTGCTGCGCCGCACCAAGCCCGGGCCCGGCCCGGCTGGGCAGGCCGAGCGGTCAATGGCCGCGCTGATCCGGCTCCTGCCAGGGAAGCTGCGGGCACACCGGCTGGTCACCCCCGGTACCGTCCCGCGGTGGCACCGTCGCCTGGTCACCAGGAAGCAGGCCTATCCACACCGCACGGGACGACCGCCGGTCAGCGCCGAGATCGCCACACTCATCGAACGGCTCCGAGAAACCACGGCTGGGGGCACCAGCGTTATGCCGAGCGCCGGATTATGCCGAGTAGCCGGCCTTAGGCCGGCCAGCGCCGCCGCAGCCAGGACGGCACCAGCCGCGCTGAGAACGCCGTCCCCCCGCAGCGCCTGGCTTTGCAGCCGCCGCGCCAGCCGCAGCTTGGCCGAACCCAGCAACGGCAGCACCACGGCGGACCCGGCAAGCAGCGCGATCCCGGGCCCGGCCTGCCGCGGGTGCGCTCGGGTGATCAGCGCCCACGCGGCCTGGGCCACCACATACGCGGCCGCTGCCAGCATCGCCGCCGCCACGGCCCGCGCTGCCATCCGCTCCCCAAGCCCAGGGCGCCCGGCTTGGCGCAACTCCAGCCGGAACCGCCATACCAGCACTGCAGAGGCTGCTCCGTCGATCACCGAGTCCAGGCCGAAGGCCAGCAGCGCCACCGAAGCGGCGACCGCCCCGGCCGCCACCGACGCCACGCCCGCCACAGCCGCCCACGCCACCGAGCACGCGCAAGCCGCCACAGCGGACCGGACGGGCTGATGACGGGGTTCGGGCAAGTCCACCCCCTACCGGGGATCTGGGACTCCTTTCAGCTCGATACCGCGGTCACCCTGCCGGTCGGGGTCGAGGCCTACGCCGCCTACGCCCTGCGAGCTTGGCTGTCGGCCAGCACGGCGGTGTCCGCGCGCACTCGCAAGTTCGCCCGCTGGTCCGCGATCGGCTCGCTGCTGCTGGGCATGGCCGGGCAGGTCGCCTACCACCTCCTCGCCCAAGCCCGGGAAACGCACGCGCCGTGGGGCATCACCACCGCGGTGTCCTGCCTGCCCGTCCTGGTCCTGGGCATGGGCGCCGCCCTCGCCCACCTCCTGCGCGCCGACTCCTGCCGCACAAACCTAGGAGGCGGCCAAGCCGACTCGCCGCACCCCGACCAGGCAGCGGGCAAGGACACCCGCGCAGACCACACCGCCACACCGATCCGCCCAGATTGGCTCGCCCAGGCGACCGCGACCGCGACCATACTCAACGCCGCAGGCCAGCGCGTATCCCGCCGCTCGCTGCGCAGGGCCGGCGTACGCGGCTCGAACGCAGAACTGGGCGCAGTCGCGCGCCTGGTCACATCCCAGCTAACGCCGCGCACTCGGCCAGCTGACAGACGTAACAACCGCAATATTGGCCAAGGACAACCCTTCACATGGCCCTGAGGGATGGCTGGCTAGCGGCGTTGCCGGACGGGATCCAGGGCGTCAGATGCATAGGCGGCCACGAAGCCTTCCCTCCAGCTGGGGTAGCGCAGGGTCCATCCGAGCTCGCGCTTGACCTTGGCGTTGGAGGCGCCGCGGGACTGGGTTGCCCCCATCACCGCGTCTTCGCCCGCGATGAGCCTGACGATCCCGGCGGGAATGTGGCGGGGCGGCTTGGCGCCGAGAGCCTTGGCCAGCAGGGGGAGCCAATCGTGCGTCGGGGCCGGCTCGTCATCGACGATGTTGTAGATGCCCGTCCCGCCGTGTTCGAGGGCGAGGACGGTCGCCGCGGCGGCGTCGTCGAGATGGATCCACGAGGTGACGCCTTCCCCGTTGCCGATCATCGGGTATCGCCGCTTACGCACAAGCTTGGTTAGCTGGTCGTCTGCGTTGCCATAGAAGCCGCCGTAGCGCAGGGCAATCCCGCCGGCATCGGTAACGGCCTGGTCGAGGTAGGCCATCGCCGCGTTCGTCTCGTGCGCACCCGCCGGCGGGGTGCGGTCGAGCGGGTCGTCTTCGGATTTGACCATCCCGCCCTCTCGGGCGTAGCGGTAAGGGGCGAAGCTCTGGGCGACGAAACGGCGCACGCCGGCCTCGCGCGCCGCGGCCAGGAGAGCGTCGGTGCCCTCGGTCCGGAGCCGGTTGGTCTGGGCGAAAGGCTTGTCGAGCTTGCGGGAAAATCCGCCACCGGCCAGCGCCGTGGCCTCGTGCGCGATCGCCTCGGGCCTGGCGTCCAGCACGGCCTTGCGCACGGCGGGGGCATCGAGCAGGTCGAGCGCGATCGCCACGGCCCCGAGGGCCCGCAGCCGCGCCTCCTTCTCAGGAGTTCTGAAGGTGCCGATCACCTCATGGCCCCGGCCGATCAGCTGGCGAACGAGCCGGGTACCGATCGCACCACTCGCCCCTACGACGAAGACTCGCATTGTGTTCTCCCTTCCAGGCGGGCCGGGCTGGCTGGTCACGCCGGGCCGTGTTCTGCGGGTCACTTATCTGACACCCGGGAACGGGAGGATGTGACCGGCGCACGCGGATCAGTAGCTGCCTGACCGCATCGAGGAACACGAGATCCATCTCCTGCCGGTGTCCTGCCGGGCCCCGGGCTCGCTGGCAGCGGCTGACGACGCGGCTCAGGACTCGTCGTCTCTGCCGGCCGGGGTGACACCTGCCGAAGATCGCCGTCAACCAGCCGGCAGGCTCTCGGCCATGCCTGGAGATCGACTCCGAGGTCGTCATGCGTCCCGCCTACGTGTCCCCGTGCCGGCCGAGCACCCTGACATTGACCATGTAGCACAGCAGCGCCACCGCCGTCATCACCCCCATCGCCATCGAGAACCCGCTCGCCCCTTTCTGCGCGAACGCCGACCCGGTGACCCATGCGGCAAGGATCGACAGCAGGCCGATGACCGACATGATGACGGCCAGCCGAATCCTGGCCCGGACCGCCGCGATCACCAGGTAGATCGCGGCGAGGACCAGCAGGGTGCCGACAATCACGTGCACCGCGAGCAGCGGGCTGGAGAAAAGGCCGACCTGCTTGCCCGCCGTCGGCATCGTCCCGTACAGGGTGTAGGCGATTCCCAGGACGTACTGGATGATCAACAGGATCACCAGGCCGAAGCTGGCGCTGGAAAACCGCCTCGCCTGGCGGCCCGGGACGCGCCCGGCCTCCCGAGTTGCTGCAGGTGCCACGCCTCCTCCTTTCGTACGGCTTTTGTATGGCTATTGCGTGTCACGCCAGCCGTGTTGGGCCGGTCACTTCTATGACACCTGGGAACGGCGGGATGTGACCGAGGGAACCAGATGAACTCAGATCCCGCAGGCCCAGCCCGGCGGTCGACCGCACCGCGCCGGTGAGCCACGGCATCTGCGCCGTCTCGGCCGTCACCGGCACGTCGCGGGCGGCGATCGCCCGAAGCGGGCGACGCAGAGACCGGCAGTGCAGGAATGCATGAGCCGGCGGCAATTGGACGGGTTCACGTCCACGGGAGCGGTGTATGGGGTAGCTGATCCAGCTGTGACTGATCTGCCGATGCTGACCTCGGGGCTCGTTGAAGTGCCGTTTTGCTTGGTGGCCGGTGCCGATGCGAGCCCGGGAGGGTCGTGAGCGCCTCCACTACGAGCCGAGTTCCGGGCCCGGTGGCGACCGCGGCGCCGGCTATGACCGTGCGAGCGCAAAAAACTGGACCCGGCCGGGCACGCCGCTAAGCCACCGGCCTGCCGCAGCCGATGCCCGCCACTCCCCCCGGCCGCACATGCGCCGGATAGTGTCCCACCTTGGAAATCCGATCTGCACGGCCATCGTTCACACCCCCGCCAAAGCTTCCCGGGCGAGCCCGGGACCGGTACGGCAGGACCGGTCCGCGCGGTCCTGCCACGGACCCGCCACTGTCCGCTGGCAGGCCCGATTCCCGCGAAGAGGGAAGCGGCGCGAGGACACCGCCGGGGTGCAGGCGCCGGGCCGATGTGATCCGGCTTCCGCGGCCGATCACATCGGCGACCCACTGCGCGGCCCGGTCGGGTAGCACGCACCGATTGTGACCCATCGGCGCCCGGCGTGCAGCACACAGCCCGGCGCCGCCGTGAACGGCTCGGCACGCCGGCCCGGATATGGACGAAGCTCCGGCTATGACACGGGTCTTCCAAGGATCCCTGGCAGTTTCAAGATCATGACGTGAGTCCGAGGATGGTGAAGGGCCGGCCGATGCAGCGGCTGGCCCAGCGAGTGGCTTCGTGGCGTCCGGCCTGGTGGAGTGCGCCGACTGCGAGGTTCCTGAGGGCGGTCATGGCCCGTGGCCCGGAGCGGGTGCGGACGGCGGAGTGGTCTTCGCGGTAAAGGGGTGTCACGGAGCCAGTGCAGGGACTCAATGGCCTGCTGGCCGCGGACGAGGCCGGCGATGGTCTCGGGGCTGGCGCGGGTGGCGTCGAAGCTGTCGGCGCTTTTCGATTCCTGGGGGTCCCCCCCGATCACGTGATCACCGGACTGGCCAGCCTCGCTGGCCTTCTCCCCTGCTGGCTGCTGACCGTACCGGTCACCACCAATCCGGACCGGACGATACGCCCGCAGGCCGCACCGGGGGTGGACGGGGTGACGTGGCATGCCTACGGGCAGGGTCTGGAGGTTCGCCTGCAGGACCTGCACGATCGGGTGCAGTCGGGGCGTTACCGGGCCAGTGCGTCGCGGCGGGTCTATATACCGAAGGCGGACGGGCGGCTGCGGCCGCTGGGCATTGCCACGCTGGAGACAAGATTGTCCAGCGGGCGGTCGTCGAGGTGCTGAACGCCGTGTACGAGGAGGATTTCCGGGGCTTCTCCTACGGGTTCCGGCCGGGGCGCAAGACGCACGATCCGCTAGACGCGCTGGCGGTCGGGATCGAGCGGAAGAAGGTGAACTGGGTGCTGGACGCGGATATCCGCGACTTTTTCACCAGCGTTGATCGCGGCTGGCTGACGAGGTTCCTCCGGCACCGGATCGCGGATGAGCGGGTCCTGCGGCTGATCGGTAAGTGGCTGGCCGCGGGGGTCATGGAGGAGGGGGTCTGGAGCGAGGGCGCCGGGACGCCACAGGGAGCATCGGCCACGCCCCCAACACAATGGATAACTTTGGCGCATGTCACCCTCCGTGTCGGTGCTGTCGTGGTGGCCGCCGCCGCTGGTGGCCCGTTCCCGGACGGGGATGCGGTGGCGGATGGTGATTTTCTCGGGGCCGATGAGGACGTCTTTGACGAGCAG
>DASWFT010000480.1:0-29324 GCA_036394075.1 Streptosporangiaceae bacterium
GAGGCTCGGTGGCCCGCTCCCCCGCAGCCCCGTCGATCCGCTGGTGGTCGTGGAGGACCTGGCTCGTGCGGCCGAACCGGGACTGGTCGCGATACCCTCGGGCCGCTATTTCGGGTTCGTGATCGG
Source organism: Streptosporangiaceae bacterium (assembly GCA_036394075.1). Taxonomy (GTDB): domain Bacteria; phylum Actinomycetota; class Actinomycetes; order Streptosporangiales; family Streptosporangiaceae; genus JAWWPY01. The sequence continues at coordinate 127 of DASWFT010000480.1, forward strand.
CGGAGGCCTCCCCGCTGCCGTCGCGGCCGACTGGCTCACCTCCGTCTGGGACCAGTGTCCCGGCTTCTACGCGTGCGGCCCGGCCGCATCCGTCGTCGAAGAGGTGACAGGGGCCTGGCTCCGGCAGTTGCTCGGGCTGCCAGAGGGCGCGTCGTTCGCCTTCGTCACCGGGTGCCAGATGGCCCACATCACCTGCCTGGCCGCGGCACGACACCATATCTTGCACGCAGTGGGCTGGGACGTCGAAGAGCTGGGCCTGAGCGGATCCCCGCCCATCCGGGTCCTGGTCGGCGCCCGACGCCACGTGAGCGTCGACCGCGCCCTTCGGTTCCTGGGCATCGGAAGGGCGTCTTTGACGGTCGTCCCCGCCGACGGTTCCGGCCGGATGGAGGTCCCCCGGCTGCGCGAGGAACTCGCCGCCGGGAACGCGCCGGCGATCATCTGTGCCCAGGCCGGTGAGGTCAACACCGGCGCTTTCGACGACCTCGACGACATCGTCGATGCCGCCGCCGAGACGGGGGCGTGGCTCCACATCGACGGGGCCTTCGGCCTGTGGGCCGCCGCAAGCCCGGCGCTTCGCCATCTCGTGAAGGGTGCCGAGCGCGCCGACTCGTGGGCCTTCGACGCACACAAGTGGCTGAACGTCCCATACGATTCCGGCCTGGCCTTCTGCGCCCACCCGGGCTCTCACCGGGCCGCGATGACGGCCACCGCCGGCTACCTGGTTCAGGGCGGTCCGGGGCAACCGCGAGACGCCACGGACTGGGCTCCCACCTTCTCGCAGCGAGCCCGGGGGTTCGCCGTCTACGCGGCGCTCCGGTCCCTCGGGCACGAGGGCGTCGCGGAACTGGTGGAGCGGACCTGCGCGCACGCCCGGACGTTCGCTGAGGGCCTGGCCACCGTACCCGGCGGCCAGCTCCTGAACGAGGTCGTGATCAACCAGGTTCTCTTCCGGTTCGAGGATGACGAGACGACGGACCGGATTCTCCGCCGCGTCGTGGACAGCGGCGAGGCCTGGATGAGCGGAACGACGTTCGACGGCCGGAGGGCCATCCGCCTGTCGGTGTCCAACTGGCAGACGAACGACGCTGACATCGCTCGCGCCCTCCAAGCCTTCCGGGCCGCCGTGGGCATGCCGTCGCTTCCAGGGGGATCACCGTCGGCTTGGCCACGCTAGCGTGACGCACGATCTCGCCAGTGCCCAGCCCGCCGGCGGCTAGCAGCACTACCCTCGCCCGCTGCGAACACTGCCGGTCAGACTGCCGGTCAGACTGCCTGTTCCGGCGTCATATGGCACCTTATGCTGAGATCGCCATGTCGCCCGCCGTAAATCGAAAAGGCTTCGTAAGAGCGCTACCCCCAAGGCGAGGGAGAAGTAGATGAGAAGGGTACCAGTAAAGGTATTGGTGACGGCCGTAACAGGTCTCCTGACGTGCCTGACCAGAATCCCTGCCGCAGAAGCACAGAGCAGTATCGTGAGGAATGGATGAGACGGCTCTTTCTTCCGCTCGCCGTGCTGGTGGGTATCGCTCTCGCGATACCCACGTCGGCGACCGCATCGCCACATCATCGAGCCCAGGTCGGGCCGGGCACGAAGATCCCCGCAGGCGGGCATCTGGCCACGCCCTTCTCCACCAGGGTTTCGACACTCGCTGACATGACGAAGTTCCAGTCTGGCTTCGGCGGGCAAACCAACTCGCCGGACGGCGGCCTGGCCGTCTTGTATGTCGTCCGCGGCCATGAAGCCGGCCTCCTGGCCGCGGTGCGCGGCGAAGCGGGTGCCGCCGACGCGGGTTACCGGGTGGTCTACGTCCCGCATAGCTGGGCTCAGATTCAGTCCCTGACAGCGAAGATCGCCAGCCAGGTGCCGCAGTGGCGGGCGCGGGGGGTCGAGCTGGCCAAGTGGGGGCCGAACCCGGCAGCTAGCAAGGTGGTGATCTGGCTGCGGAGCTATTCCCCGGCGGCGGCTCGGCAGCTGCAGACCGCCTACGGCGCGGACTGGGTCTCGGTCAGCCACACGCCCATGACCGAGCGCATCGAGTCCGCAGCTAACAAGTATTACGACCTCCCGCCATTCTTCGGCGGCGACCGGATATTCGCGTACCCCAGTTCAGGAGGAAGAGTCGCGTGCACCGACGGGTTCACGATGCTCGGCAACGCTCATCCGGCGAACCACTGGGCAATTACGTCCGGCCACTGCGGGAAAAATACCTGGTTGACCAACTGGACCAGCAATTATATCCTCGGGTCGACCTCGACAGACTACCTCAATGGGCGCGGGGGCAATACGAACATTGATGTCCAGACAATCGGGCCGGTAAACGCGGTGGGACAAGTCTGGGGTGATACCAGCACGTACACTCCGTATACGATCCTGTATCCGGCCCAATTCGACAATATCTGCCTCGACGGCGCCGACCCCAAGCCGGGCAGCCCGAGCGGCCTGCAATGCAATGTTGGGGTAGCTGCCCCGGGTCCTTATTGCCTTACCACCAGCGATGGATTGACACATTGCAGCGTTGGCGAGGCATATGATCCCAACAGGCAAATTTGCCTGGGCGGAGACAGCGGCGGTCCGGCCTTCCAGCGCAACCCCAGCGGCAATCTGGTGAAGGCGGTCGGGATAATTACCGCGGACGGCGAAAACGGTCACGATTGCTGGTACACGCAGATCGGGATAATTGAAACCACGACGAACACGCATCTCGACTTGAACCCCGGCGGGTAGCGCCTGGGCGACGCGAGTTGCGGAGCCATGCCTCTCCGCCCGCAGGACTGGTCTGCGGGCGGAGGGGCCACCAGCCGGGCTCGGCGTAGGCGCAGGTCAGTCCGGGCCTAGGATCAGGCCGCTGGTGGGGACGCCGGTGCCGGCGGTGACCAGCACCGGGCCGTCGCCACTGACCTGGTTGACCGAGGTGCCGCGGACCTGGCGCACGCCCTCGGCGATGCCGTTCATCCCGTGGATGTACGCCTCGCCGAGCTGGCCGCCGTGCGGGTTCACCGGCAGCTGCCCGCCCAGCTCGATCGCCCCGCCGGAGATGAAGTGCCGTGCTTCCCCGCGCGGGCAGAACCCGAGCTCCTCCAGCTGGAGCAGGACGAACGGCGTGAAGTGGTCGTAGAGCACGGCCAGCCGCACGTCCTGCGGGCCGATCCCCGCCTGGCGCCACAGCTGCCTGGCTACCACGCCCATCTCGGGCAGGCCCAGCTCGTCGCGGTAGTAGCTGGTCATCACGAACTGGTCTGGGCCGCTGCCCTGGGCGGCGGCGCGGATCACCGCCGGCCACTGCCGGAGGTCGCGGGCCCGGTCGACGCTCGTCACGACCAGGGCGACGGCGCCGTCGCTCTCCTGGCAGCAGTCGAGCAGCCGCAGCGGCTCGGCGATCCACCGCGACGCCTGGTGCTCGGCGAGCGTGACGGGCCGCCGGTAGAACCAGGCCTTCGGGTTCGTCGCGGCGTGCCGGCGGTCGGCGATCGTGACCCGGCCGAAGTCCTCGCTGGTCGCCCCGTAGTCGTGCATGTAACGCCGGGCGATCATCGCCACGGTGGCGGCCGGCGTGCCGAGGCCCATCGGATAGTGCCAGCCGTTGTCCACCCCGCTGGATGTCGCCGCCCGCACCGCGCCGCGGGACACCTGGCCGAACCGGTGACCTGAGCGCTCGTTCAGCGCGCGATAGCAGATCACCACTTCCGCGACCCCGGCCACGATCGCCATCGCCGCCTGCTGCACGGTGGCGCAGGCAGCGCCGCCGCCGTAGCTCACCTGGCTGAAGAACCGCAGCTCCCTGACGCCGAGCTCGCGGGCGACCGCGACCTCGGCGCTGCTGTCCATCGTGAACGTCACCAGCCCGTCCACATCGGATGGGCTGAGCCCCGCGTCGGCCAGCGCGGCCGACGCCGCCTCGGCGGCCAGCTGCAGCTCGCTGCGGCCGGAGTCCTTCGAAAACTCCGTGGCTCCGATGCCGGCGATCGCCGCCGCCCCGGAGATCATGCCGCGCTCCCGGGCGCGGCGATGCGGACCGTCCCCGTCACGTGGTCGCCCAGGCTGCACCGCCCGACGACCTCGACCACGTACTCCTCGCCGGTGTCCCGGCTAAGCCGCCCGCCGACACCCTCGCCATTCTCTCCGCCGGCACCCTCACCATGCTCTGCGCCGGCACCCTCGCCATTCTCTCCGCCGGCGCGCCCGGCCCGCTCTCGGTCGGCACCCTCGACCACTCGCCCGGAGAAGGTGAGCGTGTCGCCCGCATAGCAGGGCGCGCCGAGCCGGATCGCTACCTTGCGTACCACGGCTTGCGGTCCGGCCCAGTCGGTCACATAACGCTGCACCAGGCCGGTCGTGGTGAGGATGTTGACGAAGATGTCCTTCCCGCCCCGCTCGACGGCCCGGTCCCGGTCGTGGTGGACATCCTGGAAATCCCGGGTCGCGATCGCAGTGCTGATCACGAACGTGGGGGTCACCTCGATCACCAGCTCGGGCAGAGTCAGGCCGGCTTCGATCGTCATCGCGGCTCCTCCCGCCAGGCCGGCAAGGTCAGATCGCTGTCCACCCGGAGGAAGGCGACCCGGACCGGCAGGCCGATGCGCACCCGCTCCGGGCTGACGTCGAGCAGTTCGCCCACCATGCGGACACCCTCGGTGAGCTGGACCAGCGCGATCACCAGCGGGAGCTGCTTGCCGGGCACCGGCGGGTGGTGGTGCACCACATAGCTGTAGACCTCCCCGGTCCCCGCGGCGACCACGTACTCGGGCCTGGCCGCGCCGCACGCCGGGCACATCGGGCCGGGGGGATGGCGCAGCGCGCCGCATTCGCCGCAGCGCTGGATCCGCAGCTCACCGGCGGCGGTTCCGGCCCAGAAGAACGCAGTGTCACGCGAGACGGCCGGCCGCAGGACCTCGGCGGCGGCCACCGCCGGCGCCGCCGATCCTGGCTGTCCGGACGGCACGGGCGGTCCGGGCGGGGGCGATGTGGCCGGTCCTGGAGGCCGGTATTTCAGCACGCGGAACATCATCGACGCGACCGCCTCGGCGCCCACGTACCAGGTGCTCCGCGTAGTGACGAACCAGCCCTCGCCGAGCGCGGTCCGCTTGGGCCCAGTCACGCTCTCCAGGCTGGAGCGCACGGTGACCTGCTCACCGTGCCGCAGGTAACGGTGGTATTCCTGCTCACAGTTGGTCGCGACGACCGAGGTGAAGCCGGCTTCGTCGAGCACCTCTGACATCAGGCTTAACGGATCGCCACCGTCGCTGCCAGCACCATCAGCCGGGCGCAGGCCGCGCATGGTCCAGACCTGCGTCATCGCCGGCGGTGCCACGAGAGCGCCGTGCACCGACCGCGCGGCGAACTCGGCGTCGGTGTACACCGGGTTGGCGTCGCCTAGCGCCTCGGTCCAGTGACGGATCATCGGCAGGTTCACCGGATCCGGCGCCGGGCGTGGACTGCTGTCACCGGACGCCGCGATCCGCGCGGCCGCCTGCATGATCACGGCCGTGGTGTCCGAAGCCGCGGCGCTGACCGCTGTCATGAGCCGTTTCCTCCGTTCTCTGCTTCCCGTTCGCTCGCTCACCTGGGCACTCGCGGCAGCCCCAGGCCGACCGTCGCGATCAGCTCCCGCTGGATCTCGTTGACCCCACCGCCGAATGTCAGCACGGTATTGCGCTTGGCCTGGATATCCAGCCAGCGGGATAGTTCGGCGGTCTCCTCGTCGGCTGGATCGCCATGCCGTCCGACGATCTCCTCTAGTACTTGACCAAGGCGCTGCATTCGTTCGGAACTAAAGACCTTGGTGGCGGATGCGTCCGCAATGTCGACTGTGGCCGCCACCGCAACCTGCCAGTTGAGTAGCTCGTTGATCCGCAGGCAGGCATAGCTCTCGGCCAGCGCGCGCCGGACGTCCGGCTGGGCCAGCAGTGGCCGGCCATCCGGCCCGGTCCGCCCGGCGGCCCAGCCGCGCACCCGGTGATGCAGAGCGGCGATCCGGCCCGCCGGGCCCAGCATCACCCGCTCGTGATTGAGCTGCGTCGTCACCAGCCGCCAGCCGGCGTTCTCCTCCCCGACCCGCATGGCGACGGGGACGCGCACGTCGGAGTAGTAGGTCGCGTTGACATGGTGCGCCCCGTCGTGCGTGATGATCGGGGTCCAGGAGAAGCCGGGATCGGCGGTGTCGACGATGAGGATGGAAATCCCCTTGTGGCGGGGCGCGTCGGGGGCGGTGCGGCAGGCCAGCCAGATGTAGTCGGCCTCGTGGGCGCCGGTGGTGAACACCTTCTGGCCATTGACCACATATGCGTCTCCGGCCAGCACCGCCCTGGTCCGAAGCGCCGCAAGGTCGGTGCCCGCTTCCGGCTCGGTGTACCCGATCGCGAAATGGACCTCGCCGGCCAGGATCCGGGGCAGGAAGAAATCCTTCTGCTGCTGGGTACCGTGGGCTTGCAGCGTCGGGCCCACGGTCTGCAGGGTGACGGCGGGCAGGGGCACGTCTGCGCGGGCCGCCTCGCTAGCGAAGATCTGCTCTTCCACCTGGCCCAGCCCGCGGCCGCCGTACTCGACCGGCCAGCCGACGCCGAGCCAGCCGTCGCGGCCCATCCTGCGCACTATCTCCCGGTAGACGCCGCCGTGCCGCTCGGTGAGCATCGCCGCGCGCTCGCCGGGCGATAGCAGATCGGCGAAATAGGCCCGCAGTTCGTCGCGGAGTGCGCGCTGGGAGTCGGTGAGGTCGAGGAACATGCCGGGCCCTCAGCCGCAGACCCTGGCGCCGAGCCGGTCGAGGCGGTAGTCGGCGCCTCCCACGAACCGGACCAGGTCCCTGACCAGCGAGGAGTAACGATGCAGCGGGTAGGTCACGTCCATGCCGATCCCGCCGTGCAGGTGGTGGCAGGCCCGCAGCGCCTGCGGCCCGTGCTGGGTAAGCCAGTACGCCGCCACGTCAAGATCGCTGCCGGCCTCGCGCCCTGTCTCCAGCCGCCAGCAGGCCGAGAGCGCGGCCAGGTGGAGGGTCCGGCTCACGATGTAGACGTCAGCGATCTGCTGGGCCACGGCCTGGAACGCGGCCAGTGGCCGGCCGAACTGCTCACGGGATCCCACGTGCGCCGTGGTCAGCGTGAGCGCCGCGGCCAGGGCGCCGTCGGCCAGGCTGCACGCGCTGGCGACCGCGAGCTGATAGAGGTCCGCCACGACGCGTCCGCCCGCTTCGGCGCCGAGGACATGGGCGATAGGCGCCTCATCCAGCCGCAGCGTGTACTCGGGCTGGCCTGCGGAGCTGGGCGTGCTCAGCAGTGTCACCCCGTCAGCGGACGGATCGACGATGACGACACCGGTGCCACCCGAGGCGATGCTGGCTGGCACCAGGATCCGGTCCGCCGTGGCGCCGTAGGGCACTCCGACCTTGACTCCCGTGACGGTGCCTGACCCGCCGCTCAGCCAGGCCGTGGTGGCCGGCGCGGGCGGCATCGGGTCAGACGGCTCGCGCACCGCGGCCGTGAGCACCATGTTGCCTGCGGCGACCCCCGCGAGCAGGGCCTGCTGAAGGTCGCGGTCGCCCCACCGGACGACGGGCAGGACACCCAGACCCAGCGTGGCCAGCGCCGGCACCGGTGCGGCCCGCTGGCCGACCTCGGTCAGCAGCACCGCCGTGTCCAGCACGCTCAGCCCGTCCCCGCCCAGCCAGGCCGGCAGGGCCAGTGACAGCAGCCCGGCCTGACCGAGCTCCTTCCATAGCGCCGAGTCGTAAGGCCCCCCCGGCTCTGTGGCCGACTGACCCTGGTCCAGCACATGGGCGGCGACGCGGGCGACCGCCTGCTGGGTCTCGCCGAAGGTGAAGTCCACTCAGTCCCCCGCTCGCTTCCGGGGCCCCGCCCGCCTCCCCATTCCCCCTTCACTGCGCCCCTCCAGCTCGCTCACACTGCGCACCTCATCCTTGGGAGGGTCAAGCACGGGCTTTCCGGGCAGGTCAAGCACGGGCTCCCGGGGCAGGCCAAGCACGCGTTCGGCCATCATGGACAGCAGGATCTGGGTTGTGCCGCCTGCGATGCTCAGGCACCTGGTGAGCAGGAACTCGTGGACCGCGTCGGCCGCGGCGCCGTCGGTGGCGGCGCCATCGGGACCGCACAGCATCAGCGCGGTCTCCGCCACTGACTGCCGGTGTGCGACGCCCACCACCTTGCGCACTGCCGCCTGGTGGCCCGCCTCCGCTCCGCGCAGCTGCGCCAGCGTGGACCGCAGGTCCATGAGCGAGACGGCCAGGCCGTCGGCCACGAGCGCCCCGACCTGCTCCGCCGTCCCAGGATCGCCGCCGAGGCCGGCCGACCGGACCGCGCTGATCAGTCCCTCCACGGCGTCACCGAGCGCAGAGCCGCGCCCCATGGCCACCCGCTCGGTCGCGAGCGTGCTCCGGGCGATCCGCCAGCCGTCCCCGGGCTTTCCGACCACGCAGTCGTCAGGCACGAACACGTCGTCAAGGAAGACCTCGTTGAATACCGCGCGGCCGGTGATCTCGCGCAACGGGCGGATCTCGATCCCGCTGCTGTCCATGTCCACCAGGAAGAACGTGAGCCCGCGGTGCTTGGGTGCGGCGCTGTCGGTGCGCGCCAGGCAGATCGCCCAGTCCGCCTCCCGGGCGAGGGAAGTCCACACCTTCTGCCCGGTCAGCCGCCACCCTCCGTCGGTTCGCTCGGCCCGGGTCCGCAGCGAGGCAAGATCCGAGCCTGCCTCCGGCTCGCTGAACAGCTGGCACCAGGTGATCTCCCCGCGCAGTGTCGGACCGGCGAACCGGTCCCGCTGGGCCTGCGTGCCGTGGGTGACGATGGCCGGCCCGGCCCAGCCGCCGATCACCAGGTCCGGCCGGGACAGGCCGGCCCGGCTCAGCTCCTCGTCGATGACGAACTGGACCGCAGGTGAGGCCGAAAGACCGTAGGGCGCGGGCCACTGCGGAGCGGCGTAGCCGGCGTCCGCGAGCGCCGCGCGCTGGTGCTGCACCGGCCGGGCCGCGATCTCGCCGACCGTCGACCGGGCGGCCTCGGCCGCCTCGGCGATCTCGGCGGTCTCGGTGGCCGATTCAGTGTCCGCGCCAGCCACGTTCACGCCCAGGCGCCGGCGGGCACCAGCCAGGGCCAGCTCGGCGGCCCGCGCGCGCCATGCGGCGCTCCCGCCCAGCAACTGACGCAGGGCCAGCGCGCGGCGAAGGAAGAGATGGGCGTCGTGCTCCCAGGTGAAGCCGATCCCGCCGAGCACCTGGATGCAGTCCTTGGCGTTGTCGACCGCGGCGTCCAGCGCCAGGGCCGCCGCGGCCGCCGCGGCGAGCGGATGCTCGTCCGGCGCCTCGTCGGCCGCGCGCGCCGCGTCCCAGGCCAGTGCGGCGGCGCGCTCGGCCTGGCACAGCATCCCGGCACACAGGTGCTTGACCGCTTGGAACGAGCCGATTGGCCGGCCGAACTGATGGCGTGTGCGGGCGTGTTCCGCAGCCGTCTGACAGCACCAGCCGGCCACGGCGGCGGCCTCAGCCGCGTACAGGGTCGCCGCCAGGTCGCGTACTCGCGCGGTGCGCAGTTCGCCGAGGATCTGGTCGGGTGCGATGACGGCATCGGTCAGCCGGATGCTGGCCAGTGACCGGGAGAAGTCGACGGGCTTGCGGCCCGCCACCTTGACTCCAGGATGGTCATGCGCAAGCAGGAACCAAGCCGCACCCTCGGCTGTGGTTGCGCCGAGGAGCAGGTGTGAGGTGGTGCCGCCACCCAGGATCAGACCGAGTTCCCCGTTCACGCGCAGCGCCCCGTCGGCCAGCCATGCTCCGGTCAGCGTGTCTGTCGTCAGGGCGACGGCCACCGACGACCGGCCGGCCGCCAGGGCGGGCAGCAGCGTCTTCGCCGCGGGCAGGTCCGTGTGACCTGCGAGCACCAGGCCCGCGAGCAGGGTGGGCATGACCGGGCCGGGAACAAGCGCATAGGTGATCTGCTCAACCGCGGCCGCCAGGTCGGCCACAGCGCCGCCCGCCCCACCCGCCTCCGCCGGCAGGGCGATCGAGAAGATACCCAGGCCGGCTAGATCGCTCCAGTGCTCTCCCGAGGGCTCTCCCGCGGCCGACGCGGAGTCCGGTTCGAGGCGACGAACCTGCGCGAGCGGGCCGGCTCGTCTCGCCCACTCACGGATCGATGCCTGCAAGGCCAACTGCTCCTCGGTGATGGCGATCGACACCGACCCTCCTCGTCGCGGCGGCACACAAAATTAGAACACGTTATACCGGCCTGCGGCCAGTGCCAGGGCCAGCCCAGCCGCGCCGTCATTGGTAGTCTGGGTACCAGAACGGGACGTGTTACCGTCTTGGCCCGCGCGAACGGCTGGCCGGAGATGGGGGGAACGGTCCGTGTTTGCCGATACGACGAGAGGCCGCGATGGCAACGCCGAGAACACGTACTACCGTCGCGTCGAGCGAGCCCGCCGACGCCGAACTGGGCTCGGCGGCGCAGCGCGACCGCCGCAAGCGGATCCTGGACGCCACGCTGGCGCTGGCGTCCAAGGGCGGCTACGACGCCGTGCAGATGCGGACCGTGGCGCAACGGGCCGACGTGGCCCTCGGAACGCTGTACCGGTATTTCCCGTCCAAGATTCACCTGCTTGTGTCGGGGCTGGCCCGGGAGTTCGAGCGGACCCAGGAGAAGCTCGACCGCACCCCGATCCCCGGCGAGACACCCTACGACCGGATGCTGTACGTGCTGGGCCGGATCACCAGGTCCATGCAGCGCGAGCCGATGCTTACCGAGGCGATGACGCGGGCGTTCATGTTCGCGGACCCGAGCGCGGCCGCCGAGGTCAACACCGTCGCGCGGCTGATGGAGCACATGCTCACGAAGGCCATGCACGACGGCGAGCCGTCCGGCGACGACATCGCGATCGCCCGCGTGATCGGCGATGTCTGGCTGTCGAACCTGGTCGCCTGGGTGACCCGGCGCGCGTCAGCCAACGACGTGAGCAACCACCTCGAACTCGCCGCCCGCCTGCTGCTGCGCTGACGTTTCGGTGACAGTCCCAGGGGTGGGGACGACGGGGTATGCGCACACTGTGTTCGGCTCGGGGTTGGAGGGGCCGCGCACGAGGCCCGACGGGACGGGCGTGCCGCTCACGGGAAACTCGAACATGTCCTTGTACGCGGGCGGGCAGCCGGTGTCGATCTCGGGCTGGGTCTGGAGTTGGTTGAGCTTCTCCGTGGTCTCGGTACGCCAGGGCAGGGCGGCGAGCGTGGTCAGGACCCGGGGCAACGGGATACCGCACGCGTCATGCGGGAGTCGAGGGCGCACGACCGTCCCGCTCGCGTCGACCAGTGCGAAGGGTGGGAGCGCGAGTCCGATCGCGGTGCAGGAGATCCGCGAGCCGCCTGGGGGGGTCTGGGAGCGCAACTTCAGGGCGGTGAGGAAGCCGGCGAGGTTGGAATCAGCACGCTGAGCCTCCGCGAACTGCCATTGGCCGTGGCCCGGCACCATGCGTTGTTCGGTTACGCAGCGCACGGCCGCTATTGCGTGGAAGTTCGCGGGAAGCGCGACTTCAGCGGGCCCGGCTCTGAGTTTCACCACCGCGGGGTCGGTGGCCGAGGCGGGGCATTGGCCGCCGACGATCACCGAGCTGGCCTGGGCGGCATGGCTGGGGGCGCTGGTGGTCGAGGTCCCGGTATTCGCCCGGCTGCCGCACGCGGCGCTCAGCGCCAGGGGCAGCACGGCCGCGGTGAGGATGAGACTTCTGATTGTGGTTCGGTGCTGAGGCATACGCCCACCCGCCGTGTGAAAGCCCCACTCCGGGACCGTGCACCTTAGACGGCGCGGGGGCCTGCCGGGTTCCGCCTCGTCCGACCCCGAGGAGTACCGGCCAGATCTGGACGTCCGAGTGAGGGCGGGAGGCGTCCCTAGCTGGGGGTATTACCGGGTTATACTGATGGTGTGAAAACGGCGATCTCGCTCCCTGAACGCACCTTTGAGCGGGCCACCAGGCGCGCTAAGGAACTCGGCATGAGCCGTTCGGAATTCTTCGCCCGCGCCGCCGAGCTGTATATGGAAGAGCTGGACACGCACTCGCTGACCCAGCAGATCGATGAGGCGATCCAGGCCGCTGGCGCGGACGAGTCCAGCTCGGACGCGGTTGCCGTCGGCCGACGGCGGCTGGCCGACGAGGATGACTGGTGATCGCACGCGGAAGCGTCTGCTGGGCCGATCTCGGCGAGATTCGCGGCAGCAGGCCGGCCAAGCGCCGTCCCGTCCTGGTGATCCAGTCCGATCCCTTCAACGCCAGCCGCCTCAATACCACCGTGGCCGCCGTGATCACCTCCAACACGGGCCTGGCCGCGGTGCCGGGCAACGTCTTCCTCCCGGCGGCCGCGTCCGGCCTGCCACGTGACTCCGTTGTCAACGTCACCGCCCTGGTGACCCTCGACAAGTCCGACCTCGACTCCCAGGTCGGACATCTTCCCGCGGCCCTCATGGAAGACGTGAACCGCGGGCTTCGCCGCGTTCTGGGCCTGTAGCCAAGCAAACTCCCCAGCGGTCAGATGAATGGGCGCGGCAACTGCCTGCCGACTCAGCCCACAACGCGCGGCCAGCCGAACCGCTCAGCCGAACAGGGTGTCAAGGAACGGGTTGCTGAACACCGAGTTCGGGTCGTAGGAGGTCAGGATCGACACCGCGGCGGCCCAGCCGTCACCGCTGGCCTGGCCCGCGCTGACGGCAGCCGGGATGGTGCTGCCGAGGATCGCGGTATTGGTCCAGGGGCCGGCTGGCGTGCACGCCCAGGCTTTCGACCACTCGGGCCGGCCGAGGCGGGCGGGGCGAACAAGGTGGCCGCCGGCACGTCGAACCAGCTCTGGCAGCGCAGCGTCTGATTCCTCGCGATCTGGACCGTCACCTGCGTGACGAAGGCGCGGCCGAGATGGGCGAGGAAGGCGCGGATGTCGGGATCCGAGCGCTGGAACGTCTTCAGCACGTACTGGCTCGTCGCGGAACTCCACACCACGGCGGTGAGCGACAGGACCAAGTTGGAGAGCGAGCCGTAGCTCTGCCCGGACAGCGGCGTCTCACCGCTGCCGGGGATGGCGCTGCCGTGCGCGTTGATCGCCAGCGCGCCGCCGAGCGTGATGTCGCCGGGTGCCGGAATGGCGCAGAAGCCATAGCCCGCGGCGGCGAGCGCGGTGGTGAGGTTGTCCATGGTGACGCCGGCCTGCGCGGTGGCTGTGGCCGGCGATCCAGGGGTGATGGACACCGACGTCAGGTGCTGGGTGGTGTCCAGCAGCACATAGCCGGCCCCGGTGCTGCCCGCGGGCAGCAGGATGGGCGACCAGTTGTGGCTCATGCCCTTGGCGCGCAGCCGGTAGCCGTTGGCGTGCGCCCAGTTGGCCAGCGTGACGACGTCGCTGGCGGAGGCGGGGGCGCAGGTCCAGACATTGTCGATCACGATCGCGCCCGACCAGTTCTGGTAGGCCTGCAGGTAGATCGAGATCGACGAGGGGAAGTTGGGCGGCGCCGCGCTGGTGGCCTGCGCGCTGGCTGGAGTGACCCGGAAGACCGGCGTCCAGGCCAGTGCCCCGGCCGCGGCGGCGCTGGCCAGGAAGGCGCGCCGCGACGGTTCGCTCATGGTCGGTTTGCGATCTTGGCGAGGCTTCATCGACTCTCCTCGACACGTGGATCAGGCACCCCTGAAGCCCCATCGGCAATCCGGGGTCACCTTCAGGGAATCAAGCAAGCGCATGCTTGGTCCGGATCTCAGCCTCACGATAGGCGCCGCACGTTGGCCCGGGCAATGTCGGCGAGGGCAGATTTCTGTAACGTGTTCTAGTTGCGTGACGGAGGAGGAGCCTGCGGCAACCCGTTACCTTTTCGGCTTAGACCAGGCCGCTGTTGCGGATTCCGGGCTGGCCGAGTTCCTGATCTGGAACCTGCTTCTGGTCCTACGGCGCGTGGAGTAGCCGCGCCTGCGTTTCTACGGCGCGGGGGACGGGCTCAGGCGCCTGCGTTCCTACGGCGCGGGGACGGGCTCAGGCGCCGCTGAGTCGGCGTGGTCATGGTCTTCCTCGCGCCTCAGCCGGGCCAGCACGATCCCGGTAATCAGCGCGGCGATGCCGACCAGCCCGAGCACCAGCGGAGCTATAACCTCGAACCACATGAACTCGGTCCGGCCCGTCGAGTCCAGGTTCACGACGGCCTGCACGCTCTGCGGCGTCATGGTCAGGGCGCCGTCGAAGAGCAGGAGGCGCTGCGCGCCCGTAGCGTCCTGGAGGGTCAGCTTGTCGTCCCGCCTCGTATTCAGCTGGGCGCCAGTGAGCGGATCCACCCAGAAGGTGTTGGTTCCGGTGTAGTACTCGGGAAGGGTCACATTCGACGTGCCCTTCATGCCGACCAGCGACTCGGGCAGCGTCTGGCGGCCAGACTGCGTGGGCGGCACGTGCTCAACGAACCGGTACACGGTGATCCCGTCGATCGTCGAGGTCCCCTCGTACCGGGCCGGCCGGGGCTTGTTCAGGTTGGGGTCGAACACCTGGTAGGTCGTCTTCTGAGTTCCGATCGGCCACAGGAACCCCACCAGTCCGGTCTGGCGGATCGCCGTATTGCCGCCGACGCTGGCCCCGCAGCAGTTGACAAGCTGGGCGGTGCGGCGGTCGAAGGCGACACGGCGCATGACGAACTGGAACGTCGCACGGTTGGTGACGTCATAGAGGTAGGTGAAATTGCTCCACACCGCCGTCGATGACGTGCCGGCGGCGGCATCACCCTTGACCGTGCTCGTGACCCGCATCGTGGCGCCCGACACGGACCTCACCATGCTGGGGCTGAAATACGAGACCCCCGTGCCCATCAGGGTGGTCGTGAAGTACTCGTTCTTCGGAAACTTGATCAGCTGGCCGCCGGCGTAGGTGCGCAGGAGCACCGCCACCACGATGAGAAATGCTCCCAGACCGGCGAGTGTGAGCCCGATGACACGGCGCATCGATCCTCCTGGGAACGGCTGGCCGCCACTCCTGGCGCCCGGCAACGGCAACGTTACCCTGGGGTAGTGTAATGGTGTTTTACCTAAAATCACTGGCGATTCTGGACACATGACTGTAACAGGTTCTACCCGCGTGGATAGATCATGATTCCTGCGCGGACGGATCTGCGCCCGCTCGCGCCCCGCAGTCCGGCCGTGGCAGGTCACCAGGACGCTCTGGACGGCCTGCGCGCCGTGGCCGCTGTGGCGGTCCTCGTCACCCACGTCGGCGGGCTGACCGGATACGTGCTCATCGGCACGCCTGCCTCATGGGTGGTCAGCAGGGGCAACATCGGCGTCCCGATTTTCTTCGTGCTCTCCGGCCTACTGCTGTACCGGCCGTGGGCGGCCGCCGCTCTCGCCGGGCCGCCAGCGGTCCGAGTGACTACCTACCTGCGGCGGCGGGCGCTGCGGATCCTGCCCGCGTACTGGGCCGTGGTGCTCATTGCCTTGCCGGTCCTCAGCCCGGGCCCGGCCCGGCACGCCTGGCCGTGGATCCAGTACCTGCTGCTGATCCAGAATTACGACACCCATCCGTGGTGGCTCGGGACCGGCGCGCCCGGGCTGGCCCAGGCCTGGAGCCTGGTCGTGGAGGTGTCCTTCTACCTGGCCCTGCCACTGCTCGCAGCGGCCCTCACCTGGTTCGCCTGCCGCGGGCGGCGCGCCGCTAGCGACGTGAGCCTGCGCGCCCGGCGGCTGCTAGCCGGGATCACCGTCCTGGGCGCCTCCTCCTTCGGCTGGATCGTCCTGGCGTACTACCCGCACGCCGAGTTCTGGTTCAACGCGACCCTGCCGCCGCTGATGATCTGGTTCGCCGCCGGGATGGCCATCGCGGTCGCTTCGGCCTGGGCCACGGCCGAGCCTGGGCCGGATGGCCCGGCCAGCCGGTTCTGCCGCGCGGTGGCGTCCTCGGCTGGGATGTGTGGGCTCGTGGCCGGCAGTGCCTTCGCCATCGCGTGCACCCCGGTAGCCGGGCCAGAGTTCATCACCATCCTGTCGCTGTGGAGCGCTGAGATCAGGCTGGCCCTGTTCACCGTCGTCGCCCTGGCTCTGGTCGCGCCGGTCGCCTTTGCTCCCCAGCCTGCTCGTCGGGTGCCGCGAGCCTCTCTCGGCCCGGCCATGCACCGCCACCTGCGGTCCGGCGGCCAGCCAGCCGGCCCGATGCTGCTGCGCCGTGCGCTGGGCAGCCCCGTTCCCCGCTTCCTCGGCAAGATCTCCTACGGCATCTTCCTGTGGCAGCTGTTCATCGGCGCCGCGTTCTTCGCCGTGCTGCATCTCAAATCGCCCTTCCAGGGAGGCGTCTACACCGGCCTGCAGGCGGCAGGCATCCTGGCGGCCATCTCCGTGCTGACCATCGCCGCCGCGACCGCGAGCTACTACCTGATCGAGCGGCCCGCCCGGCGCCTGACACTAACCTGGCTGCGGCGCCTGCGGCCCGCGCTTCCGCGGCGCACCGGGCCTACCTGGTCGCCGCACCCCAAACCGGACTCATCACGGCTCAGGGAGGATGAGAGCGGCCGCCAGCCGGCCGACAATGACCAGGCAGATGATCTGAGGGACCGCGTTCCAGAGCCAGGTCACGACCAGGCCGGAACCTCCAGCCCACAGCAGGCGCTCGCCCACCGCACCGCACGCCAACGCGGCCAGTAGCAGGCCGGTCAGCAGCCGCGGTCGGGACAGCTCGAGCCAGACGGGGCGGGAACGCCGGTAGCTGGCCGCGGCCATGAACAGCCAGGTGGCCGCGATAAGGATGGCCGCACCCGGATACCCGCCCAGCCAGAACCCGGTGAACAGCAGCCCGCCTGCGACCGCCGCCAATGTCACGGCTGCGGAGGACCTGGGACCCAGGCGGACGCGCGGTGACCGGGCGGAAGCGGTGGCGGCCGCGGGCATGGCACGGCGTCCTGAACTTGGCCTTCCCGGCCACGCCGCAACGAGCATGACCAGGACGAGAGCGCCAAGCCCGCCAATAATCGCCTCACGGTACAGCGCGTTGGGCAGGTAGGTCAGCGTCGCCACTCCGGCGGTGCCCGGGGGCAGCAGCCATGCCTGCTCCCACCCGTCCAGCCGGACCGCCCGAAGCGGCCTGCCGCCGAGGCTCGCCTGCCACCCTGCGTTGAAGTTCTCGTTCACCACCAGGTATGACTGGATGTCCGCGGTCACCCGGAGGCTCCGCCGTTGCGATGTCCACGCCAGCACCCGGGCTGGGGTGGCTGGCACGGACGGGCCCGTGCTCAATGCCTGGGTACCAAGGCTGTCCAGCACGACGTCCTGGACGTTGAAGGCATCCCTCGGCGGCTCGACCACGTGGTTGGCGCCTGCGGCCGTCCTGACCGGCGAGCAGGCGGTGAAGGGCATGGGCCGGCCGGTGAGTAGATCGGCAAAGGTGCCCGACACCCGGGTCGGCACGACCTTCCCGTTGAGTTTGATCAGCGGCCCGAGGCCGCACGGCAGCCGAAACGGCCCGGACGGCGTGACCAGCGGCTGTACTCCGGGGATCACCACGTCGGTGATCTGAAGCGGCGCCAGCAGCGGGGTGAATCTGAGCGTCAGCTCATTCGTTCGCATCGGCGCGAAACTCAGCGTTCCCGCTGGGCTGACGATTCCACCGCGGACTCGACCCCTGGAGCCAGTGAGCAGGACCTGCAAGAGGTCTGACGCGCCGGGGGGACGCTGGATCGTCACCCGGCTAACGGTCAAGCGGTGCGCCCAGCGGATCGTGAGCGCTGGGTGCGCGTCGGCGGGACTGGCGATCCAGGTGGTCGCCGGGTCACCATCGAAGGCGGACCTGGCCAGGTCCACCGGGTCAGAGGTGTACACCGATGACGCCGTCACCTGGGCCTGGCCGCTGAACCGCGCGTACTTGTGGACCAGCAAAGGGGCGATGAGCGCCGCTGACCCGCGCAGCTGGGCCTGGCCGGTGGCCGGCTCGGTGAAAGCGTGGTCGAAACCGTACTGCTCCTCGGCGAGGGTGGTCAGCGACGGCGAGCACACCCATCGCTGCGAGGTGAGCATGCACGCGGTCGGCCGCCGTTGGGCCTTGGCCAGGACCACCGCGGTGCGGGCACCGGCTGGCCCGAGTTCGGAGGCAGTCACCTTCGGGGTGGCGATCACACGGCTGGCCCGCACTCCGGGCACTGAGATCTCGGAGATCCCCACCTGTGCCCCGAGAGCAGGGTGCGGTCGCGAAACGAGCCCGGTGACCGTGATCCGCAGCCACGTCGACGCGCCCGCCGGCACCCGCAGCGGCTGCGGATTGCCGTTGGCGCGGACCCGGTCGGCGACCCGGCCCGCCGCGGTGGTGATCTGGACCCGGCTGACCACGGGGCCGATGAACGCGTTGTCGGCGAACGTCACGTGGATGACCCTGGCGTTGACCGGGCGGTCGAAGCCAATCTGGAGCCACTGGCCGATCGGCCCGGTCCAGCTGCCCGACTCCCACATCGTCCGCAAGTCCCCGTCGACGGCGGAGTACGGCATCGTGCCGCTCGCCCAGTTGGCTGGGATGCTCCCGATGTCGGACGCGGACGAGGACGCGGTGACGCTCCTGATGCCCTGGTACTGCGCCACGCTCTGGTACCGCGACCAGCCAGGCTCGGTGAAGTCGCCGGCCGCCTCGAATGTCCGCGCGGGATCGGTCGCGGTCAGCGTCGGTGAGTACGACGTGCGCACCTCGCCGAAGTTGATCACACGGCGGCGCAGCGAGTCCGTGACCACTGACGCGGCAGCGGGCAGGCCGGGCGAGTCGGAGTTCAGCAGCACCGGGCTGTTGTGCAGCAGGCCTTCGTCGGCGAGGGTCAGCACCGCCTCCGGCGCCCCGTACACCCGCAGCGCGGGTGAGGTCGGCACCACGGTCGCCGCCGGCGCTGCCCCGGACACCTGGTAGATCTCCACCGGTGGGTACGGGGCGTCAACGGCGCTCACCGCGTCATCGGAGGTCGCCGTCCTGACCGGCGCCCCGAACCGGGCCACCTCGGTAATCCCGGGCGAGGTGCCCAACGCGTCGTTGACCCGGGCCGGCCAGGCCCCGTTGAGGCCGGAGCGGATCAGGTCGTTACGGACGACCAGGTACTTCACCCCCATCTGCGCGAGCACCTGGGTCAGGCCGACGGATCCGTTGCCCGCGGCGAGCCGCTGGTCGATCGCCTCGATCAGCCGCTCATTCCCGGGCGACCCGATGGCGGCCAGGTCACGTTCCGCCCAGTCCACGGTGCTCAGCGGCTGCAAGACGTCATCCTGAGGGCTGCCCCACAGATACTGGCCGAACGGCGCGCCGGGAACCACGAGCACGGCCTGGTGGCCCGCGTGCCGGTTCAGCCAGTTCGCCGCGCTCACCCAGTAGCCGGGGATCCGCGGGAAGGCGCCGACCGCGGCCAGCCCGCCGATATACGCCGGTACCACCAGGCCCGCGACGGCGGTCGCGCCCAGGACGGCCACGCCGCTCAGCCGGGGCACTCCCGCCGAAGCCCGCAGGCGGGCAAACGGGTCCGCAGCCAGTGGCCGGCGGAATCGCGCGGTCGCCGCCAGGTGGGCGAGCCCGAGCGCGACCGGGAGCCGGATCAGCGGGTCGAATTTCCACAGGTTGCGCAGCGGCGCTGCCGGGCCATTGATCAGGTTATCGATCGGGCCTGCCAGTGGGTTCCCGAGGCTGCTCACGTATCCGGTCGAGATGATCACGACGCCGACCAGCAGGCTGAGCACCAGGAAACGCCGCTCGGGCAGCCTGCGGCGGACCAGCCCGGCCAGGCCCAGGCCGGCGATCAGCCCAGTGAGCAGCGTCGGCGCCGCACCGGTCGCGATCTTGTACGCCAGCTGGTACCAAGGCTGCCCGTTCACCACCAGGTAGCTCGTCCAGTCCTCGGTGCCGCGCAGGATGTCCCACAGACTGGTCACCGATGTCGTGACGGCCGCGCTTTCGGTGTAGGGCAGGAACGACACGCCGTACTTGCCCAGCAGCAGCAGCGGAATCGACCACCAGGCGGTGGCGAGCACCACGGACGGCGCCCACCAGGCGAAGATCCGCCAACGCCGCGCCGGGCGCGACCGGGCGAATATGAACAGCACCGCGGCGACCAGCACGGGGATCACTGCCGAGGCGTTGGTGCCGCCGCACGCCGCGACCGCGGCCGCCGACCGGGCGGCGGCCCGCGCGTACCCCCAGCGCTGCCCCCGACCGCTGCGGATGGCCGGCCCTGCGAGCGGCAAAAGGACCCACGGCAGCATCGCCGCGGGCAGGAACTGCGCCGACAGCACCCCGAGCAGGCTCAGCCCGAGCGGGGACATGGCGTAGCTGAGGCCGGCCACGATCCGGGTCCACGGCGTCCCGATCCCCAGCCGGCCCGCCAGCGCCACCGTGCCGAGGAACGCGGCGATCAGCACCGAGCCTATCCAGAGCCGCTGGATCACCCACGGATCCAGGCCAATCAGCTTTCCGAGCACGAAGAACGGGCCCATCGGGAACAGGTACCCGACGGCCTGGTTCTGCAGCTGGCCGAACTGAGTGGGATCCCACATCGTGAGGGCCCGGGCGAGGAAGCGGGCCGGGTTGATCGCCAGGTCCAGCTTGGTGTCGGAGATGATGTCGCCGGGAGCCGTGACAAACGGCAACACGACAAGCAGCAGGCAGAACGCAGCCACCCGGATGCGCTCCCGGATCCGCTCGTCGCCGACGGCAGGCCGACGGTAGAGACCAGGCCGCTCGGGCGCCTCGATCATGGCGGCCCGCACGCCTCCTCCAGGCCGGATGCCTCGCCCACGCCGAACGCATCCCCCAGGCCGGATGCCTCGCCCACGCCGAATGCGCCGCTCAGGCTGGACGCCTCGCCCAGGCCAGCCGCAGTCCCGGTCCGGATCGCTGCGCCAAGCAGCCCGGCCATCCGCTCCACGCTGGCCTCCCAGGAAAACCGCGACGCCCAGCTGCGGCACGCGGCGGCGACGGCCGCGCGGCGCGCCGGGTCGGCAAGCTCCGCGACCGCCCGCTGCGTGACATCCTCGATCAGCTCACCGTCCCTGACCAGCCAGCCGGTCTGCCCGTCGCGTACCGCGTCACGAAGCCCTTCGACATCGTAGGCGACAGTGGGTACGCCGAAGGCGGCGGCTTCGAGCACGCATAGTCCCCAGCCCTCGCCCTGCGAGGTGTTGAGGTGCAGCAGCGAGTTGGCCACGATCGCCTGCTTCTCCGCCTCCGGGAGGAAGCCGCGCAGCCGGACGGTGCTGGCCAGGCCGCGAGCGGCGACGCTGTCGGCCAGTGACCGCGCCGCCGGGCCGCGTCCCACCACATCGATGGTTATCCCGCTTCCCCGCAGCCGCTCCGCGACCGGCAGGATCAGCTCGGCTCGTTTGTGAGTGACCAGCCGGCCCACCCAGACCAAGCGAGCGCGGCCTCGACCCTCAGCCCCGGCCGGCTTCGACGGGGCGCCCGGTACCGGGGCCCCGTTCGGGATCAGGTAGATGTCACCGGTCCAGCGGAGCCGCTCGCGCATAGCGGTGATGGTGGAGAGCGAGACCGCCACGCAGGCATGGCGCCGGTAAGCCAGCCGCGCCGCCGGCCCTTCCAGCATCCGCCCCGCCCGCGCCATCCACCACGGAAAATGCACGGCAAATTGAGCAGAATGAACGTGGTGCACCACGCACAGCACGGGCACCCGCCGAGGCAGGACGCACGGCGTGAAGAACGGGATCCCGTTCTGGCAGTCGAGTGCGGCGTCGAAGGACCGGCGATGGGCCAGCAGCCAGCCGAGCACGAGCGGGTACACGGTGAAGCGTCCGCCCATCCTGATGAACTCGATCCCGTCACGGCTCTCGCGGCGGGCCTGCCCAGGCGCGCGCGCGGTCAGGAAACAGACCTTCGCCCCCCTCTCGGCCAGGCCGCGGGCCATCTCCCACGCAAAGCGCTCGGCGCCGCCGGCTTGCGGATGCCAGGGGTCCCGCCAGTTGGCGATGGCGATCCGCGCACCGCTTAGGTCCGGAGGAGATCTGCCCGGTACGGTCACGCCGTCGTGACCCCGGTCGGGAGCACCGGCACGCCAGCCGGGAGCATAGGCACCCCAGCCGGGAGCATAGGCACCCCAGCCGGGAGCATAGGCACCCCAGCCGGGAGCACCGGCACCCCAGCCGGGAGCACCGGCACCCCAGCGGGGAACGCCGGTACCCCAGCCGGAGGTGCCTGGAGGCCGGCCGGGAGCAGAGGAACTGGCACTGGCACTCGTCCCGCCGCGGCGCGGCCGGCCCGCAGCCGCAGCCAGATGGATGCGACGTCACGAAACGTGGCCGCCGAGTGACGCGCCACCGAGAACGTGGATCCTGGCACGTCCCGCCAGCAGACCGGGATCTCGGTCAGCGTCGCGCCCAGCCGCTGGCATCTGGCGATCAGCTCGACATCGAAGGCGAAGCCAGCAGTCCGCATCGGCAGCGCTGCGGCGCGGGCCAGCGGCCCGGAGAAGAACTTGAACCCGCACTGGGTGTCAGTGGCGTCGGGCACGATCCGGCTGGCCAGGGCGCGGAACGCGGCGGCGCCTGCCCGGCGGATTCCGCTGTGCCGGTCCTCGGCGACCGAGGCATGCAGCATGCGCGACCCGATGACCACCGGGTTCCCGGCGGCGAGGAGGCTGACCGCGACATCCAGGGCGGACAGGTCGGTCGCCATGTCGGCATCGCAGAACCCGACGAACGGGGCGCGGGTGGCCAGCAGGCCCGCTCGGACCGCATGGCCCTTGCCCGCGCGGTGGCAGCGCAGCAACCTCACCGGCACCGGGCCCTCAGGCCAGCCCCGCACGACGTCGCTAGTCGGGTCGGTGCTGGCGCTGTCCACGACCAAGATCGCCGTGCGCAGCGGAAGAGCCGCCGCCTTCTGGCACAGCGCAGCCAGCCCGTCGGGAAGCCTGCCGGCCTCGTTGCGGGCCGGAACGACGATCTCCATTGACACCGGGGGCACGTTCCGCTGGCCCTCCGGCGGCATGTTCGCCAACTGCCGGGCCGGGTCAGCGCGTCCCGTATTGGTACAGCGAGGCGTTGCTCGGCGTGCCGTTGGCCACCCCGGTCAGCGAGTTGGTCACCAGAAAGGCGGCCCCGACGCCGAGCGCGATCCCCACGACGATGACGATGAGCAAGCGAGCCACGGCGCTCCTCCTGCGGCAGGGGACACGTTCGATGGCTGGACATTAACCGCAGTCCTAGCCAACCGCCTAGTAACGTGACAGAAATGTAACAGGTTCTACCGGCGTTCGGGCTATAAAAGTTACCGGCCGGGCACCTGGTACACCACCAGGCCGGAACCACCCAGCACTACCCGGCACCCGGGCAGACGGCTGCGGAACGGGTACCCGCCCGGCCCTGCGGCCTGCGGTGATGATCGCGGCGCCGACCTGAAGCCGGCATCGACGATCACATAGCGGATCCCGGCCGCTTGCAGCCGGCCGGTGAGCGGCGCGCCCGAGGAGATCACGCCGTTCAGCGCGATCGCCCGCGGGTCCTCAGGAGGGATGATCGCGGGCCCCACTTGTACCCCGTCGTTCCAGATCACCTGCCGCGACAGCAACCGCGGCCAGGGGTCGAGCATCGCCTCGCCGTTATTCCACCCGAACCGGCGATAGGCCGCCCACGGCAGCAACAGCGCGGTGCCCGGCGCCCGGTCGCCGTCGATGACG
The DNA here is from genome assembly GCA_036394075.1 of Streptosporangiaceae bacterium. Taxonomy (GTDB): domain Bacteria; phylum Actinomycetota; class Actinomycetes; order Streptosporangiales; family Streptosporangiaceae; genus JAWWPY01. The sequence goes on from DASWFT010000480.1 coordinate 23,764, forward strand.
CGGCGCGCCACCAGCCAATCGGCGGGATACTGCACCGGCCGCAGACGCCCCGCGGCCCCCCAGGCCAGCCCAGGCAGCAGCACTATCGGGGCCAATAGCACGACGGCACCCAGCAGATACCTCATCTCCTTCATTCCAAACGGCTGGCGGAGCCTCAGCAGCCATGCCGTGCCCAGCCCGGCCCCGGCCGCCTCCGCCAGGGCCAGCGGGGCCACGAACTGCTGGCCATCCCTGAGCACCGCAAAGCCCGGCCAGAACTCGATCATTGCGCGGAGCAGGTCCCGGCCGGGGCCGGTCAGCCCGATACACGCCAGCGCAAGACCTGCTACAGCGGCGATTCCCAAGCCCGGCCAGCGTCTCCGGGCGAACGCGAGGTATCCGGCCAGCGCAGCCAGAGCGAGCGCCATCCACAGCACCGAGAGCGGGCCGCCGTACCCGGCCGGGACTGCCTGGGCGTTCCAGACGCCGCCCAGCATTAGCAAGCTGCCCAGCGCGCCGAACGGCGTGTCGGCCCGGGCGGCGAACGCCGCCACGCCTGCCGGGCTGGTGTGGACAGTCGGCGCCAGCGCCGGGATCAGCCACGGCAGGCTGAGGACCGCGAGAATCAGCAGCGCCGTGCCGGCCGACAGGACCCGCTGCCGGGCGGTCCGGCCGGCCGCGCAGGCCGCCGCAGGCAGCACCACGAGCGCGGACAGACACATGGCGGAGAAGCCGCCCACCGCCGCCGGCAGCAACGCCAGCATCAAGCGCCCCGCCCAGCGCCACCGGGGGCCAACTGGCATCGCTACGGCGCGCAGCACCCAGGGCAGGGCGCCGTAGCCGAGCAGCAATGCCCACTGCCCGATGATGAGCCGCTCGGCGACAAAGGGATTCCAGGCGTAGAAGACCGCGCCAGCCATGCGGGCGAGCCAATGCTCCCCCGCCAGCAGCGCGGCCATGCCCGAGCTGGCTAGCACGAAGATCGACAGCAGCAGCAGCTTCTGCACGATGTCCGCGGGCAGCGCCCTGGCCGCAGCAGCCGCCACGGCGTCGCTCGGCACTGCCCTGGGCAGGGTGCCGGTCAAGCCGAACATGGCCGCAGTGAACGGCTGGCGCGGAACAGTCACCATGTCGTAGCTGAGCAGGAAGCCACGGCCGAGACCCGGGCCGAGGGCGAGCATGCCGAGAAGGAGGCCGACTATGACCGCGCCGACCAGGCCGACCGGGCCAGGCCAGCGGATACGGCTCACAGTCGCCCCATCCTTTCGCGGCCTCCAGCAGCCGAGAGTGTAGCTTTCCGCCCAGAGAAGTACATAAGCTCCGGTGATGCGCGCCAGCCAGAGCCTCGCCCGGCTTCACCGCGACTGGACCAGGCTGGGCGAGGCAGATCCGCTGTGGGCGGTCTGCGTGGATCCCGCCCGGCGCGGCGGCCGCTGGGATGTCCAGGAGTTCCTCGCCACCGGGCGAGCCGAGATCGCGGACGCCATGGCCAGCCTGGACCGTCTCGGCTTGTGCGCGGCGCGCGATGACGCGCTCGATTTCGGCTGCGGAGCAGGACGGCTGACCGTCGCGCTGGCCGCGCATTTCGCCACCGTGACCGGGGTGGATATCTCGCCTTCCATGCTGGCGAAAGCGCATGCGCTGCACGCGGGCAACGACCGCTGCCGTTTTGTGCATAACGACAGCCCCCAGCTCAGTGCCTTTCCTGACGAGTCATTCGACCTTGTGTACTCGAGCCTGGTGCTCCAGCACATGCCGACGGACCTGGCCAGCGCCTATTTGGTGGAGTTCATCCGGGTGCTGCGGCCGGGCGGCGCGATCGTCGTCCTTGTTCCTGAGGCGCATCTGCGGACCCTCCGCGGGATCGTGTACGCGCGAGCTCCGCGCCGGCTGATCGGGCTGATTCAGCGGAAGGTGTTCGGATATCCGGCGCCGATGCAGATGAACGTTCTTCCGGCCAGCCTGGTCCGGGGGCTCATCGATGCGCATGGCGGACGGCTGGAGGCCTCCGTGCCGCACGCCGGATACGGCGGGCACTGGCGGATGACCGAGCATTTCATCGTCAAGGATCGCGGGGAAGATGCGGATGCCGGTCGCGCGCTTTGACGCGTCATTCCCGCCGGAACAGCACCAGGTTGATGTAGCGTTCCGTGGGCCTCGCCAGCCGTCCCAGCATTCCCCGCTCGGCCACGTGCATGTTGGCCCGCTGGTGGGCGGCCAGGTCAAAGGTGTCCAGCGAGAGCCATGACCGCCCAGGCATCACATTCCCCCCGTAGCCCCAATCGGCGAGAGTGCCGATGACGTCCTCGATCCGCTGATGGCGCGTTTCGAGTTCAAGCAGGAGCAGCGGTGAGTCCCGCCTGATCGTCCGCTCCGCCCCCCGGAGCGCAGCCGCCTCGTGACCTTCGATGTCCATCTTGATAAAGCGCACGTCGGTCAGGCCAAGGCTGTCGATGGTCACCCGCGGCACCGTGATCGACTGCTCGCTCGGGTGCTCAAGAGAAGCCACCCCTTCCGCGCCGCGCCCGCCGGCCGGCAGCCAGAGCCGTGCCGTCCCGTTGTGATCCGACGCCGCCGCCTCAACGATCTGGGCGGCTGGGAATCTGGCCCGCATCAGCCGGGCCAACACCGGATTCGGCTCGATGGTCACCACCCGGTCGGCAAGCCTCGACAGCCGGGCGGTCCACGGCCCGTACCACGCGCCCACATCCACGGCCGTCCCGCCGCGCGGCGCCCAGGTGGCGATGCGTGCCAGCTCGACTTCGACCCGGGGATAGATCGCTCGCATCATCGCAGCAAAGGCCGGGTGCGGCACAGCGCGAGCGACAACGGCTCGGACACCGACGCCGATCCCGGGTCGTTGAGCACGCTGGCGGCAAGCCATGAAGGAGCAAGCTAGCAGCCAGGCACACGTAAAGCTACGCGCTGTCCAGGGTCACCGGCTAGCGCGGAATCCCGATGGCTGGCCCGAAGCTAAAGTAATGCCCGTGACTGCGGAGCAGATGGCCCCTGGCCCGAAGGGCGAGCCAGGCAGGATGCGCCTCGGCCGCGGCGAGGTGCCCGCGGCGGTCCTGCGGCCCGGCATCGCGCTGCCAGTCTTCGGCTACCTGGGCGCGGTCGGAGCGCTCATCGCTGCGACGGTGGTGGCCGCTGTCGCGCATGCTGGTGGGGCGCGTGCGCCGATGCCTCCGGCCGGTGACTGGGCTGCGCTCGGTGACCGGCTGTTCGCTGGCGAGGTATGCGCCGTATTCGCCTGGTTTTTCTACAAGTTAGGCTCGCAGCGAGTAGTGCTGGGTGCTAGTTCCATGCGGATTGTGACGTGGGGCCTTGTGTGGATGGTGGGCCGGGATGAGGTTGACCGGGTGATGCTGTCCCCGTCCGCGCTGACGGTAGTGCTGGCCGATGGGAGCAAGATCCGGCCGTCGATGTTCTGGTCGTCGGGGACCGGATTTGCGTTCGTGAGTGCGGGGATGTTCACGGATTTCTCGTCGCGGCGCACGATCTGCGAGCGGATTGTGCAGTGGCGCCGGGCCCCGGCGAGCGCGCCGCCGGGCGGGCAGGGCCCGGCCCGTAGACGCCACTGGCGGGCCCGGCCGAATCTTCTGCTGCTGGTAACGCTGCTCGCAGTGATCGGCGCCGAGGCCGTCCTTGTCACCGCACTGTATTGATCCGCGGAAGGTTGCCAGTGGTTGTTCCCGGGAGCTGGCCGAGGCTGGCAGCGTCATCATCGTTGATCAGGATGCCGGGCGGCTCGTGGCCCGGGTCGGTGCGTGCACGGTGAAGCACTCACCTGAGGCCGGTGGCGCTACGACTGCGTGGCCGGCTGGTACGGGCAAGGCGTTTCCATGCCGAGGCTGTCCGGCTGTTCACCGAGCCGCAGGACTGATGGCCGGGCCGACCGCAACCGCTGGGCTGATGCCTGTGGCGTCGGCTGCGAGCCCGGGGACTACGGTGGCGTATGCGACCACGGGCCAGCCACCCGGGCCGGACACCTGGCGATCCTGGATGCCGTACCCGCCGCCGCCTGGGTGGCAGTGGGTCAGTCTCGGCCAAGGCCGGTACAGCCTCGCCCCTGTCGGCGCCGCTGGCAAGGCGTCCTAGTTCGACCGCACACGCTGCGCAGTCCGGCGCAGGGCCGTGAGTTGTTCGTGGAACTCCCGTGCTGGCTGTTCGCCGGGGTAGCGCTGGCGTATCTCGGTGTCGAGTTCCCCGGCTACGAGCAGCAGCGACGGCAGGCACTTGCGGTCAGCGCGGAACGCCTGGGCGCCGTAGTCGGCTGCCTGCTCAAGGTCTCCAGCCCGTGCCGAGATGACGCCGAGGGCAACGCGCGCTTCAGCCATCCGCATCGGCGCCAGGTCTTTGCCGTCTGGTCCACGCGCGCCGCGCAGAACCTCATGGGCGTGCTCGGCTGCCCGGTCGTTATCGCCGACCACCCGGTAACAGTCCATGGCGTAGAAGTCGAACTTCGCCGGATCGACCACGAAGTGATTCAGGGGATTGCCCACCGGGGCCAACTGCTGCAGGAGGTTGTGCCCTCGTTCAAGCGCTTCGCCCACGGCGCGCTTGTCACCCATGCGGCCGAGGGCGCGTGCCTCGTGGGCGACGAGCTGGACGGCGACGCTGGCGCCTCTGGCTGCTTCCTGGCCCGCCCGTGCGTAGGTGACGGTCGCTTGAAGGTCGTGGCGGGTGTGGGCGAACCATGCGGCCATTTCCATTGACCAGGCGACGATCTCAGCGTGCCCGGCTTCCCGGCCGAGGTGAAACGCGCTGATGCGTGTCGCCTCCGCGGCGGCGGCCCTCCCGGAGTCGTACTCCAGGCAGCCGGTGAGCAAGGTCAGCCATCCGGCGGTGACGAGGAGTTCGCGGTGCTCCCGCAAGCCGACGCGCTCACCTAAGAGCTTGCCGACGTAGGACAGCCACTGCTGAGTCTCGCTGCGCAACTCCGCGGGACGACGGTAGGCGTACTGCATGCACAGGGTGTCCGTGGTTCCCGCGAGCGCTTCAAGGGTCGCCGTGTCCACGTCCGAGGCACGCAGGCGCCGTATCAGTTCAGTTGTCGCCGCTAGGTCCCCGCGGGCTGTGGCCAGGGCGAGACGTCCCGCTGAGATTCCCTTACCGGGTGGTTCGTCTTCGCCCAGAGCCGCCAGTGCCCCGTCTGCGCCGAGCAGTTCATCGAGTTTCGCGGCGAGTTCCGGCGAGGGCTGCTTGCGGCCGTGACGGAGCTGCGAGATATAACCCGCGTTGCATGGCACCCTGCGGGCCAGCTCGCGCACGCCTACACCACGGCTGTCCATGGCCGCGGTGAGGGCTTCTGCGAAATCCATCGCTACACCTTTTTCGCGCTGACTGCATGTTGGCCAGTGTTGGCCGCGGCGAGCCAACACTTTTCTACAGAGTAACTGCGTCGTCACAGTTGAACCCATGGCCGTAGAAACACGCGAAGCAGACGTCACATCCTTGGAGAAGCTCGCCGCCGAGCTGGGCGCCCGCGGCTTCGATACCCACCTCACGATCCCGGACGACAGGCTCCCGTTCTTAACGGTCCGTAACCCGCATGCGGCGCAGCTCACCGAGGTGATCCT
>DASWFT010000481.1:0-12057 GCA_036394075.1 Streptosporangiaceae bacterium
GCGTCCGACGAGGCGAACCCGTCCTTGACCAGGTGCACGAATCCTTGGGCGTTCGGGTTGCCGGCGCCGGTCTGGCCGTTGATGAAGCCGAACAACCGCTCGCGGGCCGAGCCGAGGAAGTCATCCCCGCCGTTGAACGAAGCGTTGTTCAACGCCGGCACGTAGGTGGAGCGTTCCAGCACCGCGGTCAGCGGCTGGCCGGCGTCGGTGCTGAGGTACAGGATCGGCTGGCCGGCGTCGAAGCCCTTCACGAACAGCAGGTCCACCCACGACTCGACGAACTGGCCGGGCTTGGACGGGCCCGCGATGTGGATGCCCAGCACGCGGTCGGCGGTGTTGGTGTGGTGCACCACGTCGAAGGGCCCGTCGCCGGTGGCCACGATCGGCGCGTTGTAGACGACGTTGGAGCCGGCGATCTTGATGAACGGGCTATACCGCGGGTCCGCCACGGAACCGGGCTGGAACTTGGCCAGCGGGAACCCGGTCGGCCCGGGCGTCGCGATACGGGTCGGGCTGAAGTCCGGCGCTCCGGCGAAGTGCACGGCCGCGGGCCCGAACGGGTTGGCCTGCGGTGTCGGCGAGCCGAGCGTCACGGTCTGCACCGCGGCCGGGTCGCTGATCGCGATGTTGGCAAGCTTGGGCGCGTAGTTCACGCCCAGGTCGTGCGCCAGCCCGGCATCAGAGGCGTCCAGCAGCACGTACCACACGGTCTTGCCGTTCGCGGTGCCCGGGTACAGCGGCAGCCGCACCGTCTCCTTGCTGAGGTCGACCTGGAGCGCGCTTTCTTCGGTCAGGTGATTCCGGGGCAGCAGGCCCGTCAACTGGCCCAGGTTCCCGGCCTGGGCCGCCGTGGCCTTGGATGGCGCGGCGTGCGCCCCGCCGGACGCCACGGTGATGAGCACCGCCGAGACGGCGACCAGCACGGCGGCGACGGCCGCCAGCGACCATTTGCGTTTCAAGATCTTCATCTGCTGTCCTTCTCCTCCGGCGGGGCCGGAACACCGAGGGCGGCGACCTGTCACCGCGCTGTCTGGCTTACCCCTGGTTGGTGTGCGCGGCGGGCCGGGGTCTTACCGCCCGTCGGCGCGCAGAAGGATTACGAAAAAATGACGCGGTCTTTCAATGCGGCCGCCGGAAGCTAGGTGCCGGTCAGTCCGCCTCGCCGCGCACCGCGGCCAGCAGTCCCGCGAAGTCCTCGCCACACGGGCCGCACGCGCGCAGGTGCGCCGCGATGCCCGGGTACCGCTGCTCCGCCGGGGCGCCCGCCGCCACCAGCTCGGCGTAGACGTGCAGCATCTCCATCGCCTGGGCGCATCCCACGTCACGCGGATCGGTCCGCAGGAAGTGGTCGAGTTCTGACCAGCTGTTCATGAGCTCCTCGAAGAGTCATCGCCTATGTACCCGTTAGCGACAAGAGCAGACCGCAGCTTACGCCGGGCGTCGAACAGCGTCTTGTAGATCGCGTTGCGGTTGGAGGCCAGCTCAATGACCAAGGTATCCAGCGGAACCTCGTTGAGCACGATCGCGACGAAGACCACGCGCTGCCGCGCGGTAAGCACCTCATCCACGGCCCGGTACAGCGCGCCCAGCAGATCGCGCCACTCGGCCTCCCGCGCCGGGTCGAAGCCGAAACGGTCCGGCAGCCGGTCCCAGTCCTCGGCGTCCAGCGGCACGCCCGGGTTCCGCCAGAAATGCTGCCCGATCTTGCCCGACACCTCGAAGATGACGAACTTATACGCCCAGGTCGTGAACCGGCTCTCGCCGCGGAACTGCCCGAGCTTTCTGGTGATGGCTATCAGCGCGTCGGCCGCGGCCTGGCAGGCCAGGTCGTCGAGCTCGGGCCCGGCGATCCGCACCCGGGGGCCGCGCCGCCGCGCCTCCGCCCGCGCGACGCGCACCAGCAGCTCATGCAGCCGCGCCAGTGCCGCCTCCCGCGACGGACCCGTCTCGGCGAGTACCCGAAGCCACCAGGCTGACTCAGGGTCGAGCCCGGTAGCGGTGCCAGGAGTCTCATCTACCATGCGGTTAACCGGCATCGTCGCCGTGCTACATAACATACGGCTACCTGGCCCCTGGCCGGATCGCCCTGGGCCGCAGCACCACCGGCCGCAGCCGCGGTTCCGTGCCCGGGATACCCCTGGTTGGCCAAGCACCGTAAGACCGGTGAACACCGCAGATACTAACAGTGCATGACCGAGATGACAGTGCGGGCGGCCAGGCTTCAGATGGCTCGCTCGCGGTCGGCCCAGTAGGGATCGCGCAGCCGCCGTTTGTAAAGCTTCCCGTTCGGATCGCGCGGCAGCTCATCGACGTAGTCGATGGTCCGCGGCAGCTTGAACCGCGCCACGCGGTCGCCGAGGAACGCCAGCAGATCCTCGGTCAGCCCGGCGCCAGTCTCGACCCCGGCCGCCGGCTCGACCACCGCCTTGATCTCTTCCCCCCAGTCGTCGTGGGGGATGCCGAAGACCGCGACATCGGCGACCGCGGGGTGACAGGACAGCTCGGACTCGATCTCGGCCGGGTAGATGTTCACCCCGCCGGAGATGATCACGTCGCTGCTGCGGTCGCAGAGGTACAGGTAGCCGTCCTCGTCCAGATAGCCGATGTCCCCGACGGTGAACAGGTCGCCTGCCCGCGCTGCCTCCGTCTTCTCCTCGTCCCGGTGGTAGGAGAAGACGGACGTGCCCATCTTCATGTAGACCAGGCCCTGCTGACCGGGGGCCACCTCATTGTGGGCCCGGTCCAGCACCTTGACCTGCGAGCCCCGCCACGGCAGGCCGACCGAGCCCGGCTTGCGCAGCCACTCCTGGGACGTGATCAGCGTCCCGCCGCCCTCGGTCGCGGCGTAGTACTCGACGATGACCGGTCCCAGCCATTCGATCATCCGCTGCTTGACCTCGAGCGGGCATGGCGCCGCGCTGTGAATCACGGCGCGCAGCGAGCTTGTGTCATATCGGGCGCGTACCTCGTCGGGTAGCGCGAGCATCCGCTGGAAATGGGTCGGTACCGCGTGGGTGTGCGTCACCCGGTGCCTCTCGATGAGCCGCAGCGTCTCCTCCGCGTCCCAGCGGTCCATCAGCACCACGGGATGACCGAGTTGGATCGAGATCGCGGCGAAGTTGAGCACGGCGGTGTGGTAGAGCGGCGAGCCGCACAGGTGCACGTGGTCGTCGTACGGCGCGAGGTCGAACAGGCTGAAGAACCAGGTCGCCATCACCGCCGCGTCATCCGGGTCGGTGCCGGTGAGCGGGCGGCGCACGCCCTTGGGCCGGCCGGAAGTACCGGATGTGTACAGCATCGGCGCGCCGTGCGTCCGCGGGTACGGGCGCTCGGCCGACCCGTCGTCGCCCAGCCGGCTGAGCGGTTCGAAGCCCGGCACCGAGCCGACCGCGAACCGGGGCTTGATCCCGGCCATGTCGGCCGCCTCAGCGGCAACCTCGGCGTAGCGCTCGTGGGCCACGAAAGCGCCGGCCGCGCTGTCGCCGAGGATATAGGCGACCTCAGCGGCGACCTGGTGCCAGTTGATGGGCACCACGTACAGGCCGGTCTCGATCGCGGCGAAGTAGATCGCGAGGGCGGTCGCGCTGTTGGGCAGCAGCGCCGCGACCGCGTCTCCCGCGCTGAGGCCCAAGGCTTGCAGGCCCCGGCCGTAGCGGTCGGCCTCGCTGGCTAGCTCGGCGTAGCTCACCACGCGGCCGTCCGGCTCGATGACGGCGGCCTGGTCCGGCGAGCTTGCGGCGATGGCCCACAGGCCGATGGCGTTCACTGGCCTAATGTAGAACACGTTCTATAACGGTACAAGCTCGGCCCGGGCGGATCAGTTCGTGTCTATTGCCGGCCCTTGAGGAAACATGTTTCACTCTGATGCGTGAGCCAGCCGTTGCGCGCGCCGCTGGAGATCGGGTTCGATTACACCCGGTCGCTGGGACCGACGCTGAGCCAGTTCATGACGGCCCTGGCCGACCGGCGCATCCTCGGTGCGCGCGCCGCGGATGGCAGGGTGCACGCCCCGCCGTTCGAGTACGACCCGGTGACCTTCGCCCCGCCTGCCGATCTGGTGGACGTCGGGTCCGAGGGGAGCGTCACCAGCTGGTCGTGGATGCCGGAGCCGCTGGAAGGCCAGCCGCTGGCGCATCCGTTCGCCTGGGCGCTGATCCGGCTGGACGGCGCGGACACCGCGTTGCTGCACGCGGTGGATGCCGGCTCAGCCACCGCCATGCGGACGGGCATGCGGGTCCGGGTACGGTGGGCCGCCAGCCCGGTAGGCAACATCCGTGATATCGCCTGCTTCGAACCGTACGACCCACCCGAGCAAGCCGCGCCCGAACAAGCCGCGCCCGAACAAGCCGGGCGCGAGCAGGCTGGGCCGGAACAGGCCGCACCCGAGCAGGCCGGCCAGGAGCAGGCTGGGCGCGAGCAGGCCGCACCCGAGCAGACTGGGCGGGAGCAGTCCGCACCCGAACAGGCCGCACCCGCGCAGGCCGGGCGGGAGCAGTCCGCCCCGGAACAGGCCGGGCCGCCCGCCGCCGGGCCCGCCGCGCCGGAGACACCGCAGCCGGTGACCATGATCACCGCGCCGGTGCGGCTGCACTACGAGCACACGGCCTCGCCCGAAGAAAGCAGCTATCTGCGCGGGCTGGCCGCGGGCCGGCTGCTCGGGCAGCGCTGCCGCGTATGCGGCAAGGTCTACATCCCGCCGCGGGGGGCCTGCCCCACTGACGGAGTCCCGACGACCGATGAGGTGGAACTGCCCGACACCGGCACGGTGACCACGTTCTGTGTGGTCAACGTGCCCTATCCCGGGCAGCGGGTCGCACCTCCCTACGTGACGGCGGCCGTGCTGCTCGACGGGGCCGACATCGCGTTCCAGCACCTCATCCTGGGCTGCGAGGCAAGCGAGGTACGGATGGGCATGCGGGTCACAGCGGTCTGGAGGCCCCGCGACGAGTGGGGCACGACGCCCGAAAACATCGACCACTTCCGGCCTACCGGGGAGCCGGACGCGCCGTATGAGTCCTACGCCCACCACCTCTGAAGGACGGCCACCGTGACCGACGCCGCCGTCATCGGCTTCGCCCAGTCCCCCTGCGTCCGGCGCGGCGAGGGCACCACCAGCGGGGTGGAGATGCTCGTGCCGATCTTCCAGGAGGTGCTGCACAGCACCGGGCTGGCCAAGGACGACATCGGCTTCTGGTGCTCTGGCTCCTCGGACTACCTGGCCGGCCGGGCGTTCTCGTTCGTCCAGGCGGTCGACGCGATCGGCGCCTTCCCGCCGATCATGGAATCGCACGTGGAGATGGACGGCGCCTGGGCACTCTACGAGGCCTGGGTGAAGATCCTCACCGGCGAGGCCGACGTCGCGCTGGCGTACGGTTTTGGCAAGTCGTCCGCGGGAGACCTGCGGCGCGTGCTTGCCCTCCAGCTCGACCCGTACCTGCTCGCCCCGCTCTGGCCGGACTCGGTGAGCATCGCGGCGCTGCAGGCCAGGCTCGGTATCGAGGCCGGGATGTGGAGCGAGAAGGAGATGGCCGAGGTAGCCGCGCGCAGCCGCGCCGCCGCGGCCGGGAACCCGCAGGCGCAGGTGTCCGGCGAGATCTCCGCCGAGGAACTGCTCGACCGACCCTACATCGCCGATCCGCTGCGGGCCCATGACTGCGCGCCGGTCGGCGACGGAGCCGCCGTCGTGATACTCGCTTCCGGCGAGCGGGCCCGTGAGCTGTGCGCGCGGCCGGCCTGGATCACCGGGTTCGAGCACCGGATCGACTCGGCGTCGCTGGGAGCCCGCGACCTGACCACGGCGCCGTCAGCGGCAGCCGCCGCCCGCGCGGCGGGAGTGGGGACCGGGCGGGCCGGGTCGGCGGGCGGGCCGGGCGCACCAGGCGGGGCGGGCGGGCCGGGCATCGATTGTGCGGAGTTGCATGCGCCATTCACCCACCAGGAGATCCTGCTGCGCGGCGCGCTGGGCCTCGGTGACGACGTCCGGATCAACCCCTCGGGCGGCGCGCTCTGCGGCAACCCGATGTTCGCCGCCGGCCTGGCCCGGATCGGGACGGCGGCGCGGGAGATCATGTCTGGCCGCGCCGACCGTGCCCTTGGCCACGCCACCAGCGGCCCAGCCCTGCAGCAGAACCTGGTCTGCGTCATGGAGGTCCGGTCATGACCGAGCCGAAGAGCCGGAGGCAAGCGGGAAAACAGAGTGCCGCAGTTCTCGGGGTCGGTCAGACCCGCCACCGGTCCCGGCGGACCGATGTGTCGATCGCCGGGCTGTGCCGGGAGGCGGTGGACCGAGCGCTCGCCGACGCCGGCACCGTATTGGGGGAGATCGACGCTGTTGTCGTTGGGAAAGCTCCTGATTTGTTCGAGGGCGTGATGATGCCCGAGCTTTATCTCACGGACGCGCTCGGCGCTACGGGCAAGCCGCTGCTCCGCGTGCATACGGCGGGCTCCGTCGGCGGCGCGACCGGCATCGTCGCGGCGAGCCTCGTCCAGGCCGGCGTGCATCGCAGGGTGCTTGCGGTCGCGTTCGAGAAGCAGTCGGAGTCCAATGCGATGTGGGCGCTGTCGATAACGCCGCCGTTCAGCATGCCGCTGCTGGCCGGCGCGGGCGGGTACTTCGCGCCGCACATCCGCGCCTACATCCGGCGCAGCGGCGCGCCCGAGCACATCGGCGCGATGGTGGCGGTCAAGGACCGGCGCAACGGCAGCCTCAACCCGTACGCCCACCTCCAGCAGCCTGACATCACGCTGGAGTCGGTCCGCTCCTCTCCCATGCTGTGGGATCCGGTCCGCTATGACGAGACATGCCCCTCCTCGGACGGCGCGTGCGCGGTGGTCATCGGCGACCAGGCGACGGCCGAGGCCAGCGAGTCCACCGGCCGGCCTGTGGCCTGGATCCGCGCCACCTCGATGCGCACCGAGCCGACCATGTTCGCCGGCAAGGACCACGTCAACCCCAGGGCCGGCGCCGCGGCCGCCGCCGCGCTATGGCAGCAGGCAGGCATCACCGACCCGCTCGATGAGATCGACGTCGCCGAGATCTACGTCCCGTTCTCCTGGTTCGAGCCGATGTGGCTGGAGAACCTCGGCTTCGCTGAACCAGGCGAGGGCTGGCGGCTCACCGAGGCCGGGGAGACAGAGATCGGCGGCAGGCTGCCGGTCAATCCGTCGGGCGGAGTGCTCAGCTCCAACCCGATCGGGGCTTCGGGCCTGCTGCGTTTTGCGGAAGCGGCCTTGCAGGTCATGGGCAAGGCCGGCGCCCACCAGGTCGCCGGGGCGAGCACCGCTCTTGGCCATGCCTACGGCGGTGGGTCGCAGTATTTCTCCATGTGGGTGGTGGCCGCGACGCCCCGCTGACGGCCCCCGCCGGGCCGGCGCCTTACCGGTAGCTGACTGGCAGCTTCTTGATGCCGTTGAGCCAGCCTGAACGCAGCCGCTCCGCGTCTCCGGTCAGCTTGATGCCCGGCATGCCGTCGGCGATCGCGTTGAAGATCAGGTCGATCTCCAGCCGGGCCAGGTTCACGCCGAGGCAATAATGCGTCCCGGTGCCGCCGAAGCCCAGCTGGGGGTTGGGGTCGCGCAGGATATCGAACTTCTGCGGTGCCTCGAAGACCTCCTCGTCGAAGTTGGCCGACCGGTAGAACAGGCCGACTCGCTGGCCAGCCTTGATCTGCTGACCACCTAGGGTGGTATCGGCAAGAGCGGTGCGCTGGAACGCCGTCACCGGGGTCGCCCACCGGACGATCTCATCGACCGCGGACTCGGGCCGCTCGGCCAGGAATCGCTCCCACTGGTCCGGATGGTCGAAGAAAGCCAGCATCCCGTGCGATATCGCGTTGCGGGTGGTCTCGTTGCCCGCGACGGCCAGCAGGATCACGAAGAAACCGAACTCGTCCGCTGAAAGCTGGCCGCCGTCCACCTGGGCGTGGACAAGCTTGGTGACAATGTCGTCCTTAGGGCAGCCGCGGCGATCCTCCGCCATGATCATGGCATAGCCGACGAGTTCCGCGGCGGCAGCCTGGCTGTCGCCGCCGTACTCCGGATCGTCGTAGCCGATCATCTCGTTGGACCAGGCGAAGATCTTGCGCCGGTCCTCCTGCGGTATCCCGAGCAGTTCGGCGATCGCCTGCAGCGGGAGCTCGGCCGCGACATCGGTGACGAAGTCGCCGGTGCCCTCGGCGAGTGCCGTCTGCACGATCCGCTCGGCACGGGCGGTCAGCGCCTCGCGCAGGTTCCTGATCGCCCTGGGGGTGAAGCCCCGCGAGACGATGCCGCGCAGCTTCGTATGCTGCGGCGGGTCGATGTTGAGCATGATGAGCCGCTGCATCTCGATCGACTCCTGGGTGACCTGCCGCCCATGCCGGATGATCGCGGTCTTTTCCTGGCTCGAGTAGAGCTCGCTGGAGCGGGACACCTCCAGCACGTCCGCGTGCTTGGTGACCACCCAGTACCCGTCGTCGTCGAAGCCGGAAGCGCCGCGTGGCTGCACGTTCCACCAGACTGGCGCCGTGCGCCGCAGCTCGGCGAACTCGTCCATGGGCATCCGGCTGGCGTAGAGGTCGGGATCGGTGAAGTCGAAACCCGGCGGGATGTTCGGCTCGGCCATCGCTGCCTCCGCTATAACGTGTTCTACTTTGATTCAACCACGCGAGCCTGTCTTCGTGAACTGGCGCTCGCGTCCGGGTATGCAACGCGTTCTACTATGAGATCGGCTGAACGAGGGACGGAGGAGCTGCCGTGGGCACTGCGGTGATCGTGGAGGCGGTGCGGACCCCGATCGGCAAGCGCGGCGGCGCGCTGGCAGGCCTGCACCCCGCGGAGATCCTCGGCAGTGCGCAGTTGGCCCTGCTGGACCGGGCGGCCATAGAGGCCGCCGACGTCGAGCAGGTCGTCGGCGGCTGTGTGACACAGGCGGGCGAGCAGTCGAACAACATCACCCGCACATCATGGCTGAACGCGGGACTGCCCTATCAGGCCGGCTGCCTCACCCTCGACGCCCAGTGCGGCTCGGCGCAGCAGGCCGCGCACCTCGTCGCCGGCCTCATCGCGGCCGACGCCATCCAGGTCGGCATCGCCTGCGGGGTGGAGGCGATGAGCCGGGTGCCCTTGCGGGCGAATGTGGGCACGGACGCCGGAACACCCAGGCCCGCCTCCTGGGACATCGACCTGCCGAATCAGTTCGTCGCCGCAGAACGCATCGCGCTGCGGCGCGGGCTGTCGCGCGTCCAGGTCGACGAGTTCGGCTTGCGCTCGCAGACGGCGGCCCAGCTCGCCTGGGCGCAGGGGCGTTTCGACCGCGAGATCATGCCCGTCAAGGCCCCGGTCCTGGATGCCGACCGCCAGCCCACCGGCGAGACGCGGACGGTCGACCGCGACGAGGGCCTACGTGAGACGAGCCTGGAGGCACTGGCCGGGCTGCGGCCCGTGCTCGAGGACGGCGTGCATACCGCGGGCACGTCATCGCAGATTTCTGACGGCGCCGCCGCAATACTGCTGCTCGAAGCGCGCCGGGCGGACGAACTCGGCCTGCGGCCGCGCGCGCGGATCGTCGCCCAGTGCCTCATCGGCGCCGAGCCCTACTACCATCTCGACGGGCCCATCGCGGCCACCGACCGGGTGCTCGTGCGCAGCGGCATGACCATCGGCGACATCGATCTGTTCGAGGTCAACGAGGCGTTCGCCTCGGTGGTGCTTTCCTGGCTGAGCGTGCACCGGCCCGACCCGGAGCGGGTCAATGTGAACGGCGGCGCCATCGCGCTCGGCCACCCGGTGGGCAGCACCGGCGCCCGGCTGATCACCACCGCGCTGCACGAACTGGAGCGGCGGGACGCCAGCACGGCACTGATCACCATGTGCGCCGGTGGCGCGATGTCCACCGCCACGATCATCGAGCGCCTCTAAGCTTGCCTGTTCGGAAACCTATGCGACCCGTAGGAGAGCCAGTTGCGCGGGAGGCGGGCCGTTGCCGGTGCCATGTTGCTGCCTGGCCAGCCGCCGGGTCATGATGATGATCATGGACCAGTAGACCATGGCGGCGTGACGCTCGCTGAGCCGTTCGTAATCGCGGACGGTGCGCCGGGAGCTGGTGATCCAGGCGAACGTCCGCTCTACTACCCAGCGGCGCCGCAGCACGACGAAGATGTGCGCGGTGTTGCGTTTGACGATCTCGATGGTCAGCCGCAGGTTCGCTTGCGCCCAGGCCAGCAGCTTGCCTGCATAGCCGCCGTCGGCCCAGGCCAGGGTGAGGGTGTGGAAGCGGGAGCGCAGGCGCCACAGCAGCGCCCGGACGCCGTCGCGGTCTTGGGCGGATGCGGCGGTCACCACGATCACCAGCAGCAGGCCCATGACATCGACGGCGATGTGCCGCTTGCGGCGTTGATCTTCTTTCCCGCGTCGAAGCCGCGGCTGGTCCTGGCGACTTGTTCGGCGGCCTTCACCGACTGGGAGTCGATGACCGCGGCGGTCAGCTCGGGGCTGCGGCCGGCTGCGATGCGGCATAGCTCGCGCAGCTCATCATGCATGGCGGCGGTCGCGCCGGATTCCTGCCAGCCGCCGGGGTAGCCATAGACGATGGACCAGGGCGGGAAGTCGGCGGGCATCGCCCGCCACTGGATGCCTTCCTTGACCAGGTAGCGGATCGCGTCCGCGATGTCACGGCGGCAATGCTGGGCCGGGCGGCCTCCCCTGCCCTGCTTCCAGGCGGGCCCGGGCAGGACAGCCCGCCGGTTTTCTTAGGCCAGCCCTGCTTCCAGCCCCTTGACTTTGTACTGCAAAGCGAGCTAGCTTTGTGACACAAAACCAAGGAGGCTGCCATGAACGAGGGAACCAGCATGAAAGATGGCCCGGGCACTGGCGAGGCGGCGGGCCTGGATGCACAGGGCGCGGCGGTCATCGCGCAGGAGGCGCGCGAGCGGGCCCGGCGTGAGCTGTGGGTCAGGCGCCCGGTGCTGTTCGTGACCTGGGGGCTGGTCGTGCTCGTCAGCTACGGTGCGATGTGGCTGTCGGTCCGTGGGCAGCACCCCTATCACGGGCCGGCGTGGGAGGCGCTTCTGCTGGCGTTCTTGCTCTTCGTGGCCGCTGCGGGCGCCACAGCGAACGTGGTGGACCGGGCAGCCAGCGGCGTCGGCGGCCGGTCTGAGCTGCGGCGGGGCATCCTCGCCCTGGCTCTGGTCGTCGGGTTCGCCGCGCTGGAGATCGAGAAGCAAGCGCTGTGGCATGCCGGTGCCGGCCGGCCGATCGCCGCCCTGTTCGGGGAGGCCATACCCCTGCTGGTCGCGGGCCTGGTCTTCGTCGCCAGCTCCGCCGTCACTGCCAGGCTGGACTGGCCACGGCTCGCCCTGGGCCTGTGGCTGCTGGCGGTTGCGGCTGGCGGTGCCTGGGCGGGCCCGGTGACCAACCTGGCAGTCTGCGCGCTGGCGGGCGGCGGCGGGATCTTGCTGATGGCGGCCATCGAGCCCCGGCTGCGCCGCTCATGAGCAACAGCCTCGACCCGGTGATCCACGTCCCCGCACGGCTGCGCATCATGGTGACACTGGCGGCCCTGCCTGAGGGCGACGACCTGTCCTTCACCCGGCTGCAGGACCTGATCGAGCTGACACCAGGCAACCTGATCACCCACCTGCGCAAACTCCAGGACGCCGGGTACGTGACGACCGAGAGGAACGGCAGCGGCGTCACCGCCCGGACCTCGGTCACGGTCACCCACGCAGGCCGGGCCGCGCTGGAACACTACACAACGGTGCTGCGGAAACTACTCGACACCGCCAGCCGCCATTAGCCTGACATTCCCCGGCCAGGACACGCTGACCCGAAACCGCAATGGTCCTGACCCACAGCCCGCTCCGGCTAAGCCCGGCACACCCGGACCGCGCCCTGCCAGCCGTCAGACCCTGCCGCATAGGTTTCCGAACAGGCTCTAAACTTGTGGTTTAACCCGTGCGTGCCTGTCGCTCTTTGAGTGTTGTGTCGCGTTTGATGGTTTTCCCGACCTCTGGGCGGCGTGCTGTGATCTTGTTCTTTGATCCTTTCGGACGGCCTGGGCCGGGCCGGGAGGGTTTGGGT
>DASWFT010000482.1:0-10672 GCA_036394075.1 Streptosporangiaceae bacterium
TCAAGGCTGGTCCACCGCGCAGGCCGGCACGACGAGCCGTGGATGGAGCGAACCGTATACCTGCGGGTGGAGCCGGGCAGCGCGCATGAGCATGCCGGGGCTGAACGGCAGAGTAACTCGACCGAGGATCAGGTAGTCCGCCGCAACACTACATCCGGTAATGACGGCTTCACGCGGATCAGACTGGCAGGGTAAGGCGGGCCGCGGCGCTGGGGTGCAGCAATGGGCGGTAGCCGGCAGCGATCGCCGCGACGGTGGCTGGCGGGGTCAGCAGCTCGACTGGCGTGGCCGGCCGCAGCGTGACCGGGGCCAGGTAGCCGGCGAACGACCACGGCAGAACGCGTCCGCTGGCCAGCAGGCCGGGAACGCCGCCATAACGGATCATCACCCCGTCGGGCAACTGCCCGGCCAGCGCCGGGCGGGTCAGCTGGCGCCGCGAGCGCGCATCGACCCGCTCGGCGTGCAGCCGGGCGTCCATCTCACCGGCGCGCGGCCGCTGCGCCACTCCGTGTGCGCGGCGCCACGCCTCGCCGAAGGAAAGGAACTCCGGGCGGCGGCAGTACCCGCACGGGCGATGCCCGGCCGCGAGCGCCGTGGCCTCGTCCAGGAAGAACAGCGCCGTCCAGCGGCCCGGTGACATCGGATCGCGCTGAACGTCTTTCCACGCCAGCACGCAGCAGATCCACAGCTTCGAGCGCCAGCGTGCGACGCCCAGCTCACGATCCGGGCCGTGCAGGCAACCCCGGTTGCCCATCAGCAAACCGCGCCCCGGGTCAGACACGATCTCCCCGGCCGGCGTGACCCGATTCTGCAGCGGCACGTCCCGGGTCCTGCCCACCAGCCACACCTCCCTGCCTGCCGCTGACCCGGCCACCCCAGCGTCCCGGCTGAAGCCGGCCCGCCGACGGCAACCGCAGCGAGGCGGCAATGACGTTCAGTCGCCCAGCGCCAAGCAAATCACGGCCATCCGGATCGAGCGCCGAGGTAACCGGCTCGGGGGAGTGCCATCGGTGAGGTCCCGGCAGGAGCCTCCGCTGGCGAGATTTCTCCCTGGACAATGGGCAGCGGCCCGTGGAGCACGGTCACCCAGCCGGATCCTGCGTTCATCAGGCGACAGCTGGGCTGGCCAGGACATCAAAGTCCCCGGTCTTCACTCGCCCCAGGAACGCGGCCCACTCGCCTGGGGTGAACACAAGCGGTTCCTGGCCGGGAAACTTGGAGTCACGCACCAAGATGCTGACACCTTCCGCGCCCTGGTGCCAGGCGATCTCCACGCAGTTGCTGCCACTGTGGCTGGACTTGCGCCACACCGGCACTGAACTGCACATAACTGTCCCGGCAGTCTGCGGCCGCCGGGGCATCTGCCCGTTTACCGTGTCCAGGCCATCGGGCCGGTCCACCTGCACCTGCACGAAAGGCGCCCCTTTCGTTAGCTGGCAGCCAGCGGTTCCCGCTGCCGGAACTGCGGTACAAGCGTGCGATACGCGCCCGGACGGCCATCTTGCATTCGCCTTGATGCTCACCTTGCCACCCAGGTCACACGCGCCAGCCGGGAGCGCTCACAACGTGGCCAGCCGGGCTTACGGCGACGATAAGGACCTGCCGCCGGGCGCGCGCTACGTCTCGTGCGGGGCGACCGGCGGTGTCTCGGTTCGCTCGAAGGCGGCGGAAAACAGGTAGCTGGTTGCCAGGCTGCGGTAGGGCCGCCATTTCTCGGCGATGGCGAGGACCTCCTGCTGGACGGGGAGATGGTCGAGCTGATAGGCGACCTGGACGGCCTTGCGGAGCGCGAGGTCGCCCGGTAGGACGACGTCTTCTCGCTGGAGCGTGATGATGAGGGCGCCCTGCACGGTCCAGGGACCTATCCCCGGAATCGCGGTGAGTTCGGCCATGATCTCATCGTCTGGCAGCCTGCTCAAGACGTCCGCGTTCAGCCGGCCGTCCGACAGCCGCTCAGCGAGTTCGCGGAGCGTGCTGATCTTCCGCCACGAGAGCCCTGCCTCGCGGAGTTTACCGGGATCGCCTCTCAGCAGCTCGGCGGGTGAGGGGAGATGGCCGTCGAAAAGTGCCTCGATGCGGGCCAGGGTCCGGCGGGTCGCTGCGACGGAGAGTTGCTGGCCGGTGACCTGGAACAGCAGGGCACCGTACAGGTCCATCGGCGGGAGCTGGGCCAGCCACGCCCGGGGGTCGAAGGCCGGCCGGTCGTCGATGAGCCGCGCCAGCACGGGGTCGGCGTTGCGAAGGTAGGAGCGAGCTTGCTGCAGCCACTCAGCGCGGCTGGAATCCTCGGTCACGGAGCCCCGCTCCCTTCACCCGGCGGGTTGTGTGCCTGCCACCATCTTCATGCCTGAGTCTGACCCTCTTCTTGAGGAACCCTGCACGCGCGCTCGCCGATTGCGGTCACGAGATCGATCTCCCAGTCGGCGGTCGGCCCGGCGGGGGTGTCTGCCTGCTCCTTCTCACCATCGAGCACGGGCCTTTCGGGAGGTATCCGTAATCTGACTGCACATCGCAGGGTGTTGCAGCGTGAAGCGCGCAGGGCGGGACGGGGCTGCGGAAGGTGCAGTCACGTTGCGGATACCCCGCCGCCAGCTTCCGGGGCAGAGTCGAGCTGTTCGGGTTACCCGTCACGGGACCGGCCGCCCCGCGCGCCAGCCATGGTGATGGATGCTCAAGGTCTGACCGGGCGAGTGTAGGAGGCAAGGATGACTGTACGAAACGGCAGCGCCGAGTGGCACGGGAATGTGGAGAGCGGTTCGGGTACAGTCACTGTCGGTGACGGCGTCTTTGAGGGTGCCTATTCCTATGACTCACGGTTCGGCGAGGGGAAAGGAACAAATCCGGAGCAGCTGATCGCGGCAGCACACGCCAGCTGCTTCACGATGGCCCTGTCGAACATCCTCAGCGCTGCGGGGCACGCGCCGGAGTCGCTGCGCACGAACGCGCGCGTCCAGCTGCGCAACATCGACGGCGCCCCCACGCTGGCGCGGATAAACCTGGATACGGAGGGACGCGTCACCGGCGTCGATGAGCAGCAGTTCCAGGCGTACGCGGACGAGGCCAAGCGGGTGTGCCCGGTGTCGCGCGCACTGGCCGGGGTGCCCGAGATCGTCTTGACGGCCAAGCTTGCCGCAGATCAGTGATGGACGTTGACATCGCCGTTCTCGGTGGAGGCCCGGCGGGCGTCGGCCGAGCAACGTGACAATCCGGTCCAAGGTCGGCGCGTCCGGGTCCGGGTCGGCGCCCAGCGCGAACGCGAACCCGTCGCCTCTGGTGACCGGGTCGTTGGGCACCCGGGCCGCGATCGACAGCGCCATGTCCAGCACCTCGTCATCGAACTCGGCCGTCGCGCCGATCGATTTGGCCAGGTCCCAGGCGTGCACAACCTCATCCACGAAGTGGAAACCGATCGCCATCGGCGCCGGGTACGGGCCGCCGTCGCGGATCTCAGGCAAGTAGAACGCACCGTCCAGCACGCCGTCCTCAGCGAACGCTTTGGTGACCAGCGCGGCCGCCCGGCGGCGCGCCGCGGAACTGCTCGAACAGGTCGGGCTCGGCGACCGGGCGAAGTTCCTGCCCGCCGCGCTGTCCGGCGGCCAGCGGCAGCGGGCCGCGATCGCCCGCGCGCTGGTAAGCGACCCGCTGGTGGTCCTGGCCGACGAGCCGACCGGCAACCTCGACAGTGCGGCCGCCTTGGAGCTGCTGCGCCTCTTCGAGAGCCTGCACGCGGCCGGGCAGACCCTGATCATCGTCACCCACGACTCCCGGATCGCCGCCACCGCCGACCGGATGATCTCGATGCGCGACGGCGCCTTCGTCGACGAGACCAGGCTCACGGACGGTACGAAGGGGAACCTCGCAGACCTCGCCCGGGCTGGAAGGCTGATCGATGGGAAAGGTCCTCCTCGTCTGCCGCCTCACGGTGAAGGACATCCGTCACCGGCCAGTCCAGGCGCTCCTTCTGCTGCTCGCGATCGCGACAGCTGCAACGACGTTGACACTCGGGCTCGCGCTCCGAGGTACGACGGACAACCCGTACGCGAGGACCCGGGCAGCGGCGAACGGGCCGGACGTCGTAGGGACGGTCTTCCCGAACGGCTCGAATGGCCCTGGGCCGGCAACGTCGGCCCGCCCGGGCGGCCCGAACGGCCCGAGTGGCCCCGGGTCGGCCGATATGAGCGGGCTGGTGCCCCTCGAGCACGCCTCGGGCGTGGCCGCGCACAGCGGGCCGTTCCCCCGTGACGTGGGCGCTCCTCCGGATGGGGCACACGACGGCAGGTGCCGAGGTGGAGGGGCGGAGCACGGCGCCCTCGTCCGTCGATCGGCCGAAGCTGATACAGGGCGTCTGGGTCCGGTCCGGCGGGGTGGTCGTCGAGGCAGCGTTCGCGAACACGCTCGGTCTTCACGTCGGTGATCGGCTGAGCCTGGCTGGGAGCTCGTTCGAGGTCACAGGGACGGCGGTCACCGCTGCTATCCCCGACTATCCGGACGCCTGCTTCCGCCTCGGCTGCTTCCTGGCGGGGACCGTCAGCTCCTACAACCCCGGCCTCGTCTGGGCCACCGAAGCCGATGCCGGGCACATCGCGCACGCGCCGACGTCCACACCCCTCGCTTACTTCCTGAACCTCAAGCTCAACGATCCTGCCGCGGCAAGCGCGTTCGCCGACCGCTACAACGCCAATGGTCAACGTGGAGACGACGGCGTCGTTCTTGTCAAATTCGTCAACACCAACCGGGTGCAGACGAAGGCGGCAGACCTCGTCAGATGCCTCGTCATCTGCGTGACTCCAAGCGGCAGGAGCCATTTCCGCACGTCAGGGAAGTGACCGGAGGCGGGACCGCCTCGCCGTCAGCACTGTGGCCCGTAACGGAGCGCAATGACACGGCGGATACCGTCAAATGCCCGCGATCAATGAGATACGTGACCGGGCCGAGCCTGGAGGGCGAGACCGGCGGCGGCTTGGGACTGAGGCCGAAGTCGAGCACTTGGAAGGTCTTGGCGCGTCCACGACGAGGGACAGAGCTAACTCAACAGGCAACTGCCGTCGTTGCCCGCTCGCCGGCGGCCGTTCGGTGGCCCGGGTATCCGGTCCGTACATCGCGGATGGACTGACGCGCATCACGTTCGTCTGGCTGTCACACATTGCCGGGCCGTCGGGTCAGTGGGGTGTAACCCGCAAGAACGGCAAGGAGATCACCATGGACGCCCGTCTCAACTACCACGACAGCACTGTTGCAGCGAAGTTCGCGAAGTACATCAACTCGGCGGGAGCAGTCGTGTCTGACTCGACCCTGCCGGCCGCCACGCAGGAGCTGGTGAAGATCCGGGCCAGCCAGATCAACGGCTGCGCCGCCTGCACCGACATGCACACCAAAGACGCCGAGCACGCTGGGGGAAGCTCGGTGCGGCTCAACCTGGTCGCAGTCTGGCGGAGGCGAAGGTCTTCACCGAGGCCGAGCGGGCCGCTCTGGAACTCACCGAGCAGGGCACCCGCATCGCCGATGCAGCCGGTGGTGTCACCGACCAGGCCTGGGCCAATGCGGCCAAGCACTACGACGATGACCAGCTCGCGGCGCTGGTGTCTCTCATCGCCCTCATCAACACCTACAACCGCGTGAACGTCATCATCCAGCAGCCCGCCGGTGACAACCAGCCCGGCCAGTGGGGATAACCACCTAATCTGCGTCAGACAGGGTGGGACGAACTCAGCAGTCCAGTCCCACCCCACCCTGACGCATCGCAGTTCGACACCTCAGATCTCACCCGGAAATGACTACCCATCAACCCGGTTGAAACCTGTGCCGAGGGCCCGGTCGCACGTCGTGATGAAGGTCGCCGTCGGCGACGTCCGGATCGACTGGGCAAAGCGAGTCGCGGGCGCCGCCGAGGCGGGGCCGGCCTCGGTACGCTCTGTTCGTGACTACCTCGTTGGTTCACTGAGCGGATTCATCCGGGCTGGCCGGGGCGAGAGGAGCCCGATGTCAGAGCAGGGAGGTCCCGCGCGTGGGATGGCGTGATCCAGTAGCTGGGCCTTGCGCGTGCGGAGGCCGTCGGCCCGCATCGGTGCCGGCGTGAGCGCGGCCCGGCGCGACGATCCGGCCGCCGCCCTCAACCGGGTGCTCAGCGAGGTCATCGACGCGGTTCTGGACGTGAGGCAGGCTCACCGAAGGGTTCCCGAGACGCACGCCCTCCACGCGGTGCTCGACCAGCTCTTTGACGATCTGAGAACCTGGGCCCGGTTGCTTGCTGATCAGGAACAGGCACTCGGGGTGTCGCCGCTGGCGAGCATGCCGAGCGCGGCCGGCCGAAAGCCACCGCACCCCTGGCATGGGGCCGCGAGCGACGAGGAGGTCCGCCGGATCGTCGGCCAGCATCTCGACCGGCTCGGGCAGCACTTGGCCGCAGCGCAGGCGGGGCAACAGGATGACCAGGTGCAAGCGGCCCTCGGCGAGGTGGAGCGCGGATTGCTAGTTCACAGGCGGGCGCTCAGCGAGCTCTAAGGTGTGCGCCGAGGCCGAGGACTCGCCTGCCTGCCGCCGGGCCTGGCCGAGTTCCTCGCCGCCGATCCCGGTTCGTAAGGCAACGAGCTGCGCGCTGATGCCCCAGCTTGCCGCCAATCACCCGCAGGAGCCGCCGCATGCCTTGCCTCACCCTCGCCTCGAGCGCACCGGACTCACCAGTATCCCGAACGTGGCAGCGGGGCTCGGCCGTCGTGTCGGGTATCCCGGCGAATGGCGGGTGGTAAGCGACGCTCGCGACTCAGGACACTAGAGGCCCGGTCACGGACGCGCGTGCCAATGGAGGTTACAGGCCTGTGTTAACCATTTCGTATGCCCGCATAGCGTGCGCGGTGCCTATTATTGCGGCTGCTCTGCGATGAACCACCTGATTGAGGATGTGTTCTAACCTGCGCCGGACTTCATCCGAAAAACTGGTTACAGACTCGTTTGGGCGTAAGGCTTCGCCGGGTAAGGTTACGCGTATACAACCCCCCTTTGATGGCCTGCAGCAATGATGGTTAGACGCGATTAAGCCCTAGATTAGGGGGAGTATCATGACGAGTTCCATCGAACGGATCTATATCGGGACACACCTAACCCTAATTACCGAGCGGAACGGTTCCGGTCCCGGGGCTTACGTCCGGGGTGTCGAATTCGACGGCGTGACCGGCATGACGGGAAACGAAGACCGCGACTGGCCAGCTCTCGACCCTGCGTTCGGCCTGGCTAAGAAGCTGGGATGCGAAGGCATCTGGCTTCAGCACCAGAGCGGAGTCGAATTCGTGACGCAAGCGCCGAGTCAGCGCAACGACGATGCCGCGAACTCGTCAACGAGCCAGACCGTTGACTAGCCAGCACTGAGCAGACGGTCGCCACTACCACCGACCCCCGCGAGACCACCGGACAAGCGAGCGCGAGCACAGCGCAGCAAGCATGGCATCAGGGCTACGCGCCGTACCCAGTCCCGTACCAACCGTGGCATTGGGATGGCGCCCGGACCGCGAGCCGGGGCGGCAGATCCAGCAGCCGCCTTGCATACAGTGGCTGTACCTCTCCTGCACGCGATCGAAGGGACGTACAACGCCCGTGGGTCATACGGCCACAGAACAGGCCGGTTCCGGCGACTTGACAGTGACCGAGCACCGTCTGGACAACGGTCTGCGCCTGGTGCTCTCCGAGGACCACCTGACTCCGGTCGCGGCGGTCTGCCTCTGGTATGACGTCGGCTCGCGACAGGAGGTCAAGGGCCGCACTGGCCTGGCTCACCTCTTCGAGCACCTCATGTTTCAGGGCTCGGCGCAGGTCAAAGGAAACGGCCACTTCGAGCTGGTCCAAGGGGCTGGCGGCTCCCTCAACGGGACGACGAGCTTCGAGCGCACCAACTACTTCGAGACCATGCCCGCGCACCAGTTGGAGCTGGCGCTCTGGCTGGAGGCGGACCGCATGGGCTCGCTGCTGGCCGCCCTCGACGAGGAGTCCATGGAGAACCAGCGTGACGTGGTAAAGAACGAGCGCCGGCAGCGCTACGACAACGTGCCCTACGGCACCGCGTTCGAGCGGCTAACCGCGCTCGCCTACCCCGAAGGCCACCCATACCACCACATTCCCATTGGCTCCATGGCCGATCTGGACGCGGCGACGCTGGACGACGCGCGCGCGTTCTTCGGCGCGAACTATGCGCCGAACAACGCGGTCCTGGCCATCGTCGGCGACATTGACCCGGACCAGGCGCTCGCTTGGGTCGAAAAGTACTTTGGCTCCATCCCGTCCTACGACGGCAAGATGCCGCCCCGCGACGGCACGCTCCCCGACATCATCGGCAAGGAACTGCGCGAGGAGATCCTGGAGGAGGTCCCGGCGCGCGCGCTGATGGCCGCCTACCGGTTGCCGCGCGACGGCACGCGTGAGTGTGACGCGGCTGACCTGGCGCTCACCGTCCTTGGCGGGGGCATGTCGTCCCGGCTGTACAACCGGCTGGTGCGGCGCGACCGCACTGCCGTCACCGCCGGCTTCGGGCTGCTGCGGCTCGCTGGCGCCCCCTCGCTGGGCTGGCTGGACGTGAAGGCGTCCGGCGGCGCCGAGATCCCGCAGATCGAGGCTGCCGTCGACGAGGAGCTGGCGCGGCTCGGCGCGGAGGCGCCGACCGCCGAGGAGATGGAGCGGGCGCAGGCCCTGCTGGAACGCGAATGGCTGGACCGGCTCGGTACGGTCGCCGGGCGGGCCGACGAGCTGTGCCGGTATGCGGTGCTGTTCGGCGACCCGCAACTCGCGTTCACGGCCGTCAACCGGATCTTCGACGTCACCGCTGAGGAGGTCCGGGCGGTTGCCATGGCGCGGCTGCGCCCCGATAACCGTGCGGTGCTGGTATACGAGCCCGTCACCTCGGAAGACACGGCCGGCACGGCAGTCGGCGGGGTCGGCGGCCAGGCCAGCGCGGCCGACGAGAACGACAAGCTGGAAGGAGCTGGGCGGTGACCGATGCCGCCGTGACCATGGACTTCCACCCGCAGCCGGCCTCCGGGCAGGCGAAGCCCTGGACGTTCCCCGCGCCCGAACGCGGCGCCCTCGCCAACGGGCTGATCGTGCTGCGCTGCCACCGGCCCGGACAGCAGGTGGTGGCCGTGGAGATCTGCCTGGACGTGCCGCTCGACGCCGAGCCCGACGGGCTCGACGGGATCGCCACGGTCATGGTTCGTGCGCTGTCTCAGGGCACCGGCCAGCACACTGCCGAGGAGTTCGCCGCGGAGCTGGAGCGCTGCGGCGCGACCCTCCACGCACACGCCGACTACCTCGGCGCGCGCGTCTCGCTGGAGGTGCCCGTCTCCCGCTTGCCCAAGGCGCTTGGGCTGCTCGCCGAGGCGCTGCACGCGCCCACGTTCGCGGCCAGCGAGATCGAGCGGCTGGTGCGTAACCGTCTCGACGAGATTCCGCTTGAGATGGCCAACCCCGGCCGACGTGCGGCCAAGCAGCTGTCGCAGGAGCTGTTCCCGGCGTCCGCGCGGATGTCCCGGCCGCGCCAGGGCACCGAGGACACCGTCGCGCGGATCCACGCGGCGGACGTCCGCGCGTTCTACCAGGCTCAAGTGCGGCCTAGCACGGCGACTGCGGTCGTCGTGGGCGACTTGACGGGTGTCGACCTGGATGCGGTGCTCGCCGACACGCTCGGCGGATGGACCGGCGACAGCACCGAGCCGCTGCCCATGTCGCCGGTGATCGCCGACGACACCGGCCGTGTGGTGATCGTGGACCGGCCCGGTGCCGTCCAGACGCAGCTGCTCATGGGGCGGATCGGCCCGGACCGGCACGACCGGGTATGGCCGGCTCTGGTGCTCGGCACGTACTGCATGGGCGGCACGCTCACGTCCCGGCTGGACCGGGTCCTGCGCGAAGAGAAGGGCTACACGTACGGGGTACGGGCCTTCGAGCAGGTGCTCCGGTCGCGGGCGCCGCACGGCGCGGCGGGTGCGTCGGTGCTCGCCATCCGCGGTTCCGTGGACACGGCGTCCACGGGTCCCGCACTGGATGACCTGCAGACGGTGCTGCGCACGCTGGCCGCGGAAGGGCTGACCGAAACGGAGCGCGACATAGCCGTGCAGAACCTGGTGGGCGTCGCGCCGCTCGAGTACGAGAGGGCAGCGTCGGTCGCGGACACATTGGCGGATCAGGTGGAACAGCACCTGCCGGACGACTACCAGGCTCAGCTGTACGCGCGCCTGGCTGAGACGAGCACGGTCGAGGCCACGGCCGCGGTGGTCGCGGCGTTCCCGCAGAACCGTCTGGTCACGATCCTGGTCGGCGATGCAACCCAGATCAAGGCCCCGGTGGAGGCCCTTGGAATCGGCGAGGTCAAGATAGTGACAGGCTGACCCTCCGGAACCTGGCTCACGTCCGTCACACCGCCTGTGGTCGCGCGGCATCTGTCCAGGCTGACGTCGTCGAGCGGGCCAGGGCGGTGACTGACCAGAATGCGGCTGCTGATACGGCAGCCTTGCTGATCGGATCCGAGCGAACCGGCCGAGGTGGCGGAAGTCCAGATGCCTGTCGCGGTCGCGAGCCGTTCTGCGATGGAACTGGATGGGCGGCGGGCTCGTGGTCCCCTGGGGGGCTGGTGGGCCGAGTTACTCGGCTTGGACGGCGGCGGCGAACTCGGCCATTGAGCGGAACTCGGCGT
>DASWFT010000483.1:0-1843 GCA_036394075.1 Streptosporangiaceae bacterium
CAGCACATTCCCGGCCCGCGCCCAACGCCGGCGCGGCGCCGGCTGGCTCACCGCGGCCCCAGTCTCACACCCTCAGCGTACGAGTCACCAAGCCTTCCATGCCTGCCGTGGTCCCGCCTGCAGCGGCACCCCTGAGTACCCGATCCCGAGTACGGCGGCGGACTGGGGCGCGCTGCGGCCCCGGCGCTGCAATCAGGCCCGCCAGAGCCAATCCGGCCGGAATAGCGAACGAATATCGTAGCCAGCCAGAAGAGCTGACTCGCGCGCCACACGAGATCGCTGCGGAACTGGCGCTCGGCGAGACTACGATCCGAACCCGCGTGACCCGGATCCTGGCCAAGCTGAGGGGCCGGGACTCCGCGCCAGGCTGGGCAGACCGCCGGTGAAGGGAGGCTGCAATGGCCGGCGGAGTCTATGGGGTCCCGGTAGTACTGGCGGAAAAACCAACGGATATAGCTCTCACCTGCGCGAGTGCAGAGCGGTTAGCCACCGGTCGGCCGGAGATCTGTCCGCTTGGGTGGATTCGCTCACGGGGAAGCCACTGGGCCGCCAGGATTGCGGGCATGGTGCAGCGACACGACGATCCGCGAGGCGAACCGAACTGGCAGCCGGTCACCGCGGTAACGATGATGGCGGGGATGCTCACCGGGCAGCTGGCCGCCAACCGCGAGCAACTGGAGCTGCTGGAGCGGGCCCGTCGCGAGCCCTGGCTGCTGGACGACGCCACCGTGGACCGCGTCAAGAAGGTGTTCGGCGTCCAGCGTGATGACATGTGGCTGTGGGAGGAGAATGGCCGCCGCTGGCAGGCCCTCGATCTGGACACCGCCACCCGGGCGCAGGTCGGTGGGTACATGTCCCTCGCCGCTCAGTTCGCCGCCACCAGCACTGAGGTGCTCGCCTTGGCCGACGAGATCGCCGGCGGCACTATCAACAAGGTCATGGCCAAGTCCGACCTTGAGCTGGGCATCGAGGCCCTCCACCGCGACGGGCCGATCTGATGGGCAGTACCGGCGAGCAGCCCGCCAGCGAACTGGTGGCCGACCTGCTTGATACCGCGAGGGCATCGCGAGCACGCACGATGCAGGAGGTGGCCGGGGCGTGGCAGCGCGCCGGAACAATCACCAGGAATCTGATCTTGATGGCCAGCTCCGAGATCGGCAGCATCGAGCGACCGGCCACCGACCTGGTCACCCAACTGCACATGTACATCCTGGTAGCCGGCCCGGAGGCCGCGACGTCGCGGTCGCAACCTCCCTCCCCTCCAGGCGATGGCACTCCTCGCGCGCTGGGCGGGTGGTTGACCGAGCTCGGCCACAACATCACGAGCGACTCCGGCGACGATCCGGTCGTGACCGCCTGGCAGTGGCTGGCCGGCCATCAGGCGTTCGAGGTCGGCCAGGCCGGTGCCAGACGCGTCATGCGGCATCTCGCCGGCCAGGACGCGGCCGGTACGTAGCTGGGGACTGCTGTGGCGTCCGTAAGACGCGTTCCCCAACCGGACACCCGGACAGTCGGCCGCGCGGCCACAGCGACTTGCGAAGGCGCGCCGTCTCATATGACCTGTCCGGTGAACGTCTCACTGAGCGGGGGCTATCCGGACGGCCGCACCCGGCGCCGGGGCCAAGAACCCGCCGAGCCTCCGCAGGTCAGAGGTATATCCGTTGGTTTTTCCTCCAGTACTACCGGGACCCCGTGTGACCGCCCCCACCACCGCCCGAAGGCCCCGGCAGCCTTCTGGCGCCAGAGCCAGCCGTCCGGACCGGCGCGCTGATCGGCTACGCCCGGGTCAGCACCTCCGGCCAGCTGCTCGACCGCCAGCAGCACGCCCTGGCCGAGGCCGGCT
>DASWFT010000484.1:0-4306 GCA_036394075.1 Streptosporangiaceae bacterium
CAGCCACCGGGTGAGATCGGATGGGGTAATGATCCCCACCACCTCGCCATCGTCGGCCACGAGCACCCGCCCGGCCTCGCTGTCCTGGAGCTTGGCCATCACCTGATCCATGGGGGCATCCGGCGGCACCACGACCTCGCCGCCGAGCGGGACCATGTGATCCCGCACCCGGCGAGCGGGCCATTCGTCGCTCGGCACCCGGCGAACCTTCCGAAGGGTCAGCAGGCCGATCGTCCGCCCGTACTCGTCCACGGGGAACGCGCTGTGGTCATAACGCATGAAGTAGCGGTCCACGGCGTCCTGCAGGGTGAGGTCCGCCGGGATCCGCACCAGGTTGTCGGCCATCACGTCCTGCGCCTGGACCCCTCGCAGCATCTGCTGGACCTGGAGCTCTTGGTAGGAGGCCCGGGCGGCCTGGACCAGGAACCAGCCGATGAACGCGAACCAGATGCCCCCGGCCAGATTCCCAGCCAGGAGAAAGGCCACGCCGCCAGCCACCAGCAGCCATCCCACCGCCTGACCGGCCAGCGAGGCGATCCGGGTGGCCCGGCGAAAGCTGCCGGTGGCCCTCCACACCAGCGAGCGCAGCAGCCGGCCGCCGTCCAGCGGGAATCCCGGGATCAGGTTGAACGCGGCCAGCAGCAGGTTGACCCAGGCCAGGTAGCCAAACATGCCGATCAGCGATCTCGGCAGGGCGCCACGGGCGAAGACATTGACGATCCAGAACAGCGCCGCCACGAGCAGGCTGGTGAGCGGCCCCACCGCCGCGATCAGGAACTCATCGCCCGGCCCACGGGACTCCACCCTGGCCCGCGTTGCCCCGCCGAACAGGAATAGCGTGATGTCCTGGACCCGGATCCCCCGGGCCCGGGAGACCACTGCGTGAGCCAGTTCGTGGACGAGGACCGAGCCGAAGAACAGGACCGCCGCCAAGATGGCGATCCCGACCGCTGCCGCGGTTGACAAGTCCTTATACAAGAAGGAGAAGCGCAGGTACATGCTGTAGGTGATGAGCAGGGCGATCACCACCCACGAGCTGTCGACGCGAATCTCAATGCCGGCGATGCGTCCCACGCGCCAGGATGTTCCGAACAACGCTGTCACCTCCTCTCAAATGGGGCAGTGCACCGTCGGCTAGGTGACATGGCGATTCCTTATCCTGCGGAGCGCCGCGCCGGAGGATTAGCGCGGACCGGGGCCTGGGTGGCCAGGTCCTCCCGGGTGGTTGGGGTGCCGTCAATGGCGTCATAGGCGGCTTTTGCCCGGCCGAGGGCGCTCATCAGCGTGGGCGGCCCGAAGAACGGCTGGCCGCCGATATGCCACCCGTCGCGCTGGACTTCCTCGATGAGCACCTAGACCACCTCGCGGAAGGCCTCAGATCCCTCGAAGGCGACCATCACGTCGGTGAGCCTGGCCGCCAGGTCGTGCTTCTGCCTCTCCGTGAAGGCTCCCTCGGCGAGCGTGACGGTGACCAGCGGCATGACGTGCTCCTCTGCAGGCGGGTGATCCCGGTGCCCGGGTGCGGACGGACGCCCGGGCGGGATCAGGGCTGGGCGTGCTTCTGGACGAAGGCCAAGGCGATGTCGGCGACTTCCAGCCAGCCGTGATCGATGGTGAGAGAGTGCCCGCGGCCGGGGATCTTGACGATCTCGGTGACGTCGGGGTTGCGCTTCTGCCTCTTGTAGGAGGCGTTAGCGACGGCCCACGGGACGGTGTTGTCCATCTCGCCGTCGACGATGAGCAGCGGCCCGCGGTCGGGGTTCTCGGTGTCAACTTTCGCCTCGGTCCACGGATTGAGGTTGGCGGCGGCCGCCTGGAACAGCGTGACACCCGAGCCCGGCACGGCGAAGGTGGCGTACAGGTCGTGCGCCTCGGTTTCGCTCACGGCGTTGGCGAAGGCGAACCGGAACTGGTCGTAGGTGAGCGGGACAGCACGGCCGCGGTTGGCGGGGTTGCCGATCACGGGGGCGGCCGACTTGAGGGCGGAGACCGGCAGCGGTAGCACGCCGCGGAACGGCGCGGCATCGATGGCTACTGAAACTGCGGCGGTGCCGCGGCCGGCGAGGATCTGGGTGATCAGGCCGCCGAAGGAGTGCCCGATGAGGGCCGGCTTCTTCGTGAGCTTGCCGATCACGTCGCCGAAGTGGTCGGCGATCTGTCCGACACTCTTGCGGGCCAAGACCTCTGGGTGCCTGTTCGCGTCCTCGACGGTGCCGGGATCATCAGGCCAGCCCGGCGCGAGGGTGGCATAGCCCGACTCCTCGAATACCGCCCGCCAGCGATCCCAGCTGGACTGCAGCAGCCAGAGTCCGTGGATGAACACGACCGGAGTGAGCTCAGTTGCATTGGCTTGCTCGACTTGCTGCGCTTCGTAATCGGTGACGTCTGACATGGCGTTTCTTGTCCTTTCGGGAGTGGGCAGCGCCCAGGTGCTTGCTCTTCAGGGGAGGCGCAGCTGCTCCGGGATCAGCCGATGGCCTGGGCCGCGGCGATGATGACGCGGGTCACGGCGCCCGGGTGGGAGATCAGGGACAGGTGCCCGGAGTCGACCTCGGTGATGTGGGCGCTGGCGCGCTTGGACATGAAGAGCTGCTCGGCCGGCGGGATCACGTGGTCGGCGGTGCCGATCAGCGACCAGGACGGGATCGTCTGCCAGGCGGGAATTCCGGACGGAGCTGATCCCGAGCTGAACGCTGCGGGGCGCTGGGCGGCGGCCAGGATCGCGGCCTGGCTGGTCGGCAGGCCGTTGGCGAAGCACTGGGCGAACCCGGGGTAGGGCAGGTCGGGGCCTGTCTTGAGGTAGGTGTCGAAGTCTCCCGCCGGGGCCCCCGGGTAGGGCACGACCTTGAAGGCATTGGCTGAGCCCACGCAGGATCCGGGCTGGGCGGCGGTGAGCCCGAAGGCGGTCTCACCCTGGGCCGGGAGGAAGGCGTCTATGTAGACGAGGGCCTTCACGTTCGGGTTACCGGTGGCGGCGTTGGTGATGACCATCCCGCCGTAGGAGTGCCCGACCAGGATGACCGGGCCGGGGATTGTGCTGAGGAAGTCGGCCAGGGTGGCGGAGTCGTTCGCCAGGCCGCGCAGCGGGTCGGGCGGGGCGTAGACGGTGTAGCCCTCGGCCTGCAGCAGGCCGATGACTCCATCCCAGCTGGAGCCATCTGCCCATGCGCCGTGCTCGAGCACGACGGTGGGCTTAGGGCCGCCACTGGCGGCATGGGCGGCAGCAGCCCTGGCCGGAGCGATCTGGCTGACCGAAACCAGCAGTCCCGCAACGGCCAGGACCACGGCGATCAGCATGATTCGAATCCTCGAGAGACGAATACCCTGGATAAAGTTCACCGCGGTCTTCCCTTCCTGTTGGTGCGAGAATCTTCTGCCCGGAAGGAACGTGTTCGCGTCTGTGGGATCCCTAGCCGACACCCCGGTGTCTGGCCCGGGCCCGGGATGTACGGGGCGGGGACGGGCTCGCCGCGTCTTGCCAGTGCGGGGCTGTCCGACAGGCTCGGCACCTCAGCACGGGATTGGGGAGTCCGGCCGTTAAGCCAGGGTGTCGGCCGGAGATCACGCGGATGCGAACGCTCACGTCTCAGGCCGATGGGTTCTGGCATAGGCAAGCCGCCCGGGCCAACGGTGTTGGCTGCGAGCGGTGTGGCAGGTGTCCCTTCCGGCATCACGCGCACGCCTGAATCCAGGCTAGGAGATTTGTCCCAGTCCTTCGTTTCTGCGGCTGGCCAGCACGCCATGGAGCTGGTTGCGGGAGCTGATGCCGAGCTTGATGAAGACCTTGTGCAGGTGGTATTCGACCGTGCGCGGGCTCATGAACAGCTGGGCGGCGATGTCGGGGTTGGACAGGCCGTCGCCGGCCAGCCGGGCGATCTGGGTCTCCCGGGCGGTCAGCCGGGCGGGGGCATCGGCAGTGCGCTTGCGGACTCGCTCGCCCGTGGCCAATAGCTCGCGCGCGGCGCGTTCCGCGAACCCGTCGGCTCCCATCGCGGCGAACATCTCGTGCGCGGTGCGCAGCTGTTCGCGGGCGTCGATACGCCGGTTCTCGCGACGCAGCCACTCGCCGTGGAGCAGATGGGCGCGCCCGAGTTCCACGCGCAGGCGAGTGCGGCCAAGCCGGTCGATCGCCTCGCGGTAGAGGGTCTCGACGGTCTCGCCCTCGCTGAGCAGTGCCCGCGAGCGGGCCTCGACGCCGAGCGCTCAGTCGCTACCGCTGGCAAAGGTGGTCGCCGAGAGCCGATTGAGGGCGTTGGCCGCGAGCTCGGGTACCCCGCTGCGGGCCGCTGCCTCGATGAGCTCGGCT
>DASWFT010000485.1:0-34232 GCA_036394075.1 Streptosporangiaceae bacterium
CCCCCGGACACCCGCGGCGCCACCCGCCGCGCCCCCGCCAGGCCCGTCTGCAGCCACCCGCCCGCCGGCAACTCAAACCGCACCAGCCGGGCCGGGTCACTGCTGAACAACGACCCGAACACATTCGTGGTGTTCTCAAACAACCACCCCGCACGCGGCGACCTTGTGACAGTGGTGCTGACCGGCTCCCACCGCCCCGCCGCGTCCCGGTAATCCACCGGCCCCGCAGAGATCACCGCCTGCCGCCGCCCGTCCGACAGCTCATACGTCCGGCTGAATTCCGTCCGCTGCGCGACAAGCTCCCCCACCCGCCGCACCCGCGGCGCCACCGCCTGCCGCACGACGTTAGGCCGCGACGGCAACGCGGCCGCCGTACCCGGCACCACGTGCGACGACGGTGCCCGCGACCCCGGCGAGAACCAGCCCCGCGGATCCCACCACGAATGGTGCTGCAGCAGCGACCCCTGCGAGCCGGGCGCGAGGATGCCAGCATCCGGCGGCCCCCCGCTCCTGCCGCCGGGAACCACCGCGATCATGATGCCGGCGGCCAGCGACACCACGCAGCCAAACGCGACAACCAGCCGCCACCGTCTGCGCGCCGCCCGCCAGGCCCAGCGGGCCACGTCCGGCAGGTCACCGGCGATGCTGCCGGCCGTGCCGGGCACACCCTCCGGCGAGCGCAACAGCCACCTGGCTGCCCTCAGCACCCGGTTCCGCGTCGCATCCAGCATCCGCCGGCCGTCCATAGCCGCTCCTCCAAAAAGAACGTCCCCTGTTCCTGAATGCAGG
Organism: Streptosporangiaceae bacterium; assembly: GCA_036394075.1. Taxonomy (GTDB): domain Bacteria; phylum Actinomycetota; class Actinomycetes; order Streptosporangiales; family Streptosporangiaceae; genus JAWWPY01. The sequence continues at coordinate 790 of DASWFT010000485.1, forward strand.
CAGAATTCACCCAGGAACGGCACAGGCCAAAAGCCCGGCTTAGACCAGGCCAGCCAGCCTGCACCAGGAACTGCCCATCAGCGCGAACTGCGCAGAAGGGATCATCCAGGCAAATCTCGGCTTATTCACAGCCGATTCTGAACTGCTCCCGATCCCGTGCCTACCCTCAGATCTGATGGTTTTCAACGTCAGATCGCGTCAGCAGCAGGCAGTGACCGCGCCGGATCCCAGCGGCCCACCTCCCGGAGGCGGCCCGGGACTCCGCTGGCTGGGACAGCCGGTCCCCCGTTCCAGCGCCGCGGGCAGCGGTGACCGCCTCGCGCGCCCGCGCCGGCCCGGTTCGCGAGTTCGGGGATGTTGCAACCGCGCCGTGTAACGCCCGCGACCTGGCGCGCGCTCCGCATGCGTATACACGCGCTCGTGACAACCGCCCAGGAGGGCCGAGACCACAGGAACCGCCCAGGGGGGCCGAGACCAGGATCATGCCGTCGTAGGAGGCAATGGTTGGACGAGGTCACCCCAGCAGGCCGGCCTGCCCAGTGCTGCTGCCACGCTGAGCGCTTCACCGAGCGAGAGGTCGACGTCCTCTGCCAGGTCGCAGCCGGGGCATCTAACGAGGAAGTGGCCAGCACCCTGGGTATCAGCGGCCACACCGTCGCCGGGTACTTGCGGGTGATGCTGCGCCGCAGTCAGGCGCGTAACCGGGCGGAATTAGTGGCCCGCGCTTATGCCGTCGGCATCCTGATCCCGCATGCCTGGCCACCGCGCCGGTCTGGGCGCCGCTGCCTGCCGCACCAGGCCAGCCCAGCAAGCTCTTAGGTCGGGTGGCCCGGGGTCGGGTAGCCCGGAGGAACCTCCCCTCGGGGCTCCCACAGATCCCGGCGTGACGCCGGGTAGGCCGCCAGCGAGGTCCCTGCTGGCTGACCGAAGGAGTATGCGACCCAGGCCTGCCGGGCCCGCGCCTACCGGGTGCGCAAGGCCGCCGCCAAGACCGGCTGCTAGCGGCTGCCGCGGTCGTTGACATCTCAGGCCCGCCGCCCGCCCCGGCATCAGCCCGTTCCGGCCGCTCCACCGCCGCCTGACCGTCCGGTGAGATCACAGGGTCACCGCCCGCCGCCCGCCGCGCCGGGGTCCGGCGGCATCCGGCTGTCGCGACCACGCCAGCGCCCAGATTCCCGGCCAGTAGCATAGTGATCATTGCAGCTGGATTCCCGAGGGAATGCTGGACGTTTTCCTTTCTCCTCGCTGATCTTGTTTCTCGGATTGCCGCGCATTACTTGCTTTTACGCTGGAGTGGCATAGGCGTGAGCTGCCCGTGAACGCGCTGCAGGTATTCCGACGCGTTCTCCACCGCCGGATCGTGCTCCAGGCAATCGCGGTAGAAGTGCAGGCAGGCCTCGCAGTCGCCGACGATCTCGGCCCAGGTCCTGGCCCAGGACCCGCATGCTGCCTCAGTTCGCGATTCTCCCGGGCGGCTCGTTGGGCTGGCTGGCGTCCTTCCGGACCATGTCGTCCATTCCGTGGAGATAACCCAGAAGTCCCACTGCACGTCGGCGTCCGCGAACTAGGAACCGGCGCGGACGGGGTTGTGCGGACTCGCGCGGAGAGGGGCCATGCCCGGCCGCTGGCCACGGTGTTCGGGCAAGTGAGGGTGACCCGGTTGGCCTACCGGGCGCCGGGCGCGGCAAACGTGCACCCGCTGGATGCGGAGCTGAACTTGCCGGAGGAGAAGCAGTCGCACGGGCTGCGCATGAGGCGAGATCAGGGAGTGCGCGCCCGCTTCGTCGCTGACGGTGAGGTCGTCCTTGAGCAGTGGATCCAGTTCCTGGGCCGGCTCACGATTGACAGCTGCCGCGTCGAGCTTGTCCCCTTGGAGCGGGGTTACGGGCAGCGGCCCTCAGCGGGCGGAACGGAGCTGGTCTGCCATTTCTTCGTGCCAGCGGCGAAGCAGGCGGCCAAGGTCGTCACTGGGCTGTTCATGCTGGTGTTGGGTCTGGGCTTGGCGGTCGGGATTCTCCGTGACGCCAGGGCCGATGCCGGCGCCAAGGTCTTGTTCCTGCTCTTCGTCGGCGCGATGGCCGTAGTGGGGGCCCTTGGCCTGTCCGGCGTTCAGCCCCGTGCTCGCCGCAGTCAGCAGTATGTCTTGTCCTGGCTGGAGCATGTGGTCACGGCAAGGCGCACCGAGTCCCGCACAGACGGATGAGGTGACCTGGTCCTGCCGCAAGAACACCAGCGAACCCACCAGGCCCGCTACCGCGACCATCTCACCATGGCTGCGTGATCAGCTCACTCCAGAAGAGCCGCACCCTTCCCGTTTGATCTTTCCAACACGTAGGCCACGCACCTGATATTTAAACTCTCGACCAACAGAAACCATCTGCCATGCTCTTGCGCCGTGGCATCCGGTCACTGCCGGATTTCTGCATCCTGACTGGTAGCACTGCCGCTATCGACCACCAAGGCGTGCAGTGCCCGCCGGTACTCGCCCAGCACGACCAGCAGTTCACGCTCGCCGTCAGGAAGCTCCACAGTATGTAGCGGCAGTTGGCGTGCGCTGACGATTGCCGTATCGTCAGCGGTTTCCTGGGCTCCGTTGCTCATGATGGGATAGTCCTCCAATATCTTTTAACCCTCAGTCGCCGATCAGCAGCTCGCACCAGACCACCTTCAAGCTGTAGCTGAGCCGCCTGAATCCCCAGCGACTGCTTAAGGCCTCGATGACGCTGAACCCCCTGCCGCTCTCCGATTCGGCATCGGCCCGACGTGGTTGCGGATCGTCCGGGTTGTGATCCCAGACCTCAACGAGCAGCCGCTCCCGGTTGGCCAGCAATCGCAAGACGACGAGGCCAGCCCCATCAGGCGACGACGAGGCCTTCACGGCGTTGGTCAGCAACTCACTGACCAGCGTCTCGGAATCCTCAGCCAGGTGGCCGTACTGGTTACCCCACTCCCAGAGCACCTGCCTGGCATGCAGACGCCCGCAGGGAACGGCAGTAGGTAGCGCTGCCAGCTCGAGGAAGCTGACATGCGGCCAGTTCTGGATGGCAGTACCGGCGCCGGAGTCGGACTCAGGTGCGCTCGCCGAGCGGTGCATCGACGGACCACCGTGTACAGCGCTGGTACCGCCGCTCATGGGGGAGCAGGTCATCGGCTGGCCTCCCTTGTTGCCGGTTCCGGCGGTGAGCCGCAGCCCTGGCTGACAAACTCTCTCTAGCATGCCGCTGGCCTGCTGCCGTTGGCAATACGTCAATGGCAAATTACCAAAATAGGGAGATGTCATGCCCCCGCGTCCCAGCCCCACCGTGCGCGGACGCCGCCTACGCTACGAACTGCGCCGTCTCCGTGAGCAGCGCGGCCTCACCATCGAACAGGTCTCGGAGCGCTCCGGCGGCGACTGGACACCCTCGGCCATCAGCCGCTGGGAGACCGGCGACCGCCGCATCCGCCCCGCCGATCTGCGGGTCTTGCTCGACATCTACGACGTACACGGCGACCAGCGCGAGGTACTGCTGACACTCGCCCGTGAAGCCCGCCAACGTGGCTGGTGGCAGTCCTACAGCAGCGACGCCGTTCCCGAGTGGTTCCAGGTCTATCTCGGCCTGGAAGCCGAAGCCGCCTCCATCCACGAGTACGCCGCCGAACTCATTCCCGGCCTGCTCCAGACCGCCGACTACTACCGGGCCTTCATGCGCACCGCACCGGCCGCTGGCAACGAAGAAGCCATCGAACGCAAGATCGCCGTCCGCGCCGCCCGCCAAGAACGCCTGACAGCCGACGATGCGCCTGAATGCTGGGCAGTACTGAACGAGGCAGCCATCCGTCGTGTCGTCGGCGGCGCTGACGTGATGCGCGGCCAGCTCCAGCACATCGTGCAGATGGCCGATCTATCACGCATCAGCGTCCAAGTGCTGCCGTTCAAAGCCGGAGCGCATCCAGCGATGGACGGATCGTTCATCATTCTCGGCTTTCCGGAAGCGCCAGACCCTGATGTGGTCTACCTGGAGAGCCAGACGGGTAGCCTCTACCTTGAGAAGCTGCCCGAAGTCGAGCGTTATCAGATGATGTTCAACCACCTCGTCGCCAAGGCCCTCGGCCCGGACGAGTCCAGGAACCTGATAGCCCAGGCGGCGGCAGAGCTGGCCTGACCACCGAAGCAGAGGAGGTGCGGGGTGGCTCCTGACATCGACCTGTCCCGTGCCCTATGGCGCAAGAGCACCCACAGCAACAACGGCGGTGCGTGCGTCGAGGTTGCCACCAACCTGTCGGGCATCGTGGCTGTCCGAGACTCCAAGCAGCGGAAGGGGCCAGTGCTGATCTTCGCACCTGACGAGTGGCAAACCTTCATCGGTCGGGCGAAAGACGGGGAGCTCCGTCTGTAGGCGCTCCAGGTCCCTGGTGGCGTCCCTCATCGCGGAAATTTGAGCGAGAGAAGGCGCGGCATGGACGAACTGGACCTCTCACGTGCCCAGTGGACCAAGAGCAGCCGCAGCAGCGGTACCGGCCAGTGCGTCGAGGTAGCCCAGAATCTTCCCGGCATCATCGCCGTCCGGGATTCCAAGAACCAGAGCGGCCCAGTGCTGGTCATCAGCTCTGAGAGTTGGCAGGTACTCACCAGCAGGATCAAGACGGGCGAGTTCGGCCTGTAGGCAGACGGTCAGGCGCCGGTCAGCCGAGGCGGTCGGCGAGGCCGGCCTTGACCTGGGGCCATTCGTCCTTCAGCACGCTGTACACGGCAGAGTCGCGGAAGGTCCCATCCTCGCGTTTGATGTGCCGCCTGATGACGCCTTCTCGCTGGGCGCCGAGTTTGGCGATGGCCGCCTGCGAGCGCGTGTTCAACATGTCGGTCTGGATCTTGACCCGGCCGTAGCCGCAGTCCTCGAAACAGTGCGTCATCAGGAGCAGTTTGGACTCGGCGTTGACTTGCGTGCCCCACCAGCGTGAGCCGTAGAGCGTCGAGCCGAGATGGATGCTCTCCTTGCGCAGGTTGGCCTCGGACAGCGAGGACGTGCCCACCAGCCTCCCGGCTGGCCCCAGGTCGCCGCCCGGCACCAGGCGGATCGCATAGGTGGTGCGCCCACCCCCTTCTTCATCGGCCTCGCCCTGCGACGCCAACAACACCGAGAGTCGCGGATCGCAACGGCCCCAGCGTAACGACGCCGGCATTCCGCCTTTACCGGGCCGATGCGGCCTGCAGCCGCCGGGCCGGTTCTGCCGATCGCCACGAGGTGATGCCGAGCAGGTCGGCGAGCATGCTCATCCTCGTGGCACCCACGGAAGCGGCCTCTCCGGTGCTGCAGTAACGCAGATCGCGGCGGCGCAGCGCGACGTTGAGATTGATGTTGCCGCGTATCACCTGTTCCCACGCGCCCGCCTGGCCGATGATCTGCCAGGCGACGCCGGTCCGGGCGCCATCGCCTGACTGGCTGCCGCTGGCCAGGGCGACGGTCCGGGCGGCGAGGTCAACCCGCCAGCGCGCCGAGCCGCCGGCATCGGCCGAGGTGGCGATGACCAGGAAGGACTCACTTGCGCACGATCCCCAGCGGCTGATAAACCGATCACTGATCCGGAACAGCCCGGCCTGGAGAAGGTCGCCGATCAGCAGGAACGCGCGCGGCATCTCCCGGGTCGTACCATCGTCGGCGGCCGGCGGGGCGGCCGCCCATCCACCGGGGGCGGGGGCCAGGAAGTCCGGGGGCGTGTCTGCCACACCCCACGTGTCATCGACCCGGATGTAGCCGAGTTTGTCCGTCAGTTCGTTGACCCTGGCCGCCACCGCAGGCTCGATCTGGTTCGCTGGGATGGACCACCCCCGGCCCACCGAGTCGGCGGTGATCCGCGAGGTGTGCCAGATCTTGTAGTCAGCGCGGCCGGCCCGTTCCCGCTCCGGCGTGAAGCACCGGCCAGAGATTCCGGGCTGTGATCCCGCGCCGAGGAATCCGAATATCTGTTCCGCGACCGCCTCGGGATCGGCGACCAGATCCTCGTATCGCACCCGGTGGCAGCGGCCCGGGAACCGTTCCTCCACGGCGTGGATCGCGGCGGCATGGTCGGCCCAGAACCGGGCCAGGGCCAGCACCGCATTTCCCGGCGACTCAGCCGCGTAACGGTCGAATCCGAAGCCTTTCAGGCCCCAGGGGCACGCCTCGATCCCGGAGGCGATCACGTCCATCGGGTGCCGGTACAGGCAGATGAACTTCGCTCCCGGGAACAGCCGCAGCAGCAGGTCCGCGTGCTCGGCCGCACCCAGGCTCTTGTCGCAGTACCGCTTCTTGCCCCGGCCTGCCAGGTACGGCCCGACCATCATGTCCAGGGTCCGCCGGATCCCGGCGATCGCCGGGCCCGGGATCATCGGCGGCTCGTCGTGGGCCTCCACCGGAATCGGCGCGCCCGCCAGCAGCGACCACACGCTGGCCAGGTGCGCGCACAGGGCTGCCATGTTGGTCTCCGGCGGGCAGGCCAGGTCGGGGTGGGCGTCGAGCAGGAACCGCAGCAAAGTAGAGCCGGACCGGCCACAGCAGAGCACGAACACCGGATCGCTACCGGCCCCTCCCCCGCCCCGGTCGGACGCCCCGTTCAGGTGAGGCTCGGCCATCCCCGACCGGGATACCGCGGTCTCCGGGTCTATTAGCACACTGGTGAGAGCGCGTGTCACGCCCTTCGAACGTGCCGCCGACTCCTGCATTGATTGCCAGCCTTTCCGCTACGGCCACCGCCGTTACCTGAATTTTCGGGAGATCTGGGCCTGCCGTGCCCCGGGCACCGGTGGGACCTGCTGCCGATGCCCGGGGCGCGTCCTTCGGCCTTAGCTGCCCCCGCCGCTGCCGCCGCCATAGCCGCCGCCGCTGCTGCCGCCGAGGCCACCGCCGGCGCCCGGTGGGGGGCCCACCGCGCTGGGATCACTGCTGGTAAAGCCCCCGGAACTCGCGACAGTAACGGGAGCCGGGACCGGGGCTGGGGCGACGTCGGCCGGGGCCGGGACCGGGGCCGGGGCGACGTCCGCCGGGGCCGGCGGCGTGACCGCCGGCGGCTGGGTATCCGCCGGAGGCTGCGCCGCGACCACCGAAGGCGGAGCCACGTCCGCCGGCGGCTGGGTATCCGCCGGTACCGGCGTCGTGGCAGCCGGCGGCTGGGTGTCCGCCGGTGCCGGCGTCGTGGCAGCCGGCGGCTGGGTTGTGCCAGCCGGTGGCTGGGTGTCCGCCGGTGCCGGCGTCGTGGCAGCCGGCGGCTGCGTTGTGCCAGCCGGTGGCTGGGTGTCCGCCGGGTTGACGTTGTTCATGGCCACGGCGGTCGTGCCGGCGGGGGAATTATCCGAGGTTGGCATGGCGGGGACCGACTGGATCGCTGGAAGCTCAGGATTACCCGGGAAGATGAGCTTTCCATTCCCGTCCACTGTGGTCGAGCCGCCGCCGGGAAGGGGAACCTGCGTTCCGGAGGGCACGAGAATTTGGTTTCCCTGGCCGAACGTCGGCGGCGCGAGGGGGTTGGTGCTGGTCCCCAGCGGGAAGGTCTGCGGAGTGCCATCTGGGAGGATGACCGTGAGAGAGTCAGGAGTCAGCGATGGCATTGGCGCCTGATTCTGCGCCAGCTGTACCGGAAGCTGGCTCGCGTCACTTGTGACCGGGTTGCCGTTCGCGTCGAAGCCATTCGCTGCCACTTGGCTGCCGGTGGACGCCGCAGAGGCCAGCTGGGTGGCTGGGTTCTGATCCAGGTTCATCGCCTGCGGCGGTGTCATCGGGGAAATCGTGACGCCGCCCGGCAGTGTGAAGCTCGAACCGGGCGCGTAGTCAGCCTGGTGACCGTCGGGCGTGGTGACCCTGAGAACGCCGTCCTGGGTCACGTCTACCGAGCCGCCGCTCCCTAGGGAGATGTGGGAACCGGGCGTCAGGATCGTGTCGCCGTTGCCAGGGTCCTGCAGAAGCACCGGCGGCACCGTGGGTACCACGATCTGGTTGCCGGAGCCATCGGGCAGGGTGTACGTGTTCCCGGGAGCGAGCTCATGCAGGTCGCCTCCAGGTGGCGTGATCTGGAAATAATTGTCATTGGTCACTTGGAGCCGGGTGCCATCGGACAGCGTCATGTCGGTGCCCGGATTGAGAGGCTTGATGGTGGGGCTCCCGAAGATGCTTGGCTGCACCATCAGGATGGAGCCCTGCGGCTGGGTGGCCGTATTCTGCGCGGCCTGGGCCAGCATGAGGCTGCCGGGCGGTGGCGCGTCGCTCAGCACACCGTTATCGAGCGACGCCAGTCGAACGGCGTCGCTGGGGGCCGCGTTCGGATTCGCCGGCGTGGTGGCGGGGGCGGTGCTCGGCGAGAGATCTGGCATCGGCGCGGGCAGGCTCACTGGAGGCTGCGCCTGCTGGCCCAGGTTCTGGATCAGGCCCTGGAATATCGGATCAGCGAGCGCCACATTCTGATCGGCCGGCGGGAAAGCCGGCTGAGTCGGCTGGGCTGCGGCCGCGGAAGGCAATGACAGCGGCAGGCTGCCACCGATCCCCGAGCCTGGGAAGGCCAGGTTCAGGCTTCCGGTGGGCGTGACCGTCCCGTTGTCGGCGACGGTCACTCCGCCCAAGGCGCTGAGAACCTGCACCGGAGGTTTGGCCGCGGCGGGCGGTGCCTTGGCCGTGGTCCCGACGCCCGTCGCCGGGGCCGGAATCATCACCGGGGCTGGGCCCGGAGTCATGACGGGATGCGGAGTCGTGACCGGCGCTGGGCCCGGAGTCGTGACCGGAGCGGGGGCCGGGGCCGGTTGCTGCGGCGGGGTCTGCATCGGCCCACCCGGGTTTACGGAGCTCGTGCCCGGCGTCGTCGTGCCCTGCGCCACAGTGCCCGGCGTCGTCGTGCCCTGTGCCGCAGTGCCTGGCATCGTAGTGCCTGGCGTCGCAGTACCTGGCGTCGCAGTGCTGGCCGATGGCGTGCCGCTGCCGGGAGTCTGGGCCACTGTTATCAGGCCGTAGGGCGTGGCATAAGTGCCGACGGGCGGGTTGACGAGGACGCCATTGGACGTGATGATCAGGCTCCCGGCGGGCACCGTCTGGACGTTGCTGGCCGACAGGGGCAAAGTCACAAAAGTGCCGTCGGGCTCAAGCAGGAGGCCGGGGCCCGGTGACGCCGAATCTGCTGAGTTCGAGGGCGCAACGGTCCCGCCCGCCGGCGGCATGCTCGCCGAACCGCCGGTTGCCCCGCTCCCGGTCTGGCCCGCGGTGGGCGGGAGCGGCGAGTGACGCATGTGCTGGGACTGGTGCTGCTCGGTGGCTTGGCCCTGGTCGGTGCCCTGGTGCTGGCTGCGCTGGTGCTGGGTGCCCTGGTGCTGGGTGCCCTGGTGCTGGGCGGCCTGGTGCTGGGCGCGCTGGTGGTGGGTGGCCTGGTGGCTGAAGGTGATCAGCGGTGAGCCCGGCTTTACGGCGATCGACGAGGGCGAGGCGAATGCCGACGTGGCCGGGATGGCCAGCGTCGCACCGGCCACGCCGGCGATGACGATCTTCGCACCCAGCCCACTGGGCATCGCAGCCAGGTTACCCACCGTCCACGACGGCTCCTTGCGATGCTGTGGGGTGTGCCGCCCTCTCGGGCCCGCAGCCTTTTTCTTGTTGCTCATGATCGGCCTCTCGTAGTAACCGGCAATTGCCCGGGTTCACGGCCCCCGCGGAACACGATGGCCGAAGGAATGCCCGGTTCCGGATGCAAACGATGCCATTCCCGCATCGCTGGCCCAAATGATCGGTAGCCGACCGTAAGTCCAGCGAAAGGAGCCGCCGCGCCGACTGTCCGGCCGCGCCGGCAGCAGGCGCCGTGAGACATTCACTAACGCCGAGGACCGTAAGTAATTGGTAAGGGCCTACGGCGCTTTCTGGCCGCCGTAGGTGAGCCATCCGGCACTACAATTGGGGTCAGCGATCTAGCGCATGGATGATCATGGATCTGGCCGTTGCGCCGCTCGTCCATGCATTACGCGGGGAGTGACCTAGTGCGCATCAATGTGTTGGGCCCGGTCGAGGTGGCCAACGGCGGAAAGACAATCCACCTGGTGGAGCGTCAGCGGACCCTTCTGGCCGCCCTGGCGCTGGAGTACGGCCGGGTCGTACTCGTGGACCGGCTCATCGGCATCCTGTGGAACGGAGCGCCCCCAGCGACCGCCCGCACCAAGCTTCAGGCCCACGTTTCTGCCTTGCGCCAGGCCATGGGGCAGCCCGTGCGGGACGAGTACGGGCCGCTGCTGACCACCGGATCCGGGTACATGCTGTCCGGGGATGGCGCCGAAATCGACCTGGCCGAGTTCGACTCCACCATGAAACGGGCCAGAGTCACCCACGAGTCCGGCCACCCGGTCGTCGGGTCGGAGCTGTTCGCGAGCGCGCTGGTGCTCTGGCGCGGACCGCCCTTCGCCGATGTCGCATCGCCTGTGATCAGGGCGGCGGCGGCGCCGCTGGAGGAGCGCCGCGTGCTGGCCGTCGAGGCCAAGGCCGAGGCGGACCTGTCCATCGGCCGCTGCGGCGCCGTGGCGGCCGAGTTGCCGACGTGGCTGTTCCAGTTGCCTCTGCGTGAGCGGCTGCGCGGGCTGCTGATGATCGCGCTGTACCGGCTGGGCTGTCGAGCCGAAGCGCTGAAGCTTTACCGGGAGGGGCGGCGGATCATGATCAGTGAGCTCGGCCTGGAACCGGGCGCGCAGCTACAGGCCCTGCATACGCACATCCTGGCCGATGCGGGTGTGGTGAGACCCATTGCGGTCCCCCGGCGGCCGGTCAGGGTCCCCGTTGAAGCGGACCGCCGGAGCGTCATCCGCTGACCCAGCAGGAAAGGACGGGAGTGGCTGCGGCATCCGTTGGGAAAATTATGCCTAACGATAGGACCTGGCCAGGTCCCGGCAGGCCGGCGGCCTGAGACGGCTGCCGTATCGCCGTTTATCCACGCGGCTAATCTGGTCCCGGCTATGGAAGCGGGTGACGGGTGGTAATTCGTGTCGTGCTCGCGGAGGATAATTACCTGCTCAGGGAGGGCACCGCGGCCCTGCTCTCGGCCGTGCCCGAGGTGGATCTGGTGGCGAGCGCGGACGATCTCGACAGTCTGCTCGCGGCCGTGAGCGAGTTCAGGCCAGACGTCGTGATCACGGATATCCGGATGCCGCCGGATCATGCTGTCGAGGGCCTGAACGCCGCGCAGCAGATCCGCGCCGATTATCCCGGCACCGGGATCATCCTGCTCACCCAGTTCGCGGAGCCCGAGTACGCGTACCAGCTCCTGCGGCGCGGCGCTACCGGAGTCGGTTACCTGCTCAAGGACCACATCGCGGACATCGAGGAGCTCACCAGGGCGCTCAGCCAGGTGGCGGCGGGCGGAACAGCGCTTGATCCCCAGCTCGTCGAAGCTCTGGTCATCCGCCGCGAACGCCAGGGCGACACATCTGTTGGGGCGCTTAGCCCGCGCGAGCGGCAGGTCCTCGAGCAGATGGCGCAGGGGAAAAGCAACACCGCGATCGGGCGTGCCCTCTTCCTGACCGAGCGGGCGGTGCAGAAGCACATCAACTCGGTGTTCCACAAACTAGGGCTGAGCGAGAGCCCGGAACTGGACCGCCGTGTCGCCGCGGTCCTACGCTTCCTCGATGCCCGCGGCACAGATTCACCGGGTAATCGCGGCTTACCCGGTTAGGGCGGGCAACTAGGCCGCCATGGACGGTGCGGCGCCCTCATTGATCGGCTCGGCGGGCACCCAGCCCGAGACGGTCGTTCCCTCACCCGGCAGCGACCGGAACTCCAGGGTGCCACCTACGGCCGCGACCCGGTCGTCCATGCCCTGCAACCCGAAGCCGCGTGCTGTCTCTGGGTCGATGCCGGGACCGGTGTCGACGACAGTGAACCGCAGCCCGCCGGCGTCCCTCGCCAGGGCCAGCCTGATCTGTGCGTCAGGCGCGTGTTTGCGCGCGTTCTGCATCGCCTCAAGGCAGGCAAAGCAGACAGCCGCCTCGACGTCAGCACCGAAACGCGCATGCTCAGTGCCGGCACCGAATTCCAGGCTAGTCTCGCCGGGCATGGCGGTAACGTGTGCCTGGAGGGCGGCGCACAGGCCCTCTTCCACGAGTTTCGGCGGATAAAGCCCCTGCGCGATCTCTGACAGGCTCGCGCTCGCGCCGTCAATGCGAGCCGCGATTCCCTCCAGGATGGCGGCCAGGGGCGCGGCCCGGTCGGCGCCCGCGCCCGAGGAAATGCGGTGCTCCGCGAGGCCCAGCGACATGCGGATGGCGACCAGATGGGGCTGCGCGCCGTCATGGAGATTTCGTTCTAATGCCTGCCGTTCATGCGCCTGGGCGGCGGCGATGCGCCGTCGTGAGGCCGAAATGGCGGCCGCCTGCTCGCTGATGACAGCCAGCCGCCGTTCGAGCTCGAAAGCGAGCCGCGCATTGCGCAGGACGAGACCCGCTCCATCAGCGAGATCGGCGAGCAGGCGCCGCTGAACGGGGGCAAGCCCGCCCGCCGGAGGCTCGACGCGAATCTCCCCGACTGTGACCCCGCGGTGAACAACCGGAACCGAGAGAAGTGCGGTGCCCGGGCGGATGGCCGCGTCGCTGCCCCGTGCCACAGTGTCAGGTGCCGCGGTGTCAGGCGCCGCGGTGTCAGGCGCCGCGCTGTCCGCATGCCCCGCGTGCCACGATCTGATCTCCAGCCGCCCGTCCGGACGGATCAGCCGGACCTCGCATGAGCGCGCGCCAAGACCATCGCCGACGATGCGGGCGAGGGACGGCAGGATCGCCACACCGGAGTGGGTGGCCTGGGAGAGCGCCGACAATCGGGCCAGCACGTGGTCCGGGGCAGGGCGCTCCCCGTAGGCGAGCCGGTCGGCCAGGCGCGACAGCATTGTGCGGGCGGGCGCCAGGGCGAGCGCGACGGCGGCGGTCGCCGCGATCTGGATCAGCGGGTTCTGCCGCATCGGCAAGCCGAGCAGCACGTCGGCGCCTATCACCAGCGCCACATAAAGAACTCCGATGAGCAGCGCGAGCAGGCCATAGACCAGGGCGCGGTTGAACAGCCGCTCGACGTCCCACAGGCGGAAGCGGAGTACCCCCAGCATGAGCGCGCACGGGATGACGGCGAACACGGCGCGGAAAATCCAGAACGCCAGGGCCTGCGGGTCGACCGTGAACCCCGGCACGTGCGCCACGCGGATCACCAGGCCCCCAGCGCTCAGCAACACCGCGGCCCCGAACGCGAGGACGAGCGCCCGCAGCAGAACCGCGGACTGCTGACGCGCCTCGGCGGTGGCCGCGTCAACATAACGCCGCCACTGCGCCGTGATGCCGACGACCGGCGTCAGCAGGCCGAAGAAGACTACGAAGCTGATGGTGTGCGGGTACTGCGCCGTGGACTCGCTCAGCAGGGCGACGGCCCCGGCCAGACCGACGAAGGCGAGGGCGCCCCCCGCCCAGCGCGACCGTCCGCCGTTGTTCAGGCGGCCAGTGGGGAACAGCAGCAGGGCGAAGACATAGGCAACGCCGCCCACGCCGTGCAGGAGCAGCGAGTGCCACCAGCCGATGCCGAGGCCGGCCATGCGCTGGACGGCATCTATGTCGGAGTGGGCCTGAAGATTGAAGGCGGCGGCCGAGCCCACCATCCCGACCGCAAGCAGTCGCACGGTCCAGTCGCGGCGGGCCAGCCAGAGCAGTACCACCGCAATGGCGATATTCATGGCGCTGAAGGCGTAATCAAGCACGACTTCGCCGGTGGGGTAGCTCTTGGGCAGCCCCGCCATCAGGCCTGCCGCCACGTGGGCGAGCCATGACGGATGGCCGCCAAGGGCTAGCCGTTCCACCGCGTGGCGAACCGCCTGGACGTTGGCGGCAATCCCGATCACCAACCCAAGCGCGAGCCAGGCCGTCGCCAAGGCCGAGTACACGGCGAAGGCAGCCCAGAACGCGCCGTCGCCGCGCGACCGCCGCCCACCATGCTCCCCGGTCAGGCCCTGTGCATTGTCCGCGGCGATGCCGTGGCTGGCCACCCGTCCGGCCTTAACCTCACGGCTGCTCGCCTGCGTCACGCCATCAGCACCGCTCCCGCCCACCGCCACCGCGCCGTCATCCTCGCTCCAGTCAACTTCGCTCGCATGGCCGATGCCCGGTGAGCCGTTAAGGGCCGGGTGGTTCACCGGGGGCACGCGCAGCGGGAAGGTGGCCTGCAGCCAGAGGCTGCCGTCGATCTCCGTCGCGTTCGCCATGCCGCCGTGCGCGCCTGCGTGGTCGCCCATCTCGTCAAGCAGCGCACGTTCGTCATCGCCCATCTGGCCGGAACGTGACTCGTCGATGATGGTGAGAACCAGATTGCGCCCAGTGTCGGCGAGACGGATCCGCAGCGGTACCGCGTGGTCGCGTGCGGCGAGAGCGCGTAGAGCCACCGCGGCGCAGAAGTACATAGGCGACTCGAGTTCCATGGGGTACCGGCGCAGCCCGCGCACCGCGATCCTTGTCGTGCGCGGCAGCGTCGCGGCCAGGCTCTCGACCGCCGTTGCCAATCCGTGGTCGGACAGGGCAGGCGGATAGATGCCGTGCACGACCGAACGAAATCGCGCGATCAGCACGTTGGTCTCGGCTCGCAGCGCACCGATGACGACGCGCGCCTGGCTGGTGATCTTCTGCAGCGCCTCCTCGTCCCCGCCGGCATCGTGAACTCTGGCCTGCAGCGCGGCGACCACCTCGCGGGCGGCGTTGAGCGTGCCCTGCACGCTCCCGGCGAGCTCGTAAACGAGGCGACGCCGCGCGATGTCGCGCGCCACGACCAGGCGCCGCCGCGACCGCTGCAGCTCATCGGCTTGCTGGGACACCGTGCGCAGCCGCTGCGAAAGCTCGGCGGTCAGCAAGGTGTTGCGCAGCAGGAAGCCGGCGGAATTGGCGAGGTCCGTGACGAGCCGGATGTCCGGCGGGGCGGGTCTGCGGCCCGCCGGGAGCGCGACGCTGAGGGCGCCGAGCATCTCACCGCCGTCGCGCACCGCGGCGAACACGTCTATGTCGTCGCGCCTGCCGAATTCCTTCGGCCCGGTGAGCGTATGGTGCCCGAGCGGAGCAGGTGAGTTAGGCCATACGGCCGCACGCACCAGCCCAGGCCCCGACCTCAGCCACACCGCGGCCTGGCGCGCCTCGGTCCCTTCGCCCAGCAACCGCGCCAGACTGGGCAGCGCCTCTTCGAGCGGGCCGGCGGCCCGCAGCCGACCCGCGAGGCTGGTCAAGACCTCATATCGGCTCGGGCTCGGCAGGAGGTGCCGGTCTACCGCCACGCCGACATGGCGGCGCACCGCGGCGAATCCTGCCGCGGTGATCGCCACGGCGACCAACCGCAGGGCGCTTCGCCAACCGTCCGACCAGGGAGTCAGCGCGCCCAGGCCGACGGCCACAGCCAGGTAGACGCCGGTCACGTAGGCGGCGAGCACGGCCAGCTGGCACGCCCAGGCCAGAGCGTGACGCAGGGGGCGGCGGCCACGCCGGCGTGCCTGGTTGGCCACGCTGATCGGCCGTGTCACTGTTTCATGCGCCGCCGAGATGACTACCGCAGGTGAACCGGCGACGGCTGGCGAGCCCTTGGACATCGGCACTCCGCGTCAGGAAACGCTCCCGGCCGAGCTTATGCCAGTCCGGGGACGCACAGTAGTAACGGAGTGGTGACGGCCTGGAACCTGCCGCAGGCCGTCATTTCCACTAGTGGTCTTACAGACCGCTGGGTCACGCCGCCGCTGAGGCGAGGACGTGGGCAATTCTTCCCGCGGTGAACTCGATTTCGCTCGCGGGTGCGATGCGTTCCGCCCACGACCACCAGAACCACCATTCCCCGGCGGTCTGCGCCACGAAAATGCTCTCCGCGAGATCAGGGGCATCACGATTGATTACCTCGACGAAACTGGGGCCGTCGCCGATGCGAGTGACGTTGGCGAGAAGCCCTCTTGTGCTGAGCGCCTCTGCGAGCGGCTCAAGGTAACTTCTCCCGGTGCCTGCGACGGACGCGGTGGGCATCGTGTCGATCATTGCGACTCCTTTGAATGCGTTCACCGTCCGCAGGTGGGACCAGGTCCGGCTGCGGGCTACTGACATCCACACTTTCGCCTCATTGGCCGCACCGGCGCGAGGAGGCAGACCGGTGTGCTTGGAGCGGAGGCAGGCATCCGCCCGGCCGAGGGTGCCTGCCTCCCCAAATCCGCTCCGATCACGTCCCGATCACGTGCCGCTCGCGCCTCACGTACGTCAGCGCGCTGGAGCCGCCCCGAAGGGCGGTAGCGTGTGGACGGGGGGCCAGACATCCACACGAAGGGAACGATCATGAGCGAGCCAAGGACAGAAACAGGCGGCCCGAACCGCACTCCGCGTAGTGAAATCGGACCGGCGGTCTCCGCGAACCGCAAGAAGGAGCCTGTGCTCCTGCTTGACCTCTCGACCAGCATGGACTGGAACGCCGCTTCCGAAACCGGCCCGGACTGGCCCGATCTCACCAGCCGCCGTGCCATCGTTATCGGGGCCCTGCGCGGTCTCGTCCGCGTCCTGGAGAAAGAAGACAGCGAGGCGGCTGCCGAGCAGGCTGGCGGCAGTGATGAACTGGGCGGCCTGCTGACCCACGGGTTCGCCAACGAGCATGTCGAGATCGGCGACCTCAACTCCAGCAACCTCGAACGCAGGCTCAACGAGATCCAGTGGGGCGGCCGGACGTACATCATGCCGGCCTGGAAGGCCGCGCTCGCCGACTACGACGAAGAGTTTGGCGACAAGGACCCCGACGAGCAGCCGACCATGCTCACCCTCGTGCTCACCGATGGAGAGGCCGACGACTGGATGGAATTTGAGCCCGTCCTGGAGAAGGCCTCCGCCAAGCGTGTCTTCGTGGTCGCGATAGTGGGCCAGGGCGACAAGCACAACGCCACCGTCGCCGCCTACCAGGAAGCGGCCAAGAAGAACGCCGCCCAGGACAAGTTCGGGAAGGTACACGTCGAAGTGGTTTCTTTCGACTCTGTGACCGACCCCGAGGAGATCGCCCTTGACCTGATAACGCTGGTCAGCTAGCGGCAGGTCGATAGACGCGAAGAGGTGGTCGGCGCGGGTAGTGGGGTGCGAGCGGCAGCCTGGGGGTCGTCCTAGATACGCCGATAGCGAACATAGACGACGCGGGAGCCGAACGTCCGGGTCTCGAGCAGGTCGAGGTTGATCTTCTCCTCGAGGGGCGGAAAGTAAGGCGTGCCGCCACCCAGTACGACCGGGCTGACGAACAGCCGGTACTCGTCGATGAGGTCCAGCTTGATCAACGTGGAGGCGAAGCCGGCGCCGCCGACTGACACCACGCCCTTCCCGGGCTGTTCCTTGAGCCTGGCGACCTCCCCGGCGACATCACCGGAGGCCAGCCTGGCGTTGCCCGCTACCTTCTCCAGCGTCGTGGAGAACACGACCTTCGGGATGGCATTCCAGATCCGGGCGAACTCGAGCTCCTGGGGGTCTGAACGCGTCTCCTCAGCGGCCTCCCAGGGCAACATGTCCTCATACAGCCCCCGCCCGCACAGGTTGGCGCCGATCTCCCGCGTCTGCTCATTGTGGAACCGGAGCAGCTCCTCGTCCGGCGCCGCCCAGTCGATCTCGCCTTGGGGTCCGGCGATGAACCCGTCCAGCGACACGCCCATCGAGTAGATCAGCTTGCGCATCAGAGCCCACCTCGTGGGAGCTTCACCATTGCTGTGCCGCTACGCGGCGCCGCCGGCATCGTCTTCCTCCTCGCGTTCGGAGAGCGTGTGATCATAACGGAGTGAGCCCGAGGATGCGGGCGGCGTTGTCGTGCAGCACCTGGTCCATCACGCCGGCTGGCAGGCCGAGGCCGGTGAATTCGGCGAGGCAGCGCTCGGGGGTCAGGAACGGGAAGTCGCTGCCCCACAGGAACTGCCCGGACAGCCGCCCTTGCAACTCACTGATCACCTCCGAGGGGATCCGCCGCGGCGACCAGCCGGAAATGTCGATGTAGACGTTGGTCTTGTGCAGGGCGATGGCGATCAGGTCCATGTGCCAGGGCCAGCCGAAATGCGCGGCTACCACGGTCAGGCCCGGATGGGCGGCGGCGACCGGATCGAGCTTGAGCGGGTGGGCATAGTCGATCCGGATGCCCTGCCCGCCGGGCTGGCGGGCACCGATCCCGCTGGTCCCGGTGTGGAACAGCGCGAGCAGGCCGTGCTGCTCGCACGCGGCGAAGATCGGCCAGTGACGAGGGTCATCGGGCGAGAATGCCTGCAGCGACGGGTGGAACTTGACCCCGCGCAGCCCGAGGGACGCGATGTTCGCCACCTCGGCGGCCGCCGCCTCACCTTTGTGCGGGTCAACTGAGCCGAGACCAGTGAAGACGTCCGGATGAGCGCGGCAGGCGGCAGCCACAGTCTCATTCGGGATACGAGGCCGTCCCGTCGCGGTCTCCGCATCCCAGGCCAGCAAGACCGCCATCACGTCCAGCTGGCGGTATCTGGCCGCCAGTTGGTCCAGCGACAGCCGTTCCACGGTCGCGCGGAAATACGCTTCGGCCGCCTCGACGTAGCCGGCCATGCTGCCATCCAGCCAGTCCGGGGTGGGCAAGTGCACATGGAAGTCAACGGCGCGCAAGGGCACCGGCTCATCGTAATGGCAGGCCGCCCGGCCGGGCAGAATTCCATGATCACGGTGTCTTCTCAGTCACGGTGACTGAGAAGACACCGTGATCATGGTCGGCGGGGCTGGCGTGGACGCGGCGGGACAGGTCCCCCGGCGGTGCAGCGCGCGCCTAGCTGAGCCGAGGTCTATGGCATGACGCGGTCAGCGGCTAGACGTTGCCGTCGCCGTCGCTCGGACCACCGTTGTTGTCGGCATCCTGATCGCCGCCATTGCCCTGCGGGATCGGGTTGGCGGGCGGAGGCGCCATGGTCGACGGCGGAGGTGGGGGCGGGGGCGGCGGAGGAGGCGGCGTGGTTGACGGCGCCGGCGCGGGCGTCGTGGCCGGCGGCGTCACCGGGGGTGCTTGATGGTGGGTGGCGGCCGCATGCGGCGTCGCCGGCGCGGTCACGTGGGTGGCCTTGGCTGAGGACGCCGGCTTTTGCGTGGCACCGGCGGCACCACAGCCTGCGGCAAACGCCGCCAGCAGTGCGAACCCGGCCGCCGCTCGGGTAAGGGTCAACGACATTTCTTATCCTTGCGAGTTGATGATCTTCTGGAACGGCGGCCGCCGGTTATGCCTGTAAACACGTGGCCCGACCCCGTGCTGGTTCAGCGTGACGGGCCTACGGAACGCCAGATGCGTCACATCACAGGGCAGATGCCCCGGGCGAGTTGAGGATCAGCGTTTGGGCCAGTGCCACGCTGGCTCGTCAAGCAGCCGCTGGCCGACGATGCGGGTCTCGCCGAAGTCCTTGGTCAGTTCGATGGTGTTGACGCGCGCGCCCGCCTCCTCGGTTGCGCGCCGCAGGGCGTCGATCAGGGGCCGGGAGTGCGTGACCGCGATTATCTGGGCGCGGGCCGCGGCCCCGGCGATCAGCTGCGCGAGCGGGGGAAGCAGCTCGGGGTGCAGGCTGGTCTCGGGCTCGTTGAGAACGATCAGGCTGGAGGGCCTGGGCGTGAGCAGCGCCGCGGTCCACAGCAGGTACCGCAGCGTGCCGTCCGACAGTTCTGGGGGCACCTAGCGGCCGCAGCAGACCGTGCTGGTGCAGGAGCAACTCGAACCGGCCGGTCCTATCAGTTTCGATGCTGATCTGGCTGCCGGGGAAGGCGCGGTCGATCGCCGCGTCCAGGGCTGCGGCGTCGCCGATCTCGCGGATGGTCTGCAGCGCCGCCGCCACGTCGGCCCCGTCGGCGCCGAGGACCAGGGTCCGGGTGCCGATCTGGCTGCCGCGGGCGGGGGCGGCGGCGTCGGTCCGGATGTAGTCATAGAACCGCCAGGACCGGATCCGCTCACGCAGGCCGAGTACCTCGGGCGCGCGCTGCGGATCAGCGAACTCGCTCAGCATGCTGTCGTACGACCGGATGGGATAGTGCTTCGACCAGGTGCCGTCGTCGCCCCGGATGCGGACGACGCTGTTGCCCCGGTCGCAGAGCAGGGCCGCAGGCCGGAGCGCTGGCCCGTTCCAGATGCACTCCCGCTTGATCTCCGGATCCCGGGCGAACGCAGTCTGGCCACCGCCGGGCGGAAGGCCGAGGTCGATGGCATAGCCGAAATCATCCCCGGCGAACCCCAGCCGCAAGCTGACCGCCTTGGTC
This sequence comes from Streptosporangiaceae bacterium, assembly GCA_036394075.1. Classification (GTDB taxonomy): domain Bacteria; phylum Actinomycetota; class Actinomycetes; order Streptosporangiales; family Streptosporangiaceae; genus JAWWPY01. The sequence goes on from DASWFT010000485.1 coordinate 21,002, forward strand.
CGGACGGTGCCCTGCACCGGGTGACGGCCTTCCCGTACCGATCTCCCGGTCTTCTCCGGGCCGGCCCACAGCGTCGACGGCAAGCCACCCTCGCGGGCCAGCGCAGCCACGGCCCCGTTCCGTGCCGCGCCAGCAAGCAGGCGCAGCGCCCGGTACAGGCTGGACTTGCCGCTGCCATTGGCGCCGGTCACCACGTTCAGCGTCGCAAACGGGACAACCAGCCGCCGCAACGACCGGTAGTTCTCAACCGCGAGCGTGGCCATCACGCGCCCGACGGTACCCGGCCCGGCCGTCCTCACCCTTAAGACCGTCATTACCGGCGTCGCCAAGCACCGGCTCCCCGCGATGACCGGCCAGGCACCGTGTGAGAAAAATCTTGAACTGGTATGTCGATCGGGCGGCGCCTCGTTCGAAGCGTCGGCAGAGCCGGAAGGGAACCGGCCCGACCGAACGGAGAAGGACGATGACAGTTCTCGAGCACACCACCTCCACGACCTCGTGCGACCGGGAGTCGCGCATCACCAAGTCGCTCCTGGGGTACGGCGTGATCGCCGGCCCGGTGTTCGTCGTGGTGTCGCTGGCCCAGGCGCTGACCCGGCCGGGCTTCGATCCCGCCCGGCACGCCTGGAGCTTGCTGAGCAACGGCGACCTCGGCTGGATCCAGGTCACCAACTTCGTGGCGGCCGGGCTGATGACCGCCGCGCTCGCCGTGGGCCTGCGCCGGGCCGGCGCCGGCACGTGGGCGCCCCGCCTGATCGGGGTGTACGGCCTGAGCCTGGTCGCCGCCGGGGTCTTCCGCGCCGATCCGGCCCTCGGGTTCCCGGCGGGTACGCCCGCCGACGCACACACCGTCAGCTGGCACGGGACGCTCCACCTGGTGTCCGGCAGCGTCGGCTTCCTCTGCCTGATCGCGGCGTGCCTGATCGTCGGCCGGGCGGCCGCCGCCCGGGGAGCACGCGGCTGGGCGATCTACTCGCGGATCACCGGCGTGGTGTTCCTCGCGGGCTTCGCCGGGATCGCATCCGGATCGCATGGTGCGCTGACCACGCTGCCGTTCACGGCAGCGGTCGTCCTCGCCTGGTCCTGGATCACCGTGCTGTCGGTCCGCGTCTACCGCGCCGTGGCCCACGATACGGTCGAAGCCGCCTGAGCGCGCCCCCTACCATCACCGCAGATAACACGTAAGGGAGACGAGAACCATGCGGTACATAATCCTGCTGAGGGGCGCGCAGCCTTCCACCCCGCCGCCCCCCGGGCTGATGGAGGCCATCATGAAGCTCGGTGAGGAGGCCACCCAGGCCGGTGCGCTGCTCGACACGGCGGGCCTGGCGCCCAGCGCGGCCGGGGCCCGGATCGAGCTCGCCGCCGGGAACGTGACCGTCACCGACGGGCCGTTCACCGAGTCCAAGGAGTTGATCAGCTACGCACTGTACGACGTGCGGAGCAAGGACGAGGCGGTCGAGTGGGGCGCCCGCTTCATCCGGATCCACCGCGACCACTGGGCGGGCTGGGAAGGCACCGCGGACGTGCTGAAGGTCATGGGGCCGGAGGACTTCGCGCCGCCCTCCTGATCCAATACGCCGGAGCCGGGGACGTACGATCGTCCCCGGCTCCGGCGTGATGATTGGATCGGGGGCATGACCGGCAGCGACGCGAACCAGGCGATCGAGGCCGTCTGGCGGATGGAGGCGGCCCGCGTCATCGCCGGACTGGCGCGGATGGTCCACGACGTCGGCCTGGCCGAGGAACTCGCCCAGGACGCGCTGGTCATCGCGCTCGAACGATGGCCCGAGACCGGTATCCCGCCCAATCCCGGTGGCTGGCTCATGTCGACGGCCAAGCACCGCGCGGTCGACCTCGTGCGCCGCCGGGCTGTCTACGAGCGCAAGCTCGAAGAGATCGGGCGTAGCCTCGACGAGGCGGCCGAGCCGGACCTGGACGCCACCCTCGACGACCACATCGGCGACGACGTGCTGCGGCTCATCTTCACCGTGTGCCATCCGGTGCTGTCGACCGAGGCGCGGGTGGCGCTGGCGCTGCGGCTGCTCGGCGGGCTGGCGACGGATGAGATCGCGCGGGCATTCCTGATCCCGGAGCCGACCGTCGCGCAGCGGATCGTCCGCGCCAAGCGAACCCTGGCCACCAGGGGCGTCCCGTTCGAACTGCCCGCCCCGGCCGAGCTTCCCGAGCGGCTGTCATCGGTGCTTGATGTCCTCTACCTGATCTTCAACGAGGGCTACTCGGCCACTGCTGGCGATGACTGGACCCGCCCCGACCTGTGCCACGAGGCGCTGCGCCTCGGCCGGGTGCTGGTCGGGCTCATGCCCCGGGAAGCCGAGGTGCACGGGCTGGTCGCGCTGATGGAGATCCAGGCGTCGCGGCTGCGCGCCCGGCACGGCCCAGCCGGGGAGCCGGTCCTACTCCAGGACCAGGACCGCAGGCTGTGGGACCGGCTGCTGATCCGCCGCGGCCTGACGGCCCTCGAACGCGCCGAGGAGGCCGGGGGCCGGTTCGGCCCGTACGCCCTGCAAGCCGCGATCGCCGCCTGCCACGCCCGCGCGGCGGCCACCACGGACACCGACTGGGAGCGGGTCGCGGCCCTCTACACCGTGCTCGGCCACGTCGCCCCCTCGCCCGTGGTGGAACTGAACCGGGCGGTAGCGGTGGGGATGGCGCTGGGGCCCGGCGAGGGCCTGACCATCGTGGACGCTCTGATCTCCCAGGGCGGCCTGGAAGGCTACCCCCATCTGGCCGCCGTGCGTGGCGACCTGCTGGCCAAGCTCGGCCGGTCAGGCGAGGCCCGGCAGGAGTTCGAGCAGGCCGCCTCCCTCACCCGCAACGCCTCCGAGAGGACCCTGTTCCTGGGCCGGGTCGCTCAGCTCTCGGCCAGCCCGTAGCCGACGTGATGTTCAGGGCTCAGAAGGGGTTGCCGCTGCGGAAGCTTTCCCATTCGATGTGGTCGTCGTCGGCACCGGTGGTGGGCAGAATGAGGTGCCCGTCGCGTCCGAATACTCTTCCGAGTTGGCTGGTGGGGCGTTCGATGAGCGAGTAGCTGAGCCAGCCGGCCAGTATCGAGACGACCACGACGATGGCGGTATCGGGGAGGAAGGCGTCGGGGGCTTGGCGGACCAGGCCTTCCCATCCCGGCAGTGCCAGCAGTATCGGTTCATGCCACAGGTAGATGCTGTAGGAGATCGCGCCGAGCCATAGCAGCGGCCTGCAGCTCAACGCTCGCGCCCAGCGGTCTTCGGGCGGTCCGAGCACAGCGCCGGCAACCAGGCACCCGAACCCGATTGCGCACGCCGTGGTGAAGTACACCGCCGACCAGGCGTTGGCCTGCCGGGTGGCGAACGCAACACACAGGATCGCCAGGGCGGTGAGGCGCAGCATCAGGCGGCTCCGTGGCCCGAGGGGTCGGTCGTCGCGGCCGAGGGCGGCGGCGATGATGGCGACGGCCATGCCGACGGCGAATATGTCGAGGTTGGCCAGGGGGCCAAACCAGGTAGTGAATGAGCCGGTTGTCGGTCGCTGTTCGATAGAAAACGACCATGCCTTCCACGCGAGGGAGACAGCGGCGAGTGCGGCGGTGCTGGCCGCCAGCACGGAGATGCGCTGTTTCCTGCTGGCCAGGCGCCGGCAGAAGCGTGCCAGGCCGAGGCTGAGGATCATCAGGGCCAGGTAGAAGAACACTTCGACGGAGAGCGACCAGGCCGGCCCGATGGTGTAGAAGATGCGCTTCTCGTCGAAGACCTGGGTGAAGGTCAGGTGTTCGAGCAGGTCGCGCCAGTCACCAGGCAGAGTCTGCTGGCGGGAGAACCAGACCACGACCACGGCAATGTAGTACACGGGGAGAAGGCGGACTGCCCGGCGGGTCAGGAAGCCTCGGGCCGAGATCGGTTGGCGGCCCTCGATGGCTGATCGGGCGACGGGCTCGAAGAGGAGGAAGGCGGTGAGCACGAAGAACCAGGGCACCATCGCGTCGAGTGAGTTGAGCAGCATATACGCCGGTGTCCCGAAATACAGAAAGTGGGCGACGTTGCAGAACTGGTAGACGTGGAATATCACGACGGCTACCGCGGCAATGCCGCGATGGCCGTCGAGTTCCTCGTAGCGTTCGGCAGCCCGGGTGGCGGGCGCCGGGCCGACGGGAGCCACGGCCGATCCCATGGCGGCCGGAATCGGCGGGCGCCGCAGGCGCTGAGAGCGCAGCGGGCCTCCCGCCGACACTACCCGGCCCGAACGGTCGGAAGCGGCGGCCGCTCGGACGAGTGGGCGCTGCCGGCGGCGGGGCTGCCAGTGCCAGAAGCGCCGGGTGCCGCCGCGCCGCGTGGTGTGACTCGCCAGTGACGTTCACCAGTGACCTCTTTGAGCTGGGCGACCCGGGCGATAAGGTTTTTGAGTTCACCGAACCACAGCATCGAGTGGATCGCGTAAAGCACGAACCACGCGCGGTGGTGTCGTATCCGGGGGTCGCCGAGCACGTAGGCGAAGATCGCCTGGGCGCCCCCCACGCTCAAAGTGAAGATCGACAGCAGGACGAACAGCGGTACCAGCCAGTCGAGGTGCCCCAGGCCGCCGTCACGCCAGGCGGTGAACCCGAGGATGGGGATCACCTGAATGGTCACCCAGGGAACCACCTGCGCCCAGCCGAGCAGGAACCCAGCGCCGAGCTTCTGGCGTCCACTCAGCCGATCCGAGGTCAGTGCGGGTCGGAGGTGGCGCCGAGCGGTCTGGGTCCAGCCCTGCGCCCAGCGCATGCGCTGGTGCCATAGGGCGCCCATCGTGGTCGGGGCGAGCTCAGTCGAGACCAGACCCGGGTCAGAGACGATGTTGAACCCGCCGCGCAGGCTTCGCATGGACGCCTCGATGTCCTCGGTGAGCATCCGCTGCATCCTGATCTGCCGAAGGGCATCGCGCCGCCAGTAGCCGTTGGAGCCACCGAAGATCCCGAAGCCGTGCAGCCGGGCGCGCCCGGGATGGCTCACGGCGTAGATGGTCTCGAACTCGACTGCGATCAGACGCGCCACCCATGACGCGTCGCCGTTGCGGACCACGCAGTGACCTTGCACAACGTCGTGGCCGTTAGACAGCCACTGCCACGCCCGCGAGAAAGAGCCCTGTGCCGGGTGATGGTCGGCGTCAAAAATACCCACGAATTCTCCCCGGACGTGCGCCAAAGCAGCGTTGACGTTCTGGGCTTTCGACGTGCTGGCCTCGACGCGGAGCAGCAGTAGCCGGGAATCGTGGGCGGCCAACTCCTCCAGGGTGTCCTCGATGGGCAGGCGCTGCGGGGAGTTGTACGACACGATCACCTGGAAATCCCCTGGGTAGTCCTGGCAGAGGAGGTTGGCGACCGTATCGACGATCGTGGCCGCCTCGTTGGGCAGGTAGGCGGCGATGATGGCGGTCGCAGGAGGACACGCGCCCCCACGCACGGCGGGCACCTCGACCGCCCCCACCGCCCGGAAGCTCTCGATCCACTGGGCGGCCGCCGTGAAAGCTAGGGCCGCCGCCATCAATGGGTAGGTCACCGCCGTCAGGTCAAAACCGGCGTACCAGACCACCACATAGATGATGAACGGCAGGCTGAGCAGAACCGCCATGGTGAAGATGACCTGGAGCGGGGAGCGCAGCCGCTCGATGAGCCACAGCAGCCGGTCACGTTTGGCGACGGGGACCGCCGAGGCGGCCAGTGCAGGCGAGAATCCCACCGGTACCAGATCCAGGTGCAGCCCCGCATGCTGCAGCGCGGTGTCGGCGCGATCGCACAGCTCGCGAGTGGAAGCGGCGTGCGCGTAGGGGGCGTAGCCGATGACCGGGGTTATGCGCACCTGCTCACCGGCGATGTCAAGAACAGCGCTGGCGACCCGCCGCGTCAACCTCTCCAGGCGGTAACGCGCCGCCGCCGAATCGGTTTCGGGCATCAGCAGCCAGAACCCGCCGCCGGGACGGGCGCTGTGTTGCTCGAGGACCCTGGCGTCCAGGGCGAACAGGTCGTCGAACGCGGCGGCGACCGCTTGCTCGGCATGAGCCCCCAGCCGCTCGCGAAGCCGGGGCAGTTCGGCGACGCTGACCGCTGCCAGGATCCCGGGCCGCTGGGAGAGCTCGGCCCGCTGCAGCTCCCGGCCGATCTCCTCGCCCAGACGCTGCTCCGTCACCGCCGGGCGACGCGGAGCAGCCGCCGGTGGCAGCAGCCGGTTCAGCTTCGAGCGGATGTGATCGACCAGCTCGGCCACGCCCACATCGGCCGGAAGATAGTCCTCCCCGGCCGCCGTCCGGACATCGTCGCTCCCGGAATCGACAGCCCCGCCGATGCCCTCCGGCCTGCCGATCACGACGACCGGGGGGCGTTTCCCGGGCCGGGCGCGCAACTGGCGGACCACGTCGCCGGCCGCCGTCTCATGGTTTTCACCCTTTCCGACCACAACAAGGTCGGGCGCGAGGTCCGTAACCCGCTCCAGCGCGTCGCGGCCGCTAGCAGCCGAAATGGTGGCCACCCCGGCACGCTCGAGACTGGCCGCCGCCTGGCGGCCGACAGAAGTATCACCAACGATAAGGACCAGCGCGGGGCCAGCAGGGACAGCGGATATGACAGGTATGGCGCTCTTCAGGCTCATGAGACTCCTCGGGGAAGGGATGGCACGCCGCCGTCTGCCGGGCGCCCGCAGCAGGGCTGTTAGGGGGCGCTACTAAGCTTCATCACGCCTTTGGTGATCGTGATGCGCTCGCCCGGGACGATCAGGTTCGGGTTGGAACCGATGACCGCCTCGTTGGCGGCGTACAGCGCCCCGTACCCGTGCAGCTTGAACCACTCGGCGATTCCCGACAGCGTGTCGCCCGCCTTGACCGTGTAGGTGACACTGGAAGCGGCACGAGACTTCGCGGGCTGCGGGACAGTCCCAACCGTCGGCGTCTCTGTCGGCGTCCGCGTCGCGGCCGTGCGCTCCGGGCGCGACGGGGACGGCAGCGATGCCGCCACCGCGCTGCCCACACCCAGAACGACAATTCCCCCCGCAAGCACCGCAGCAACCAGCTTCGGCCTCATCATGCGCTTTCCTAACTGTGGGACTACCGCAACAGTGATCCACTTATGGCCAGATATTCGGCGAGCTATTGCTGCAGCGGATTTCCCTTCGCCGGTGCGCTGGCGAGGTAGACGCGGGTGTCTGGTTCCAGCGCAGGGAGTCAGGGCGATGCGGTAGAGCGGGGCGTTGGCCTGGCGGTCGCCGCCATTGAGGCGGCTGTGGCTGGACCTGTCCAGCGTGCCTCGACCGGGCTGGCGCCGCAGAGAGCCGCGAAGGATATCGCGCAGATGATGGTGAGGATGGCGACCGCCGTGATGGCGGCCCTGCGGGGGCTGACGCGCCGGTGCCTCTTCGTTCCGGGCCGGGAGGATGACTACTGTCTCAAGCGGACGACTGTGCCGCCCGCAGTAGCCAGCTAACGCCTGTGCTTCGATGAGCGAGGCAAGAGCCTGCAGCCCTTGAAGTGGATAAGGGACAGAACGTGCCGACCGCCCAGCAATCTGGGCGGCACCGTTATGGTGGCGCAAAGAGTCCGCTTCCCGTCCTAGTCAGGTGGTGGGCTCAAAGGTGCCGTTTTCGGGTGGCCCCGGGACGGTACCGCTAGCATGAGCATAGAGTAATGAAGTGGTTACCCTTCATTAAGACGCTTCACCTAGCTGACTGGATTACCCATGACAGGAAACCTCGTCGCTTCATAACCGCAGCGGCTCACCATGACCCATCGTCTTCCTCATACCCAGGCAAACCGCGCATTGGATCCGTCTGGCCAGAGTTTCCTGATCACTGTATTTCAGTATTCGGAACGCAAATTTTCTGGCAATGCCGGACGCTACGGGAGCTAATAGAGGTTGGCGTCAGAATGCCAGACATAGTCGGCGTGAGAGCCGCCTACAAAGTCCAACGGCGAGCCTGGCCGGGCACTAACCGTAAGGCAAGTAACAAGTGGCGCGTACCGGACGGCAACCGGCTGTTCGCTCAGCTCGGGAGACGGAGTTTCGAGCCCAGGATGGCCATCGTCCGGACTTGCCGGTCGAGAATCTCCGATCCGGGCCGCCACTGCGGGGTGGCATCCTCTACGCCGCGCAACTCAATGAGGGGACGGTCACCGTGGTAGTCCGGAAGACTCAGGGTCGACGGCCGCGCGGACAGCCCGGTGCAGATCCACGGCCACCGCGAGCAGATCTTGAGTCTGAAACAACCGGCTGCAGTGCGCGGCGCTGCCCGGCGAGTTCCTCGCCGTATTCGTCCACCAGGTGCTCACCGGGGTACAGGTCGGCCATGGCGCGGCACAGTTCCCCAGCACGGGGCAGCAGTTCAGCCGAGCGGCGGGGAAGCCGTAACGCCGCGGTGCCGTGGCTGATGGCTTCGTCCAGATCGCCGCGCCTGGCCGCAAGCAGCCCGAGGTTGAGCCGCGTCGTGCCAAGCCGGGTCGGCCATCCGCCAGCCTCGCCGCACTGCCGGACGACCTCTCGCGCGTGCGCCTCGGCGGCGGCGTCATCGCTCCCGAGCCAGGTGAGGATGGTCGCCACGTAGAACTCGTACTTCGCGCTGTCGAACACGAAGTGATGCTGGGGGTGCTCCGGGGCTGGCAGCCGGTCCAGGCGAGCGCGTCCGGCCTGGAGTGCCTGACCGGCCCGCGTGTCACCCATGCGCGCGTAGCCTCGCGCGGCCTGGAGCGATAGCTGTACCCCGGCGCTCGTAACCCCCGCGTGCTCAAACCCCGCTTCCGACAAGGCGACCGTCTCGGGGTAGCGGCCCTCGACGAGAGCGAACCAGGCCGCGATCTCGAACGACCAGGCCACGAGCACGGCGTGGGCCGCCTGGCTGCCGAACTGCCGTGTCATCCGGCACGCCGTGCGAGCGGCCACGGCGTCGCCAATGTCGTAGCAGGTGCAGGCGATCAGCGCCGAGAGCCACCCGGCGATCACGAGCAGTTCCCGGTGCTGGGCCAGCGTGACCCGGCCGCCGAGCAGCCCCGTCACGTACCGCAGGTGCTGCCCAGCCCGCGCCGACAATGCCGCTGCGTCCGCGCCCGGGTAGTCCCTGCACATGCCGTCCACGGCGGCATTAAGCAGCTCCAGGGTGCCGCTGCCGAGGTCGGAGGCTTCCGCGCGGCGGGCCAGCTCGATCAGGTCAAGGTCAGTGCCCAGCGCGCCCGGTGCCACGGCAGGCGCGAGCGCGGCGAGCCCACCTCCGGCGCCGAGCACTTCGTCAAGGCGCGCCGCCAGTTCCGGCGAAGGCCGTTTCTGGCCGCGGGCGATCTTCGAGAGGTTCCCGGAATCGCAGGGCACATGCCGGGCCAGGTCGCGCAGGGACATGCGCCGCTCCGCCAGCAGGCGCCGCAGCTCACTGCCTAAGTCGGTCATCGCCACCAATTTCGCGTGACTGCTGCCTGCTGCCTCCCTCAGCGGGCAGCGGGCATCGCCTTCTAAGCTACGCCTTGCGGCTGTTAACTGCCAGTAAGCCAGCAATCACGCACAGGGAGGGACGCGATGATGCACGCGCCGGGAAATGACACCGCCGCATTAGAAAAGCTCGCCGCCGAACTCACCGCGCGTGGCTACGAGACCCGGCTCATCGCCCCTGACGGCCGGCCGCCCTGGTTAGCGGTCATCAACCCGGCAGCGACGATGCTCGCGGAGACGGTCATGGCGGACGCGGAATGGTTCTGGTGGCCGTGGGCGGACCGGATCGCGCCCGCGGCCGACGTGGCGGCCGCGGCCGACGCAATCGCCCGGGTACTGGCGCTCGCGCCAGCAGGCGACGGCGAGTGAACGGCGGCGGCGCGGAGGAGGAGCCGCTGCGGGCGCTCTCCGACATCCGCCAGCGGTTCCCTCAGTGGCACATCGGGCAGTCGGGGGACGGCTGGCAGGCAACCCCCCGGGCCACATGGTCCGTCGACGCGTCCACCCTGGAGGGTCTCTACGAGCGCCTGGAGCGCGAGGAGGACCGACGGGAAGGCGCCTCCCGGGATGAACCCGGGCGCGGCGAGGCCAGCCTGCCCTGGATCCTGCCCAGGCCCCGGCAGGCCCCCCCATGACAGCCAGGCAGGGGGCGCATGACCGCACTCCGAGAGCGAACTTACCAGTCACGAATCGGGCCAGAGATCCTCCGGCTCACGCCCGCGGGTCTCGGGGAGCAGGGCAAAGAGCACCATGACGAATGCCGCCGGCAAGAAAGTGACCAACCCGGCCACGGCGAACCGGTTGCCGACATCCGCCACCGCGCCAAAGAGGACCAGGCCGACCACCGCCCCCAGCACGCCCGCCGCCAACGACCAACCCGCCACCGAGGCCCGCACCGACGTGGGAAACAACTCGCTGACCAGCGACCCGGCAGCCGGGGCGAAGACCGAGCCGGCGAACACCCCGAGGATGTAGCCGACCAGCAGCGCCGGAGCGGAGCCGGTGTAGGTCAAGGTGGCGAACAGGGCCAGGGCCACCATGGCCAGCGCGCCGGTCAGACGCCGGCCTACCCGGTCCGCCAGCCACCGCCCGGCCAGCAGTCCGACCAGCCCGGCGACGCCAGCGCCCACCACCATGCCCGCCGTCACGATGCCCCGCTGATGAAGGAAGTTCTGCGCGAAGAGGAAGACGAAGCTGTTGGCCGGCCCCGTAATCACCGAGACGGCAAAAGCCAGCACCACGATCACCACCAGGCGGCGCCGGAACGGCCTGGCCACGGCGCCGAGCACCGGGATCGGATGCTCGGATCTCGCCGCGGCCACGGCGAACCGGTCGGGTTCGGTGATCCAGCGCCGAATGAGCGGCAGCAGCGCCAAGGGGACGAGCGCCACAGCGAACACCCCCCGGAACCCGATCGCGTGCGACGCCAGGCTGTGCACGATGGCGATGACCCCGGCGCCGGCGCCGTACCCGGCGGCGGCGAGTGCCACTGCCTTGGCCCGGTCAGCCGAGGCAGTCTGCTCGGCCACAGTGACCTGCGCCAGCCCATTGGTAGCGCTCAGCAGAGGACGCCCGCAGGCGAAGATCGCCACGAACCACCAGTAGCTCGGGCTGACCGCGGCCACCACGGTCATGGCCAGCCCGCCGCCGACCGTGACGAGCAGCATCGTCCGGCGGCCGAAGCGGTCAGCCAGGCCCGTGATGGGCAGGGCGCCGAGCGACGCCAAGCGCATGACGGCCAGTCCAATACCCAGTGCCGTGCCCGAAAGCCCGGCTTGGTCGGCGAGGGTTGCGCCGTGGTTGACCTGGCCAAACCCTCGGGCCACGTCGCCGAGGGCGGCTACCACGCCGAACTGCCCGAACCCCGAGGCGAACGCGGCGATGGCCACCCCGACCACGGCGCGGTCGTTCCAGCGATGCAGATGGAGCACGGCCGACCGAGATACGGGGACCGTGCCCGGATCAGTGCTCACCGTCGCCCGCCTTGGCCTGGGACGAGTCCCCCGCCGACCTCATGGGGCGCGAGCGACATGCAGCGTCCCCGCTCGCCTCCGGGGCCCGGCCCGCCTCCCCATTCCCCCTTCGCTGCGCCGCCTTCCCTCGTCGCTCGTTCTCTGCTCCCGCTCGCCCGCCGAGGCGCTTTAAGGCGCCGCCTTCCCTCGTCGCTCGTTCCTCGCTCCTCAGTCCAGGCAACACCGCGCCCCTCCAGCGACCGTGGCTGCAGCCCGTGCAGGGATCGAGGCGGACCCGGGAATCACCCTCGTCCTCGCAGCCTAAGCAGCATACGCGCGTGGCGACCCCTTTCCGGGGTGGCCAGGCCGTGCGGTGGGAGGCCCAAAGCAGCGGGCTGATGAGCGGCGGCCCGTGGAAAGCAGTCAGTCCTGGCGCCAGTAGATGATGGAGGCGTCGTCACCGGCCTTGCTGCGGGGCCAGCGGGCGCGGTCCGGATCGCTGGCCTCGGCGGCCCGGAGTTGGCAGATGAGATCGGCGGGACCGTGGTCGCGAATGACGCCCAGGACCGCGGGCCAGGACATCAGTCCGTACCGATCGGTGATCCGGGTGGCACCGTCGCTCAGCAGGGCGACGCCGCGCAGCCCCTCACGCGGGAAGGTGCCCGTGGTGGCGCGCTGCGCAGCCTCCGAGCTGGCCTTGGCCGCCCGATGCGAGTCGGTCACGATCAGCGGAGGGCGGCCGTCACCGAAGTCGGCGGCGATGCTGGAGTCCGACAGCGCGAGATAGCCGATTCCCTCGGGCTCGGCGCGGACGGCGGTGACCGTGGCGGCCGGAGTAGCCGGGCTGGCCAGGTCGCAGGTGCCCTCGTGCCCGGTGCGCACCTGGCCGATCGCATCGGCGAGCGCCGCGGCCAGCGGTATCCGCGGCTCGGCGGTGATCGCGGCCAGCAAGGCGGCACCAAGGGTGCGGGCGTACCAGGCGACACCGTGGATGCATCCGGTGTCAGCGCCACGGGGGAACGTGGTCGCGCCGTCCAGGAGGACGGCGGCACCGGGGGCGACGGCGGAGAAGTCCTCGTTCGGCCAGCCGGGCGTACCCGGGTCGCTGGCCAGCGTCACCCACATCGTCCGCCTCCCGCATCACAAGGTAGCGCGGGGGCCCGGCGACGTCGCCGGACCCCCGCTGAAGGCTGCTGCCAGTCGGCCTTTCAGGTCAGGACTGCGGCAGTCCCGGAAGAACTCTCGTGTGCTCGATCTGTACCGCCTGCAGGGCATGCGGGTCCAGGCCGAGCAGGGCCAGGATGGTCGGGGCGATCTGGGTTGTCTCCACCCCGTTGCCAACGGTGCGCCCGCGCTGCGGGCCCGGCAGGGCCACCAGGATGGGCACGTTGCGATCCTGGAAGCCCGCGCCGCCGTGTTCGGCGATCTTGCCCTTGCCGCCGGTGTAGACCACGCCGTGCTGGGAAACGGCGAAGACGTCAGGGTGGCGTGGATCGCTGCTGGGGACGCCGAAGTAGTCCGCGGATGCCTCGCCGGCGTAGACCTTCGCGAGTCCCGACGCCGAGACCGTGATGGGGCTGCCATTGATGTCGTTGCCCGCCGCGGTGTGCGAGAGAAGGTAGCTCTTCACGAAGTCGGCGGCGGCCTGGGACCGGTCGCTCAGCCACAGCAGCATGCCGTCGTCGTCCGTCGCGAAGATGACCAGGTCGCCCGCGCCCGGGTGGGCCGCGGTCCAGGCCGCGTTGACGGCGGAGATAATGGGCCCGTCCGGGACGCGGGCCAGGTCGGTGGGGTTGGTGGGAGATTGCCCGTGCTTGGCCGAGATGATGATCGCCGTGCTGGCGGCCAG
>DASWFT010000486.1:0-1681 GCA_036394075.1 Streptosporangiaceae bacterium
GATTACACGCCCACTTTTACCGGGAAGGAACAATTCCGCCCGGGGCCGCAGAGTTTTTCGGCGGGCTTATCAACGACTCGTGTTTCCGAGTTTCGCGGTAAGTGAGGTTCCCGGCTGGCCTGGGTGACAGCGCGGTGCCAGTGGCGCGGGCGATTTGCCGGTGATGGGGTGATAGGGCAGCATCAGCGGTGCTTATCACACCACCGATTGCCCGGAGTGTCCGCTGATGCTGCCTCCTGAGAGGCTACCCATGCCGCCGCAGTGGCGGGACCTGCTGGAAGAGCTGGCGCCGGTGTTCGCGCGCCGCTCGGCGCACCGTTTGTTCATGGCCCTGGCGTGCGGGCTGATCCTGGCCGACCGGGGCACGGTGACCGGGATGGCGGCCGCGGCGGGGATCGGGCAGCAGTGGCGGCGGGCGTGCTGGTTCTTCGCCGCCGCGAGGTGGGATCCGGATGCCCTGGGCCTGGTGGTGGCGCGGCTGATCGTGAAGTACCTGCTCAGCGAGGGTGAGCCGCTGACCGTGGCGGTCGATGGCACCTTCTTCCGGCGGTGGGGAAAGCGCGTGTTCCAGGCCCGGTGGGCCTATGACGGGGCCGCGCAGGGCGGGAAGAAGACCGCCTACGGCAACACGTGGGTGATCGCGGCGCTGGTCGTGAAGCTGCCGTGCTGCCCGTCGCCGGCCGCGCTGCCGGTGCTGTTCCGGCTGTGGCACGGCAAGGGCACCGCCTCCCAGCCCGAACTCGCCGCCCGGATGCTCAAAATGCTGGCGGGTGCCTTTCCCGGGCGGGAGGTGCACGGCACGGGGGACTGCGCCTTCCACGGGGAATCCCTGGTCATCAAGGGCACCACGTGGACGACGCGGCTGCCGTCCAACGCGGTCCTGTCCGGGCCGAAGCCCCCGCCGACCGGGCAGCGGGGCCGGCCCAGGGAGAAAGGAGACCGGATCGGCACCTGCGCCGACGCCGCGAAGACCGAGGACTGGCAGGACACCGTCATCCGCGCCTACGGCAAGACCGGGCACGTGCAGGCCGCCAGCATGCCGGCGCTGTGGCACGGCAGCTTCAAGTCCGCGCCCGGCCAGCTCGTCCTCATCCGCGAGCCGGACTCCGCCAGACAGTATGACCTGGGCCTGTTCACCCTCGACACCGAAGCCAGCCCGGAAGCCATCGCCGAACGGTACTCCTGGCGGTGGGCCATCGAGCCGTCCAACGCGGCCGGGAAGCAGCTCACCGGCGCCGGCGACGCCTGCAACCGCACGCAGAACGCCGTCGAGCGCGCAGTCCCCTTCGCGTTCCTCATCCAGTCCCTGATGATCCTCTGGTACGCCATCTCCTGCGACCCCGCCGCCGCGATCGCCGGCCGCCGCAGCCGCTGCCCCTGGTACCGGACCAAGGCCACCCCCTCGCCCGCCGACATGCACGCCGCCCTCCGCAGCGAGCTCACCGCCGCCCGAATAAACGGCATCAACCCAGGACAGAACCACCCGGCGCAAATCACCGACGGCACGCTGACCAGCAAAGCCGAGGCTGCCTAACCCGGAAACACGAGGTATTACGTGCTTGAGAGCATCGGGCTGGCGGTCCAGCTGGTCTCTGCGTCACAGGCCAAGAACCTCAAGGGGCGGCCGAAGACCGGCAAGCTGGATGCGATGTGGCTGGCCCGGCTGACCCAGTGGGGGATG
>DASWFT010000487.1:0-2630 GCA_036394075.1 Streptosporangiaceae bacterium
AGGCGGCTATGTCGATCGCGGCGAATCTCCGGCATCGGCCTGCGAACGCGAAGTGCGCGAAGAGCTGGGATTGGACCGGACTGTCACGCGCCTGCTGGTCCACGATTGGGCGCCTACCGACGCGGAAGGCGACAAGATTCTCTATGTATTTGATTGCGGAGAGCTTGGCGAAGAAGAACGTCACGTCCGAATCGATAACATCGAAATCGATAAGATTGAATGGGTGGCAATAGGCGACCTTGCCCTGTACGTGATACCTCGCCTTGTCCGCCGCTTGACCAATTCCTATCGCGCATACAAATCTGGTGCAATCCTGTACCTTGAACACGGCCAACCCCGCACATGATACGCGCCGTTGTACCAGCTAAAGCTTGAATCGTAGCTTAATGCGGGGGGTGCGTCTTTCTGAGAGGCGTGTCATTTCGGGGTCATTCGGTCATGCGGCGAGGCCGAGGTCGGGGATGCTGGCGGGGTCGTAGCGGGCCAGGTGGATTTCGTTCAGGTAGCGTGTCTTGTAGTAGTTCATGTAGTCGTCGAGGTCGCCGTTGACGACGACGGCACGGATTTTCAGGATGTCCTCGGCGCCGTCGGGGGACCATCTCGCGCCTGTAATTCCGAACCTGTCCTCGATGACAAACCTGCAGGAGCCCTCGATCATGCCCGTCGCGATCGGCCAGCCGGCGGCCAGTGCCTTGTCGTAGCGCATGTGCGCCTGGTTGTTCGTCAGGTAGGTGACGGCCTTGTCCATGTCGGTGAGGTCGAGGTGCCGGGTGCGGGGGTTCGCACGGGTCTTCGCGGCGACGGAGGCGAGGGTGGCGGCGGCCGCCTTCGCGCGGCCGTGCAGGACGCGGAGCCGCTGCCCGTCGGCCCACTGGCCGGCGAGCACCGGGTCGCCGGGGTGCAGTGCGGCGGCAGCCTTGCCGAGGTAGCCGCTGACGTGGATGAAGTCGATCAGGACGGGGACTTTCAGGCCGCGGGCCTTCGCGTGGTCCTGGATGGCGGTGATCTGCTGCTTGTTCCCGTCGACGAGGAAGACGCGCTGGCGGACCCGGTGCGGGTCCCGGCGGTCGGCTTCGTCGAACGCTTTCCCGATCATCGCGGGGATTTCCCCGGTGATGGACGCCGATACCCACTTGTCCCGCGCGACGGGCCCTGGATGCGCCTTGCGGCGGGCGGGCGGGGCGGCGATGTCCTCCGGCTCGCGGACGGCGGGGGTGAAGTCGGCGACCGCGACGATCTCGGCCATCTTCTTGATCCCGGGGTGCGCGGCATCGTCCCCCTTGTCCTTGCGGTGCTCCGGCCGCAGCGCGATGCCCTTGCCGTCGCCCTGCATCATCACCACGTCGGTGTCCGGCGGGTCAGCGTCCGCGCCGCGGGCCCTTTCCTCGTAGAAGTCGCCGGTCCAGGCGGCCAGGTCCGCGGCCAGGCCGGCCAGCTGCGCCCGCCCGATCCGCACCCCGGTCCGGTCCCTGATGATCTCCTGGGCCTGCCCGTACCCGCCGGCCGCCAGGTGACAGGCGGCCAGGGCGCGCATCCCCAGCGTGTACGGGTCATCGGGCAGCATCCACCGGGCATCGGCCGGGTACAGGTTCGGCTCGCGCCGGTTACGGTAGGCCAGCCGCGAGACGCGCAGCGGCCCGAAGACGCTCGCCACGCCCCGGTCATGGCCTTTCTCCACGCTGCCGTGCCGGATCCCCGCCGCGCTCGTGACCTGCACGACCCGTTCCTCCCGCGCGCAGTCGATGGTGAAGGTGGCCTCCAGCAGCTGCCGCTGCAGCTCCCGGCCCGACTCGCCGATCACCTTCTCCCGCTTCCCGTGATCAGCGCCGGCCGCTTCCTGCGCGGCCCACGCGATCATCTCCGAGAACTGCCCCGCCGGACCGGCCAGCGCCGCGGCCAGCTCACCGTCCAGCGGGCTCTCGCTGCCGTCCTCGTTCACCTGCGTCATCGTCACCGAGACAGAAACCGCCATCGCCGGGCCTCCGTTACCGCTGCTGGGGTTCATGGGGGTCATTCCGGCCCAGGATCGCAAAACCGGACCCGGACCCGGCGGACCCGGCAGCGGGGCACCGCCCGGCCCGTCACCCCGACAGGCAGCCTCCATTGCCGCCGACCAGCACATATCACTCTCGGTAACGCCCGATGCGTCCGCAAACGAACGGACACTCCCATCTCCGGGATAGTCCAAGCGGATATCAGAACGAGATCACGCCCTTCAAAAAGACGCACCCCACCGGTGGCGCGTGACAGGCACATGTTCCGTGCGGTGAAGTCACCGCCCCGCCGGCCGCTGCCGGCGCTGATCCTGGGGTCGTCAGGAAGCAGTGCCGCCACTTCTGAAAGGTGGCGTCGAGCTGGACTCAGTCCGAGATGACCTGGCCGGTGCCGTGCAGCAGGCCTTGGAGCCTGCCCACATTTCGGTGTGGATGAGCGAACGCGGGTGAGCTGGCTTCAACCTTCTTCACGAAGCGGGGAGGGTCGTAGGGCTTACTCGGCCACGTGGCGGCCGAGCTGGCGCGCGAGGCCCGTGCACCACCCTGGAGACGGTGGCGGTGGAGACGCCGGCCAGCCCCGCGACGTCGTAGAGCGTTACCATGTCGTCCCGATCAACCGCGTGACTTTACGTGTCA
>DASWFT010000488.1:0-3626 GCA_036394075.1 Streptosporangiaceae bacterium
CGACCCTCCCAACAGGCGGCTAGGGCACAAGCAGGCGAGCCAGCGCACCCCCAGCCCGGGCCGCTGGGGCGTGCCCTAGTTTCCGAGCTTGCGGCGGACCTCGGCGGCGACCCTGGCTCCGTCTGCGCGGCCCGCCACCCGGGGGGTGACCGCCTTCATCACCTGGCCCATGGCCGCCATGCCGCTCGCCCCGGTCTCTTCTACGGCGGCCGCGACCAGGGCGGCGAGTTCGTCATCATCGAGCTGGGCCGGGAGGTATCCGTCGAGGATCACGCCCTCCGCTCGTTCTGCTGCTGCTTGTTCTTGCCGTCCGGCTGCCGCGAACGCCTCGGCCGCCTCCCGGCGTCTCTTGGCCTCCTTGACGAGCACCTTCATGACTTCGTCATCGGTCAGCTCACGGGCTGCAGGGCCGGCCACCTCCTCCTTGGAGACCGAGGTCAGCGCCATGCGCAGGGTGCGCGTGCGGACCTCATCGCGTGCCTTCATCGCCGCGGTCAGGTCGCCGCGGAGCCGGTCCTTCAGGTCAGCCATGACTCCATCCTGCCGTGCCGGGGCGCGGCGTGCGCGACGTGGCTGGCGGCAGTGGCTACGGCCCGGCTGGTCAGCCTGGCATGGCACCATAGAGATATGCGATCAAGAGCCCTCCAAGCCCTCGGGACCGCAGCTGCGATAGGTGGTGGCACCCTCGTCTACGGCTCCGTCGTCGAGCGGAACTGGTTCGCCCTGCGCCGCTTCGAGGTGCCGGTGCTGGCCGCGGGCCTGGCGCCGCTGCGCGTCCTGCACATATCCGATGCGCACCTGACGCCCGGACGCCACCTGCTCATGTCGTGGATCAGGTCGCTGGACGCTCTTGAGCCGGACCTGGTCGTGAACACAGGGGACTCGATCGGCCACCTGCAGGCCGTTCAGCCATTCCTGGAAGCTCTTGGCCCGCTGCTGGACCGGCCCGGAGTCTTCGTCTACGGCTCGAACGACCTGTACAAGCCGAAGCCACGGAATCCGGTGCGGTACCTGTGGCACAGCAGTTCGCACGCGTTCAACCGCAACGTGCCCAACATGCCGTGGCCGGAACTCGGCGCGGGCATGGTCGCCGCCGGCTGGCTGGACGCGAACAACCGGCGCGGCCGGATCAAGGCAGGCGATCACGACGTCGAGGTGGCCGGGGTGCATGACTCGCACACCGGCCGGGACCGCTACGAGGACATCGCCGGGCCCGCCGACCCCGCTGCCGACGTGCGGCTGGGCGTCATGCACTCACCCGAGCCCCGGGTGATGGACCAGTTCGCGGCGGACGGCTACGACCTGCTGCTGGCTGGCCACACACATGGCGGGCAGCTGCGCCTGCCGCTGTACGGCGCGCTGGTGACCAACTGCGGCCTCGATCCACGGCTGGCCCGGGGCCTGCACCGGTACGCCGGCGGTGACCCTGGCACCGGCTGGCCGGGCACCTGGCTGAACGTGTCCGCGGGGCTCGGCACGTCGCCCTGGGCGCCGATCAGGTTCTGCTGCCGACCCGAGGCAAGCCTTCTCACCCTGGTTCCGCGGATCGGCTAGACTGCCGGGGGCTCTGGGGTTCATCCTCGGGGCTCCTGCCGCCCAGGCGGACGGCGGGGTGTGGCGCAGTTTGGCAGCGCGCTTCGTTCGGGACGAAGAGGCCGCCGGTTCAAATCCGGCCACCCCGACCAGAAGGTCTTAGCAGGTCAGAAGGGATTTCGGAGCATCGCTCTGGAATCCCTTTTTGATCTTAAATAGGTCTTCGGGAGCCAAACGGGGAGCCATTGCCTCACGCGGACTTGGCTTGGTTCTGCTGGTTGAAGATGGTGTTCATGGTCTCGGCACCCTTGGTGCGGACCGGCTAGTTGACTGGGAGGTCCTGACATGACCAGTAAGTTCACCGAGCTTGTGATCGACTGTGCCGATCCCAACGGTCTCGCCCGGTTCTGGTGCTCGGTCCTTGACTACGAGGTGCAAGACGAAGATGACGGAATTGTCACAATTGGCTCCCCTATGGTGCCTGAAGGCAAGAACCACCTTGGCCCAGTGCCACCGACGTTGACATTCGCGCACGTGCCCGAGGGCAAGACCGTCAAGAACAGGCTCCACCTCGACGTCAACCCAACCGACAGGGAGCAAGACGAAGAGGTCCGTCGCCTGCTCGACCTAGGTGCTCGACACGCCGACGTCGGCCAAGGCGATGAGAGCTGGGTCGTACTTGCCGACCCAGAGGGGAACGAGTTCTGCGTCCTTGCGGGCCGCCGCCCCTGATAGGAGGCCGCACACCGCGCCAGACCTACTTCCGGTCGCCTACCCACGCTCACGCGAACACGATGAGGAGCCCCTCCAAAGATGGAGAATCCCGACCCGAGCAAGATCAAACTCTGCCAACTTCTTGACTCATGACAGGAGGTCGTCGGCCGGACCGCTATGACCTGCCCGGCCGCAAGTCATCGGGTATGGCGGCGTATCCGCGAGTTACCGTGAGTCCCCGCTCTGACCGACTGATCGGGCACGCAACGGGCACGCCGCCTAGCACAATCTGGGAGCATGAACGCGCTGGACTGGGATCACAACGCCTATTACCACCGCTTGCTCTTGCGGCACCTGCCGCGTCCATGTAATCGGGTACTTGATGTCGGCTGTGGCGCCGGGGCTTTCGCCGTGGAACTGGCCAAGCGAGCGGAACACGTCGACGCCCTTGACCGCTCCCGGGCCATGATCGAAGAGGCCAAGCGGGTGGCACCGCCCAATGTCACATGCCTCCTCGCTGACGTACTGCAAGAACCACTGCCGGACGCCCGGTATGACGCCATCGTGTCAATCAGCGCCCTGCATCACACACCTCTTGAAGAGGTCCTGCCCCGCCTGGCCGGAGCATTGCGCCCAGGCGGTGTCCTGGCGGCCGCAGCTCTGCCCCGAATCGATCTGCCGCAGGAGCTGCCCGCCGAGCTGACCGCGGCGATCGGTCACCGGGTGCTCGGGACCGCATTTGCCATCCTCAGAGCCTCTGGCCGCAGACGCTGGTACGCGAAGGAACTCAACCACATAATCATGCCCGTCGTTCTTGATCCATCCCTGACTACCCGCCAGGCGGGGCAGCAGGCGTCGGCACTTCTGCCCGGCGCGCAGGTGAGGCGGCTGGTCTTCTGGCGCTACTTCCTGCTGTGGCAGAAGCCGATCGAGACCTGACAGGAATGCCCGTTCGGGAGCCGATCTTGATCTCGGGTTCCGGGCGGCTCCTGGTTTCCCGGTTCTGGGAGCCATGTGGGAGCCGATCTTCGCCTTGGCCTTTCTGGCCGCTCCGGCGTGCAGCAGTGCTCGCAGCTGGATTACAGCAGTTTGTCCAAGGTGATGGGCAGCGAACGGATCCGCCGGCCGGTGGCGTGGTAGACCGCGTTGGCGGCCCGAGGATCCCCGCTCACCATCGCCACGGCACCGGCCACGTCGTCGGGTCGCACATACTCGAACGCGGTCATCGCGCTACTCGCCCTTCCCGTCCGGCGGCGTCGCGGATCGCGGCCACAATGTTGGGGTACGCCCCACACCGGCAGAGGTTGCCGCTCATGAACTCGCGGATCTCGGCATCGGAGCCCGCCCGGCCCTCCTGCAGCAAGGCGACAGCCGACATA
>DASWFT010000489.1:0-11183 GCA_036394075.1 Streptosporangiaceae bacterium
GAGGGTGACGATCAGGCCCTTCCATTCGGCGGCGTCGGGGAAGGCGGTGGCGTGGAGGAGGGTGAACCGTCCGGCGATCTGCCGGCCGCGGGTGCCGGAGAACAGTCCTTCGCGCTCGACGTCGATGCCGGCGTAGACGAAGGTGGCGGGGATCCGCTCGTTATCTTGAGCTCGGTTTTTGATCATGGCTGTGACCTGCTGCGATGCGATGTGGACGGTGTCGTTGACGGGCCTGGGCTGAGGTCTGTTCAGCAGGGTCCGATGAGTTTCGACGTGTTGCGGTTCGGCGTGTCGCGTCTGCCGGTCTCCCCGAGGACGTCGGCGGCCCTGCGTTCGCCGAGTGTCCGGGCGAGTGCGTCGCGGAGCTGCTGGTTGTCGGCCTCCAGTTGGCGGATGCGGGCGGTGGCCGCCTCCAGCCGATGCAGCAGCGAGGTATCCGATGCGCGCTGCCGTTGAGGAGGAACCTGCACTGATGAGGTGGCGGAATGTCGTTGGCGGAGCCGTTCGATCTCGGTGCGCAGGTCCTCCTGGGCGTAGAGCCAGGATCGGGACACGCCAGCTTCACGGCTGACGGCGTCGAAGGTGATGCGCTGGCCGGTGGCGTCCATGCGGCGCAGCGCGGTGACGGCGCGCTGGCGGGTTTGCTGAGCCCGGAGCTTGGCAGCCTGGATGACATGGTGAGAGTTATCAGCCCGCATCGGCGGCCTCGGATTTCTCGTCTTTGGCGATCTCGCCGATCATCTTGTCGAGGTTGGTGAGGACCCGCTGGTTCATCTCCGCGACGCGGGTCTGGCCCTTGCCGGTGGAGACCTCGATGAGGGTGAGCGTGCGGTGACGCTGTTCGCGCAGTTCGGGTAGGAACTCCGGGCCGGACAGGAATACTGGGCAGGTCAGGCCGCGTTGGCGTGCGGGCAGCTCTTCTGAATCGGCAGTCCGCAGTAGCCGTTGGAAAGGGTCTGGGTGGCCATGCCATACCGGGTTTTCGCCCACTGGGCCTGGTCGAGAAGGCCGCCGGGTTCGAGGGTGACGCGCTCACCCTTGATGTTGACCTTGGTGGCCTGCTCCCAGTGCCGGCGCACCGTCTGGTCGGTGATCTTGGCGTAGTGCGAGGTCATCCGGTGCGAATCATGGTCCAGCAGGACCCGGACGACTTCTTGGGGAACGTCGCGGTTGGATAAACGTCTCCTCGAATGCGCTACCGCGCGGAACGCCGAATAGGCGCGGGTGTCGACTGGCTGGATTGGTCCCGCCGCATGCAGCAGATTCCCCGGCCGTGCGGGGCGCTCAGAACGTCCGGTTCTGGTTTACGGCTTGCCTGTTGGCGGTTCGGCGGCAGGCTGCGGCACGCATTCCTGTTACCGGTCGGGGGACATCAGCGCGGAAGATCGGGGCCAGGCCCGTACTCCGCAGGGCGATCTGCCTGGCGTTCCTGGCCGCGGGGCTGGCGGCTCGGCCGGGCTGCGGGACTGCCGTCTTCCGGGCCGCGAGTGAGGACTGCCCGCTTTTGCTGGCCTGGTACCGGCCGGGCTTGCGGCGGCGGCGGTATCAGGCGGGGCGGCTCGGGGCGTACTTCTCGCCCCATCGGCGCAGGCTGCGCAGTACCGGTACGAGGGCCTGGCCGGCCTCAGTCAGCATGTAGTCATAGCGTGGCGGATGCTCGCTGTACTGCTGGCGGGTGATCACGCCGCTGTCTTCCAGCTTGCGCAGCCGGGCGGTGAGCATCTCCCGGGGGGCGCCGGTGTTGCGCTGGATCCCGGTGAAGCGGCGTACCCCGAGCCCGATCTCGCGGATCACCAGCAGCGACCACCGGTCGCCGATCAGCTCCATGGCATCGGCGATCGGGCACTTTCTGGTCCCGTCCGGCCGTACGAGTTCGGAATCCAGACTCACTGTGCTACCGTAGCACGGACCGATTAGGTTCGGTATCCGAACTCAGTGGGAGTGGTTATGTCTCGTGTCCTCGTCACCGGCGCGTCCAAGGGCATCGGCCGGGCGACCGTCCGCGAACTCGCGGCACGCGGCCACGACGTCGTCGCGACCGCCCGCAGCCTCGCCGCCCTGGAAGACCTGCCGGCCGCGGCCCGGCTCGCCCTCGATGTCACCGACCAGGAGTCGGTAGATGCGGCATTCGCCGCCGCCGGGGAGCTTGACGCGCTGATCAGCAACGCCGGAGAGACGCTGCGCGCACCCGCGGAAAGCGTTCCGCTGACCGAGGTAAGCCGGCTGTTCCAGCTCAACACGGTGGGCGCGCTGCGGGTCGCCCAGGCGGTCCTGCCGGGCATGCGCGCCCGCGGCCGCGGGCGGCTGCTGTTCGTCTCGAGCATTACCGGGAGGGTTGTGGTGCCGCTGGGCGGGGCATATGCGGCCAGCAAATGGGCGCTGGAGGCGCTCGCAGAGGCGATAGCCATCGAGGCGGGCCATTTCGGCGTCAAGGTCACCTTGCTCGAACCCGGAGCCGTCTCCTCAGGCGGCAGCGAACGCGCGGCCACGCTGCTCGGCGACGACGACCCGTACCTGCCGCTGGCCCGTCAGCTAGCCGCGGCGCGGGGAGACTCCATCACCGTCGATGAAGTAGCGCAAGCCGTGGCCGACACCTTGGAGGACCCAGATCCGCCGCTGCGGCTACCCGTCGGCCGGCCGGCCGCCACGCTCCTCGCCGCCCGCCACGCAACCGCCGACGACGTGCCGTTCCGGATCGCCCCGCTGCGCTGGTTCGTGACGTCTCCAACTACGGGCTCGCGGTAGTGGTCGTGGGCCATCCGGAGCGACGGCCAGGACGCGATGACGGCAATCGACGACTCGGCCATAGCGCCGCAAGTATCCGGCCGGGCCCGGGGTACGCCCGCCTATTACAAGAGATCGTCCCGTCGGGCTACACACCAGTCAACGGCTTTCAGCTGTACTACGAGATCCAGATGAGGGGCATCACCGCGATGACAGACACTTCAGGCCCTATCCAGGCCGGCGCGCGGCGCACCGCAGGAATCAACAAGTACTCAAGATCAATCCGCCGCATTCTCGTGTTGACACTCGCCGCGGCCGTGAGCCTGCTCGCCGCGGCGCAGCATGCGGATGCGGCCAGCGGGCCCATCAGCAACCCGCACATCATCGCCCACCTCGATTTCAGCCGCGGCCAGACGCCGGAAAACCTGGCCCTGGAGCCGGACGGATCAGCGGACGTCACGTTCGCTGAGGCGGCACAGGTCGCCCGGGTGTCGCTCGATGGCCAGGTGCGCATCCTGGCCCAGCTTCCAGCCCCCACCGGCGGCGCCGCCTGCCCCTTCATTGGCCCGCTCCTTGGAAAGGCTGCGTTCACCAGCGGCATCGTCCGCGACCACCATGGAAGCCTTTACGTCGCGCTCTGCACCGGCAGCCCAGACCTGCAGGGAATCTGGCGGGTCAGCCAGAACGGATCGGCCAGCCGCATCGCGGCGCTGCCCGCCGACGGCATCCCCAACGGCATGGCACTCGATGAGCGCCACGGCTTCATCTACGTCGCCGACTCCCTGCTCAGCACCATCTGGCGGGTGTCCATCGCTGACGGCACGGTGGTGGCGTGGGCGAGCGGCCCGCAACTGGCCCCCAGCGGCGGCCTGGGCGCCAACGGCCTGAAGCTGCACGACGGCGCGGTGTGGGTCAGCAACACCCAGCTCGGGACGCTGCTGCGGATCCCCATCCGGGCTGACGGCTCCGCCGGCCCGATCGAGACGATCGCCAGCGGCCTGGCCGGCATCGACGACTTCGCGTTCACCGGTCCCGGACAGAGCGCGTCAGTCCTGGCTGCGATCAACGCCTTCAGCACGGTCGTGCTGATCCGGCCTGACGGCAGCGAGCAGACGGTGCTCACCGCGGCAGACGGACTGTCCAATCCCTCCTCGGTCGCCATCCGAGGCAGCACTGTCTACGTGCTCAGCGCCGCCTACTTCACCCGCAACGATCCCAACGTCCTGCTGGCCAGCCTCCACCGCTAACTTGGCGACGACCGCTACCACCGCCGGCCCGGCCCGGCTGCTTGCCGTCATCTGGCACGCCAGCAACCTGGGTGCCGGGTGCAGCTGCCCTTCACGGTCGTGGCGATTGCCGAGCGCGAACGCTGAGGAGACACGCTCCGCTCCTGCAGTGCCAGTTACGTAGTCGTCATGCTGGTGCTGGCAGGAAGATAGGCCTGCAGGTCCGTGGCCAGCGCCAGCCGGGTCGGCAACACCGGCGGCTGCCCTTCGGGCGTTTACACAGGCCCGCGCCAGCTCGGCCTGAAACGGCTCGTCGAACAACTCGTGACGGTCCTCTTCGAGGAATGCGCCTGGCGCACCAGCCGCTCGTACATCGCCCACTCAAGCAGCAGGAAGGCGGCAGCGATCTCCGGCGCCGACGGCCCGGGCCACATACCGCAGCGTCAGCGCCGCCCGCACCTCCAGCGCCGGATGGTAGCAGGCAAAATCAGCCCAAGCCGGTCATCTGCCACCCCGGCCGCCTCTTCATCCTGCCGGGCTCGCTCCCGTCCCCGCTGATCAGCCGCAGGTCCCGGCACGCCCCGGGGTCCTGGCGTGCCGCGGTTCAGCTCCGTGACCACGCCGACCTCAATGCGTGCGCCCCCGGCCAGGGCGGGCATCCCTGCGCGACCGCGACGGCCGCCTCCAGATCCTCGGCGGTGGGCCAGGGAATCACCGCCGGGCCTGGTACCGGCCTCCCAGTTGCCGAGCGTGGCCGACCCGAACAGCGCCATAACGATCTTTCGGTGAGGCGTCGGCGGGCTACCGTGACCGAGTGGGTCGGCGTCCAGAACGGCGGGTTTGCGCGCTACGGATGCGGCGCTGTTGCCACGTTCCGTGACGCGTCGGCGGAGACAGTCGTCGCGACCGTGGCGTGCTGCTGGCTGGCGCCGGCGGGCGGCTGCTTCGCCCGGGTCCTCAAGCTCGTTCCTACGATCGTAGGGAAGATGTAGCATGCTTGTATGAGTGGCAAGCAGCGGCTGTCGGCGTCGGTCGACGCCGAGCTGGTCGCGGTGGCCCAGGACGCCGTCGCCGGGGGACAGGCCGAGAGCGTGAGCGCCTGGGTGAACGACGCCCTGCGGCTGAAGGCCGATCATGACCGGCGGCTGCGAGCCCTGGATGATTTCCTCGCCGCCTACGAGGCTGAGCATGGCGAGATCACCGAGGAGGAGATGCGGGATGCTGCCCGCGGCGCCCGCAGCCGGGCGGTCGTCGTGCGGGGCACGCAGGACCCGCGCCCCGGACCGGCCCGGGGCGGCCGGGGAGCGGCCTGATGCTGGTGCTGGACGCCGGGGCGTTTGTGGCGGTGGAGCGTGGTGACCGGGATGTGGTGTCGCTGGTGAAGCGGGAGCGCCTGGCCGGGCGGCCGCCGGTCACCAGCGGGGGAGTGGTCGCCCAGGTCTGGCGCGGTGGCCGCGGGCGGCAGGCGGAACTCACCCGGCTGCTCGCCGGGGTGCAGGTCGCGGCGGTCGATGATCAGCTGGGGCGCCGGGCGGGGATGCTGCTGGCCCGCAGCGGCCAGTCCGATGCGATCGACGCCACGGTGGTGTGCCTCGCCGCGGACGGCGACGACATTCTCACCTCCGACCCGG
Organism: Streptosporangiaceae bacterium; assembly: GCA_036394075.1. Classification (GTDB taxonomy): domain Bacteria; phylum Actinomycetota; class Actinomycetes; order Streptosporangiales; family Streptosporangiaceae; genus JAWWPY01. The sequence goes on from DASWFT010000489.1 coordinate 5,582, forward strand.
GCGACCTGCGCGCGCTCGCGGAAGCCGCCGAGATCCACGTCGAGCTCATCCCCGTGTAACCCAGCTGCCATCCCGCACGCGCGCACCCTGGTGCTGGTTGGTGCGCCGGATGGCGTGGGGGTCGGTGAAGTAACTCGGCGTCCCCCCCGCGTGACCGTTGAGCTGCAAAATGCTCAGTCACGCTGGCGCCCGGCCAAGCCGCTGCCACCTTGCCCGCACTGGGGAGCCGCAGCCCGTGCAGACAGCCGTGAGGCTGGGACCGACCCCCACCCAGCCTCGCCCAGCCTCACCAACCGCGTACCACATCGTTCAGCTTGCGGCGTCCGCGCAGCGGATTAGGGCTTAGAAGATGAAGGGCACGAGCATCTTGGTCGAGCGCCTGTACATCGGGTAGGTGCCGGGGAACTGCTTGGTCAGGTAGCGCTCCTCGACGGTCGCGCTGTAAACGAAGTAGACGCCGGCCAGGACCATGGCGATAAGCCACATCCAGCTCAGCGCCACCGCGGTGCCGGCACCCGCGAGCAGGATGCCAGAGTAGATAGGGTGGCGGACCAGGCGGTAGGGGCCGCTGGTCACCAGCTCCGGTTCGTCCTTTTGCGACATCGGGGTGCCCCAGTTCCGCCCGATGTGCAGGCGGGCCCAGATCGCGGACCCCAGCCCGAGCGCGAAGAGGAAGAGCCCGAGGCCAGCGCGCCACGGATCCGAATTGAGGCCGCCGTCTCGGAAGACTCCCAAGCGGAGCAACGGAATCGCCAAGACGACGACCACGGCCCTGATACGCAGCTCGCGGGACCAAGGGACGCGGCCCCTTTTCACGGAGAAGGCCGCCACGAGCCAGTAGATCCAGAACGCAGCCCATCCGATAGCAAAGACGAGCTCGACCGCGTGCATGCGACTCATACTTCCATGACTACCGTGCGGCATCGGCTGCCGGACCAGGTCCTTGATCCAGGCCCTGTGCTCGCTGGCCGCCCGGGTCAGCCGGTCACACGCCCGCCAGAGGGAGACATCGATGGGGGTACTGCTCGTCGAAGATCATCAAGAGCTGGCCGAGACGGTTTCCGGCGTGCTGCGCGGCGAGGGCATAACCGCCGATGTGGCGCGGGATGGCCAGGCCGCCCTGGACCGCTCCACGGTCAACGGCTACGACGTGATCGTGCTGGACCGCGACCTGCCAGGCGTGCACGGCGACAAGATCTGCCGCGCCCTGGTCGCCGGACGGAGCCAGAGCCGGGTGCTCACGCTCACCGCCGCTGGCAGCATCGAGGACCCGGGGCGGCGGGCTCGAGGCGCGGCTCGGCGATACGTCCGAGGGACTGAAAGCGCGCGGCATGACCTTCCGGCAGATGATGCTGAGCCACATCGTCACCGGCCGGTTCGAGCACCCCAACTCCACCGCTCCTGCTGTACGGCAAGATCCGGTCCGGAGCCGTCCATGGCGAGGATGTGCCGGGGGTGAGCACTCAGATGGCCCGGGACGTCGGATGGGCTGTCCGCGACACGCTCAACCAGTATCTGACACTCAGTCGGCAGCACCGGCTGAGCAGGCGAGGCCGTCTTCTCAGGCTGCTTGATCAGCACCCGGACCGGCCGCAGCTGATCGCCTGGCTACGCGAGCACGGCGGCCCTGACTGGACCGACCACCTTGACAAGATCAACGCGGAGGCAGATGCGGCTGCAGTCGGCGCGCCTCACTGACAGATCTGGCGGTCAGCGTCGGGACCTGACATCGAGCCGACGTCCGCGCAGATCGAAGCCTCTTTGTTGTCAAGAGGTCCTGCGGGTGTTCTTCGCGATTCGTTTGGCGCGACCGTGCGCTTGCGCTGGGTGGGTCACACGACGGACGTTCGCGGCGGCCGCTGGCACAAGCCGCCGGGTCCTCGCATGTACGGTCGGCAGCCGCCGTCTCCGACGCCCGCAGAGGTCGAGTAGGAGGGCTGTCTTTCGGCTAATAAATAACCCCAGAGTTTCCTATGGTCTCAAGAACTTCTATAGCCCCTGGACCTGGGCTTTCCCCGCTTCAGCAGAGCCCGTCTCACTGTTGAGGAAGTTTCAGGGAACATGAAGGATCATCGCCCGGACTGACTGTCTTGGCGTCCCGGTGTACCCATGCAGTCGCGCGCCCGGAGCCGGCAGCGCCGGCCCCGTTCCCTCCCTGACCCCGATAGCTCTCATTAGGGCCATGGGTTGATCAGTCGGATCGTGATCCGCCGACACCTCGCTCGGTTGCAACGGGTCGCAGGTCCCGCGCCGGAGACTCGTCTCGGGGGCTTAGCGTTCAATCCTGCAATGCAAGGATCCTCGCCAAACCCCTCCTACTCGCAGCGCTTCCTGAAACGAAGCTTGAGCTCGATCTCGCCCTCCACCTCGCAATCGTCCCAGGGGATCTTCAGGCGCCACAGGTCCTCCGCGCAGGGCTCGTGGGGCTTGCGCTTCTCCGGCTCGCATGGGGCAGCGGGCGGTCCCGCGCCGTAGGGTGAAGGCTCGATCGCGGTGGGGTCCCCGCCCAGCCCTCGGACCCTGCCGACGACGCCGTCGACGTAGCGCTTGAACACCTCGTGCCAGCGGCTCGCCGCCGGGATCGTGAGCTGTACGTACCGAAGCACGGCGAGCTTGTCGAGTTCGGCGGGGAGGATCTCCGGATCGGTCTTCACTGGAATCGTGAGCTGGAACCCCCCCAGAACCCGGTTCCCGGTGCCCGAGACCTGCTGCGCGCCGACCCGGAAGACCTGCCCGGTTCTGACCGTCGGTGGGAGCGTCAGGCTCAGCAGCCCCGCCAGGTTCTGGTGCCGCGCCGAGGGCAGCGGGATGAACGTCACATCGGCGACTTCGACCGCAAGCGTGTGCTCGTCGATCTTCGTCAGCACGCTCGGGTGCTGACGCATCGCGTTTAGCCCGAGGATATCGTCGGCCAGCACCTCGGGAAGGAAGATCTGCACCTCGCTGGCTCGCGGGACGTTCTGCCAGTCGAGCATCAGCTCGTCCGGGCCGACGTGGTGCCGGATGACGGACTGCTCGGCGACCTGCCGACCGCGGCGCCTAGCTTTGGCGGCCGGTGCGAGCACGGCGCCGAGCGCGACGGGAGCGTCCGCCGTGAGCGGCGTAGGCTTCACTACGAAGCTGTGCTGCACGAGGTGCGCCTGTGGCCACCCTGGGTTGCTGGACGGCACCAGCGCGAGGTTTCGCTGCGCAAGGCGATCGCTTGAGGAGGGCGTCGCGCGCGGCGCGATCGGATCGGTCACGGTTCCGGGCGGCCAGAAGAAGATCTCCGCCACCAGACACTGGTGGAATCCGGTCATCAGCTGCTGGATGCTTAGCAGCGGATTGCCGGGCGCGCTCCCGACGTAGGGCCCGTCGACCCCGCCCGGATCCGCGAGCGGGTTGCGCGGGAACCGGGGGGTGGTCTGGTTGATGTCCAGCCAGCAGCCGAAGTAGGCGACCTGCTCGACCGCGCCGGCGCCACTCAGCGTGTGCGTCTTCGACCTGCGTCGTCATCGAGGCCGCCCCGGCTGTGCCCGCCACCGTATTCACGCGCGGAGCCGCGAAGAAGGGGATCGAGGCCACCTCGCTCGATTCGACGCCCAGCAGCGCGACTGCGCCGGGGCCGTTTCCGCTGCGCCGGTAGTTGCCCGTGCTGCTCGCTGTCGCGTCGTAATCCAGTCCTGACACCATCGTGCTGAACGCACGGAAGAAGACGCTGACACCGGTGGCCGGCACGCCGGCCGGTGCCAGATAGCGCACTTTTGCGACAGCGTAGTTATAGACGTTGACGCCGCCCTCCTGGCCGGGCAGGTACAGCGTGCTCCCCGCCTCGTCGGCGGAGAGCTGCGTAAGGAACGGGTGCGAGACGTCGTTTGGCACAGAGTTGAAGTTAGCCACCACGGCCTGGATGAAGTCGTTGGCCGCGTGGGGATGAGCCGGGCTCACGTCGGCTTGCGTCGGCGCTCCTGGGCCGACCCCGATCGTTCCACCCGTCTTGACCCGGAACACGCGCGTGTCCATGCTCAGCCAGTACGGATTCGGCGGTGTGATCGTGGGGTCGACTTTCAGCATGTACGGGTTGGGCTGATCCACCAGCGTGAGCGGCGTGCTTGCCACTTCGCTGAGATCGATCACGGTGCCACCGGTGCCGGTGTCCATCTGATAGTTCAGCGTCGCGGCCATCTCAACGACGACCTCGCCGCCACTGTTGCTGGGAAACTCGCTCGCACCCGCGAAGTGCAGGTCGTACTGGACGGTGATGCGCTGCGGCACATCGATCGCGCCGAGCGGGTCTTCCAGACGCATGACGGGGTTGATCGCCGAGATCGTTTGCAGAGCCGCCCCGCCGCTCGTGAAGGAGAACGACGGCGCGTTCGGTGGCGCCGTCGGTGCCGGCGACCCCGTCACCCCGAGCTCGTTCGGCTCAAAGCCCTCATAGATCACGAGGAACGCCGCGGGGAACGTCTGCTGCACCGCCACCTGCGAGGTCGAGAACGTGTCCTGGTTGACGACCACGTAGCTCGAGTGCGGCGCCGTATCGTAGCTCGCCGGGATCACGATCGATCGGTCGTTGTAGGGGATCGGCTCGCGCTTGGATGGGTCGCTCTTCCAGGGGTTCAGGCCGGGTCTGCGCGTTCCCCGCCGAGTCCACCCCCGCCCACGGTTGCACGAGCTCGTCGAAGTAGTTGGCGGGAAAGCCGAGATCGGTCGCGATCGTGCCGTAGGCAGGCCCGCGCCGGGTCGAGGCGGTCCTGATGACCCGGCGTGCGCTGCCACATCGCCCAGATCCGGTCGAGATTCGAGTGCAGCAGGAACACGAACGGATCGTGAAAAGAGAAGTGCGCATTGGTGAGCGTGCCCCCGATGTAGCTGTGCGCGGTGTCGTCGTGCGCGGCCTTGAGGCTGGCGGCGAAGGACGTGAAATCGGTGTGCGCGAGAATCGTGGCGTCCGGGTCAAGCGCCGGGGTGCCGTTCGGGTTGGCAGCGGTGGCGGCGACATCCCGCCAGATGTGATCATGGACGCCATCGCCAGGAATCCCTTCCGCCGGGTCTCCAGTGATCTCCGTGGACTCGAAGTCCTGCAGCGGCGGCCCGGCGTTGCCTGTCGAGCTTCCTATAAACGAGGTCGTGAACAGGTCGACGCGGTCACCGATCGTCTTGCGCGGATCGGTCGTCCAGTCCCAGTAATGCAGGGAGAGATGTGGATCGACGTCACGCAGCAGCTTCTCGAAATGGTTGATAAGCGCTCGGTGCCAGGGGATGAATGCGGGCCCGAAGTGGACATTGATTCCGTGCGCGTGACCGTCCTTGTGAATCTGCTCCTGCATGTCCCAGTAGGTGATGTTTCCGCTCGCGTCGGCCGCTTCGTTGCCGGCGTTGTTTCCATAGACGAACGACGACGTGGGGTCGTCAAGCGACCTGATCGCGTTGATGAAGAGCGTTCGCTCCTCGTCAGAGACCGTGGCGATGTCCCTACGAAGTAAGTTATCTTTCCCCGCAGGGATTTTGAACTTTGAGTCAAGTTGCGGCGTGTGTGACGGCTGGGGCCCGGGCACGGGGCAGTAGCCGTGACTGTGAGTGGTCAGGCGGCGATGGATGCCTGGCGGGCGAGTTCGGTGAT
>DASWFT010000490.1:0-19500 GCA_036394075.1 Streptosporangiaceae bacterium
TGGAGGACGCGATCCGCCGCCTGGTGGTTCGCGGTGCACCACTGCTGGGGGTGGCGGGCGCGTTCGGAGTCGCACTGGCCGCCGCCCGCGGCGACGATGTGGCCGCAGCCGCCGAGGTCATCAGCCGAGCACGGCCTACCGCGGTGAATCTGGCCTGGGGCGTCCGCCGGGTACTGCTCGCATACCAGGCCGCAGGCCAGGAAGAGACCCATGATGGGCAGCGGTTCTCGGCACAAGCTGCCCTCGCCGAGGCCCGCGCCATCGCCGAGGAGGATGTCGCCGCGAGCGCCGCGATGGCCGCGTACGGGCTGCCCCTGCTGCCGGCCCACGACGCCAAGATTCTGACCCACTGCAACACCGGCAGGCTGGTGTCTGCGGGCGAGGGAACCGCCTTCGCGGTGGTTCTCGCGGCGCACCGGGCCGGGCGCCTGGCCAGGCTCTGGGTGGACGAGACCAGGCCGCTGCTGCAGGGCGCGCGGCTGACCGCGTATGAGGCCAGGCGGGCCGGTATCGACTACGCGGTGCTGCCGGATGCGGCGGCTGGGTCGCTTCTCGCCGCCGGGGAGGTGGATATCGTACTGACCGGGGCGGATCGGATCGCCGCGGACGGCAGCGTGGCGAACAAGATCGGCACGTACGGCCTGGCCGTGCTGGCCCGCCACCACAGCGTGCCTTTCGTTGTAGTGGCGCCCATGTCTACGATCGATTTCGCTACCCCGGATCGCAGTGCGATCATGCTGGAGCACCGCGCCGCGCAGGAGGTCACATACATGTCAGGCCAGGCGATCGCGCCGCCAGGAAGCGCCGCCTACAACCCCGCGTTCGACGTGACGCCGGCATCCCTCGTCACAGCCCTTGTGACAGAACGTGGGGTCGCGCAGCCCGTCACTGCGGGTAACCTTCGTCTGCTATGTGCCCGATCAGGTATGCGGGATAGTGCCCTGACCGATACTTCCATGGAACTATGAGGCTCATGAAAGGTCGCGTGCTGGTCGTCGATGACGACGCAGCCCTCTCGGAGATGCTCGGCATCATGCTCCGCGGTGAGGGATTCGAGCCCACGTTCGTCGCGGACGGGGACAGGGCTCTTGAGGCGTTCCGGGACACTCACCCGGACCTTGTCCTGCTGGACTTGATGCTGCCCGGCGTCGATGGCATCGATGTCTGCCGCCAGATCAGGACCGAGTCCGGCGTGCCTATCGTCATGCTGACGGCGAAGAGTGACACCGTGGACGTGGTGCTCGGGCTCGAATCGGGCGCCGACGATTACATCGTCAAGCCGTTCAAATCGAAGGAACTTATTGCCCGCGTCCGGGCCAGGCTGCGCCGGACCGACGACCCTGCGCCCGAGATGCTGCAGATAGTGGACGTCTTCATCGACGTGGCCGGGCATTCGGTGAAGCGGAACGGGCGGCCGGTCAGCCTCACCCCGCTGGAGTTCGACCTGCTGGTGGCGCTGGCCCGCAAGCCGCGCCAGGTGTTCACCCGCGAAGTGCTGCTCGAGCAGGTCTGGGGCTACCGGCATGCGGCCGACACGCGGCTGGTCAACGTCCACGTGCAGCGACTCCGCGCCAAGATTGAGAAGGATCCGGAGCACCCCGAGATCGTCGTCACGGTGCGCGGCGTGGGATACAAGGCAGGTCCCGCCTGAGCACTGGAGCGGGCGCTGGTTGTGGGATTGGGAGCGACTGGGCAGGATTCGTTCGGAAGGAAGGGCTTCCGGGACAGCGTTTGGTGGCGCGGCGCTAGTGAGGAACTAGAGCTAGCTAGGAACAGGGCTAGTCAGGCACAGAGAGGTTTGTTCGGTAGCGAAAAGTTATGCAGGGGCCAGCGAGTTCTAGCGAAGCCCGGGGCAGCGAGCGTGTGGCCGCGCTGGCCGCGCCCACTGCTGCACCTACCGGGGCTGCTGCGGCCGCTGGACCTGCTGGTGCGGCCACCGGGGCTGCTGGGGCCACCGGGTCTGCTGTGTCGGCCGCGGCTGCCGTAGGCGCTGGGGCCAGGGTGCCTGGGATTGCCGTTGTGGCCCGGCCGGCCCGGCCGACCCGGGACAGCGGTCCAGCCGCTTACCCCGATCGGATTGCCCTGCTGATCCGGCGGGCGGCGCGGCGGCTGCCACCCCGGGCCCGGCGCGTGCTGCGGGTGACCTACCTGCGCAGCCACGCGCTGGCCGGGCAGGTGCGCCGACGCTGGCACCGGTCGTTGCAGCTGCGGGTGGTCGCGACCACCATGATCATTTCCGTCGTCGTGGTCGCAGCCCTGGGCTTCTTCTTGATGCAGCAGATCGCCGCTGGGCTGCTGAACAGCGCGCGGACATCGGCGGCCACGCAGATCTCGGAAGGCCTGACGGAGGCGAAGGGCCAGGTCGGCTTGGCAGGGTCGGCCGGCAATTCGCCCAAGGCCCTGATCGCGCTCACCAGGAGCCTGCAAGGGTTGAGTGGCCCGGGCAACACATTCGACGTGGTGATCAATATTCCCCCGGGCTCCAGCCTCGGCGGGACCTACGGCAACCGGAACCTGAACCCGTCAAGCATTCCGCAGCGCTTGATCGACAAGGTGACCCAGGAGCAGCAGAGTGGCCAGACCGCCCGCCTGTGGTCAACATCGACCGAGCTGACCTACTTCAAGGGCAGGCATCCCGGACCCGGTTTGGCGATCGGCGGGGTGATCAACGGCCGCGATCAGCTGTACTACCTGTTCCCGCTCAATCAGGTACAGCAGACCCTGCAACTGGTGCAGCGCGCCCTGCTGGGCGGCGGGCTGGTGCTTGTGGTCCTGCTCGCCGCGATCGTCTCGCTGGTCACGCGCTGGGTGGTGGTCCCCATCAGGGACGCGGCGAACGCGGCCAAACGGCTCTCCGCCGGGGAACTTGATGAGCGGATGCCGGTGCGCGGCACCGATGACCTGGCCGCCCTGGCCAGGTCGTTCAATGAGATGGCGGCCAGCCTGCAGGACAAGCTCAGGGAGCTGGAGGAGCTGTCTCAGGTGCAGCGGCAGTTCGTGTCTGACGTCTCCCATGAGCTGCGCACGCCGCTGACGACGATCAGGATCGCCGCTGACATCCTGTTCGAGGCGCGTGAGCAGCTGGAGACGTCAGCCGGCCGCTCGGCGGAATTGCTGCAGAGCCAACTGGAGCGCTTTGAGTCGCTGCTCGCGGACCTGCTGGAGATCAGCAGGTATGACGCGAACGCGGCCACACTCGATGCGGAGTCCGCCGACGTCTGCGACCTCGTCCGCCGCGCCGCTGCGGATGCGGAGCAGTTGGCGGCCCGGCGCGGCACCCGGATCGATTTCCGGCTCCCTCCGGAACCCTGTGTCGCCGAGGTGGACCGGCGCCGGGTGGAGCGCATCCTACGGAACCTGCTGGACAACGCCGTGGAGCACGGTGAGGGACGCGACGTGGTGGTCACCGTGGCCGGGGACCGTGACGCCGTCGCGGTGGCGGTCCGCGATCACGGTGTCGGCTTCGGGCCGGCCGAGCAGCAGATGGTGTTCGACAGGTTCTGGCGTGCCGACCCCGCGCGGGCGCGTACCACCGGTGGCACGGGCCTTGGGCTGGCGATCGCGCTTGAGGACGCCCGGCTGCATTGCGGCTGGCTGCAGGCATGGGGAGAGTGCGGCAAAGGCTCGGTCTTCCGGTTGACCGTGCCTCGGGTGGCCGGCCAGGAACTAGCCGGATCGCCGCTGCCGCTGGGCCCCGACGAGGCTGAGGTGGGGTCCGGCTTCGCCGGCCCGGACCGGGATGGCGTCACGGGACCAGCGACCGGAACCGGGTTGGGGCCGGGCATCCGGCCGGGGTCCGCGATCGGGACCAGCGCCGCGCTGGGGACCGGGGCCGGGAAAGCAACCGGCGTCGGCGCCGCGGCCGGGTCACCGACGACCGGCACCGGGACGGGGGTAGGCGCGGGTGGCTGAAACCCGGCGTCGGTCAGCCTGGTTCCGGCCAGGTCGGTCGTGGTCAGGCTGGTTCCGGTCAGGCTGGTTCAGGTCAGGCCGACCCGGGGCGTTCCCGCGCGGGGCCCGCTACCGGCGGCCCATCCCATGGGCGGCCGCCGGAGCCGTGCTAGCCGTCTTGGCGGCGGGCTGCGCGGCAGTCCCGGTCAGCGGGGGTGTGGTGTCGGCGACCATTCCGCCGGGTCCAGGCAGCGGGACCGATAGCGGGCGAAGCTGCTGCGGCATGATCATGAACGCACCGCAGCCCGACTGGGGTCCGCAGCAGATCGTCAGCGGCTTCCTTCTCACCAGCGCCAACTTCACCAACGACCACGCGGTCGCCCGCGAATACTTGACCGCGGCGGCCAATAAGGCGTGGCGCCCGGGGTCGGCGGTAACCGTCGTTGCCCAGCCGCCCGACGTGACGCTCCCCGGGCGTCCCCTGAGGTCGCAGAACGCAGCCGTCGTGCAGGTACAGGCGCAAGAGGTGGCCACACTGAGCGGCACCGGGCAGTACAGTCCCGCACCCGGCGGGCAGCAGCAGTTGACCTGGCAGTTCGGCATGCAATTGGTCGACCACCGGTGGCGCATCGCGAGCCTGCCGTCGAGCGGGATTGGCCAGCCCTCCCGTGACCTGCTGCTCACCAAGGACCTGTTCCAGCTGGCCTACGAGCCGTGCAACCTCTACTACTTCGATCCCTCGGGCAAGGTTCTGGTGCCCGATCCGGTCTTCGTGCCGATCGACTCGTCCGATCCAGGCACCGGGCTGGTACAGGCGCTGCTGCGCAGTCCGGCCGGATGGCTGGCAGGCGCGGCGTTCACCGCGTTCCCGCCGAAGACCCGGCTGCTGCGCCCGGTGCAGCTTCTCCCGGGCAGCACCGCCCTGGTCGATCTCAGCCTGCCTCGCAGGGGCGTCACCCAGGTCGGCCTCCAGGCCATGTCGGCCCAGCTCGTCTGGACGCTGACCAGTCAATCCTACAGTCCCTCGCCCGCTCAGTCTGTGCAGCTGGAGGTGAACGGGCGGTCGATTTCGCCAGCCGGAGCCAGCATTTCCGTGCAGGATCGCCGCGACTACCCACAACTGGTGCCCGCTCCGCCGGATCACGAGAATCTGTACTACCTGGCTGCGAACGGTGCCGGACGGGTGCTGCACGAATCCGCGCCTGGCGGTGCGTCCCCGTCCGGCCAGGCGCTGCCCGGCCAGGCGGGCACCGGCCAGATCCCGCTGCATATCCTGGCCGTCTCACCCGATGCCAGTGAGCGCTACCTCGCCGGGATTGCGGGGCCCTCGAACACGGTCTATACCGTCGACCTGGCCGCGGCGGCGGAGGATCGTGCCAAGTCGCCCGCAGGCAATCTCAGCGCCCGCCTCACCGGGAGCGGATTCACCGCCATCAGCTGGGACCGCGGGGACGATCTGTGGGTCGCAGGAAAGGTCAACGGCCACACCGGGGTGTGGGTGGTGCCGCCGGGCGCGGCCCGGCCGATCCAGGTAAGTCTGCCCCCTGGGACCGCCCCCATCACTGCGCTGCGGGTGGCCCGCGATGGTGTGCGAGTCGCCATGATCGCTGGCGGCGGGCGACTGCTGCTCGGGGCCATTGTCCGCAGCGGCAGCAAGATATCGATCCTGCAGAATGTGGCCGTGGGTACGGACGTTACCGCCCCAACCGCCCTGTCCTGGTACGACGCGGACCACTTGCTGGTCGTGGCGCAGTCAACCGGCGGCCCGACGCTCGACGAAGTGCCAGTCGACGGCGACACCTCTACTGCGATCGGAGTGCAGTCCAACATGGTCTCGATCGCCGCCGCGGGCTCACTCAACCCCCTGTACGCGGGCCTGCAGACCAACCATGTGGCCCGGTCCATCGGCTTTAGCGGACTGTGGAGCTTGTTTGTTTCGGGGAGCAGCGCCACCTATCCGGGCTGAGCCGGAGCGCAGGTGTGACGAATTGTCATAACTGAGCAGGCGCCGGGGCGGCCTGCACGCCGCCGCCGAGACGAAGGTCCGCTGGCCGAAGCGGTCCAGGCGCACCAGCTACTGGAAGACCGGGCGATGCTCGGCCGGCTCCTCCTGGTGCCCTAACCAATCCTGGTACCCTAGCCAAGAATTTGATCACAGCCGTCCCTCCGGTCCCACGGGCTGGCCCTTCTGGGGCCCTGACCTGTCCGTGGCGATGTATTTCACGCTCGGTGACGGGTCAGGCCTGCCGGCCCCATGACATCGGGCACAGGTCAGGCTAGCGTCGTGTCATGGCACCCGCCCGGGTCCGTGGTTGCGCCAGGCAGGGTCCTTCGCTCATCGCGGGGAGCCCGCCCAGGCAAGCCGATGCCAGCCGCAGGCGAAACGGCCCACGTAAGGCGACTTCTCGTCGACCGATCACGGTGCGGCTTAGAAGTAAGTCCTGCCTCGCCGGGGGATCCGGCGTCCCTCGGGCAGGGAGAAGGGCAGTAGTGGCGAAAGGCCGCGAACCCCTCAGCAGGCGGATGTGGGGACGAAGACCAGGTCGGCCGGGCGGGTGCCGCCAGATGGATCGGGTCGAAGGGGGTTTCCCGGGTGGACATCATCTTCAAGGGCCGGCATACAGGTTTGCAGGAACGGTTCCGCAGGCACGCGACGGCCAAGCTGGCCAAGATCGGAAAGCTGGATCAGAAAGCGATCAGGATCGATGTGGAGGTGTCCCAGGAACGCAACCCGCGTCAGTCGGCCCGGCGAGAACGCGTCGAGCTGACGATCCGGTCGCGGGGGCCGGTCATTCGCGCGGAAGCGGCCGCTGACGACCGCTTCGTAGCGCTGGACCGCGCCATCGCCAAACTAGAGGCCCGGCTGAGGCGGTCCTGCGATCGGCGCAAGGACCGGCACGCGGGGCAGATGGTCCCCGACGTGGGCCATTACGTGGATCAATTCGACGGGCAGTTCGCTGAAGGGCTCCCGGCGACCGCCGCTGGCGGGGGTATGCCAGTGGACGGGATTCTGCTGGCGGACGGGACTCTGCTGGCGGACGGGACTCTGCCGGCTGGCGGTGCTCTGCCGGCTGGCGGTGCTCTGCTGGCGGATGGGGCTCCGCTAGCCGACACGGCTCCGCTGGGTCGCGGGTCTCGGTCAGATCGCGAGAGTATGTCCGACGGCGAGGCTCAGCTAGACGCTCCACCAGGTGACATCTGGGGCAGCGGATATGGCGGAGAGCCCGGCGGACAGCCGCGATCGGGCGACTTCGTTCCCATCGCCATGGAAGGGGACGGGCCGCTGGTGGTGCGGGAGAAGTTTCATGCCGCTGCAGCGATGACCATCGACCAGGCATTGCTGGAGATGGAACTCGTCGGGCATGATTTTTACCTCTTCTGTGACCAGGACTGCCACCTGCCGAGCGTGGTCTACCGGCGGCGCGGCTACGACTACGGCGTGATCCGCCTGGTGGAGGAACCCGCCGGGGAAATAGCGCCTGCGCAGACAGGGGGAGCGGCCCGCCAACACGACCGGAGAGTGGGGCAGAATCGGGCTGCCAGGTAGGGGTGCGGACTTGGGGGTACCCGGCGCAGCGTCAGGCTCGGAACTGGCCTAGCTTGCGTCGGATGCCCCCCGTCAGCCAGAGTTTGGTCACGAGGTGTTACGTTCGCCGTGCGCCCGGCAGCCATAGCGCTGCACGGGGGCGAGGCCCGGGATTCTGACCGGCACGGTCGGCTGGCAGAACGCCAGGCTGGCAGGACGGAATACTGGGCGGCCGATCATGGCCGAAGTGCAGGACAGCATGGAAGGTTGGTAGCGCAGCGAAAGGCATTACCAGAGAGTTACGCGGTGCACTCAGGGTGGCGGACCGCAGGGCCCACCGCGAGGCTATACCTCAGGGCTGTGCCGCAGAGTTGTACGGCAGGGTTGTGCCGCAGAGTCGGACGCAGGCAGAGAAGGCAGCGCCGCCTGAAGGCAGTAGCGCGGATCACACCATGCCAGCAGCGCCACGGGCAGTACCCCAGCGAAAGTTGGCCGGGACAGTTGGCAGGACGCGAGCGCGGCAGGACAGTGGTACCGCAAGGACAGTACAGCAGGTCAGGTCACTGGATGCCTGATGCAGGGTCAGAGAGGAGGTGCCATGGGTGGAGATCTCGCAATCGCCAAGGGTCTAGTGGGCGCCCGGCGGGGTTCTGATCCGATTCGCGCCCTCATCGTTGATGATCACGCGCTGTTCAGGCGTGGCCTGGAGATGGTTCTCGCTGCTGAGGACGACATCGAACTGGTCGGTGAGGCGAGTGATGGGGCGGAGGCGGTCGAGAAGGCCGCCGAGTCGCTGCCGGATGTCGTCCTCATGGACATTCGGATGCCGAAGAGCAGCGGGATCGAGGCCTGCCGTGCGATGAAGGAGGCGGCACCCAGCTCCAAGATCGTCATACTGACGATCAGCGACGAGGAGGAGGACCTCTTCGAGGCGATCAGAGCGGGTGCCAGTGGCTACCTGCTCAAGGACATCCCGCTGGATGAGGTCGCCGATGTCGTCAGGGCTGTCCACGGCGGGCAGTCGCTCATCAATCCCTCGATGGCGGGCAAGCTCCTCACGGAATTCGCCACCCTCGCGAAGCGCGATGACGAAGAGCGGGCCCAGCAGGTACCGGCTCCCAAGCTCACCGATCGCGAGATGCAGGTCCTCAGGCTAGTGGCCAGGGGCATGAACAACCGCGACATCGCCAAGGAACTGTTCATCTCCGAGAACACGGTCAAGAATCACGTGCGCAACATCCTGGAGAAGCTTCAGATCCACTCGCGGATGGAGGCCGTCATGATCGCGGTGCGGGAGAAGCTGATCGAGTTCAGCTGAATCCTGAGGGAGGTCACCGCTCCTCGAGCAGAAGCCGATTGAGGGATGCCCCGAGCCACGCTTCTGCCTCGTCAAAGGTCCACCCGGCACCGTGGGTGAGCTGCCGCCAGCTCGCGGGCGATGTCATCATCGCAAAAGCGTCGCCCTCACCAACGGCGGTCCCTGGGTCGCGGTCGGTCTCGCCGGATTCGTCGTCTGGCTCGTGTTCGTCGTCACCGCCAGCGTCTCCCTGCTACGCGGCCGCCAGCCCTGACGCGCAGCGTCGGGGCCAGCGGTCGTTTTAGGTGAGTGCTGTGGTTAGTCGTTGGGCTAGATGGGGTGGGTTTAGCTGTTCTACCGCCACTGCGGAGCAGCCGACCCATTCGGCGGCCTCGCGAAGAGCGCGGGCCATGGCCTCGATGGCGGCGGGGGACTCCAGGGAGAGCTGGCGGGCGACGAGCGTCTGGCCGCGGCGCACCGGATCGACGCGGCCGACCAGGCGGCCCCGGGCGAGCAGCGGCATCGCGAAGTATCCGTGCACGCGCTTGGCCTTGGGCACGTACGCCTCAAGGCTGTGTTCGAAGCCAAACATCCGCAGGGTGCGCTTGCGGTCCCAGACCAGCGAGTCGAACGGGGAAAGCAGCGTGACCCGATGCCGGCCCGCCGGGGGCACCGCGAGCGCGGCAGGGTCGGCCCAGGCGGCGGTGACCTTGCCCGCGCCCTCGATCGCGACCGGGGTCAGGCCCGCGGCCAGCGCGGCGTCATCGACGTACTCGGCGAATCTGGCCTTGCCGTCGGTCAGCTCGCGGAGCCGGTGGTAGTCGATGAGGTCGGCGCGGGTCGCGACGCCCAGCGCCCGGGCGGCCACCGCCGCGAGATGGGCCAGGCACTCGGCGTCGGATGGATCGAGGTCAAGCACCTCGCGGGGCAGGACGCGCTCGGGCAGGTCGTAAATCCGGCGCCAGCCGTCGCGGCGGACGCAGACGACCTCACCCACGTCCAGCAGCCACTCAACCGCGATCTTGGTATCTGACCAGTCCCACCATTCCCCGCCGGCCTTGGCCCCGCCGAGTTGGGTCGCGCTGAGCGGTCCTTCGGCGCGGAGCCTGGTCAAGACCTCCGCGCAGACCGTGTCCTGGCTCTGGTGCCAGCGCTGGCCCCTGGCCCGCAAGGCACGGCGCTTGAACGCGTAGTAGGGCCACTCCTCGATGGGCAGCACGCACGCGGCATGCGACCAGTACTCGAATGCGGCCGGCTTACGCGGATGCCAGTACGCACGCTCGATCCTGTCGCGGGGGATGGGGCCCAGCCGGGCGTAGGCCACGAGCTCATGGGAGCGCGCGAGCACGCTGATGGTGTCGAGTTGGACGGCGCCGAGGCGGCGCAGCATGCCCGGCACGCCGCCTCGACGTCCCTCCGTCCCGATGAAGCCCTGCGCGCGCAGCGTCAGCAGCCGCGCGTCGTCCGCGGACAGGGTGAGCTGGGAAGTGGGCTGGGGAGTCTGCGGAGCAGCCGATAGGGCAGGGGTCGCCACAAGAACAGGAGCCTAGCGAGGAGGTCTGGCATTCCTGGCCGCGCTATAGCTCAGGCTGCGCTATAGCCGAGGCTGCGCTATAGCCCAGGCTGCGCTATAGCCGAGGCCCGGCTACAGCTGAGGAGGCCGGCTACGCGGGTACGGCTTAGTACCAGTCGTCGAAGATGTCGGTCGACATCGCCACCAGGGTACCGATCAGAGCCACTCCCGCACCGGACCAGAAGAGCCACCAGGTCGGCCCGAAGACCAGGGCCAAGCCGCCGGCCAGGAATCCGGCCACGATTATGCCCACTGCCACCCAGGAGACAGGCCGCCCGTGATACGGCTCGTAGTTACCGGGAGTTCCCGGCGCATCCGGGCTGAGCTCGGCCTCGGCCTGGGCACTGGATACCGTGCCCGGTCCCGCCTGGCTCATTCCCACCTGGTCCGCCATGCGCGCTGCTCCTCTCACCGCCGCCCGGACGCGCGCGGCCACTGCCCCTCTTATTGTGGCGGGAAGCCTCACGCGCCGCACGCCGACCCCCCCTGGAGCCGCACACGGTCCCCTGAGGCACACCCTGCTCCCTCAGGCCCCACCCGGACGCATCCACCCACACCCCGACCCCGCCAGCCCACCGCCCGACGCCCTCAGCCGTAACGCCAGGGCGGCATTCCCGTCGCTGGTGCGTCTCAGCGGCTCGGATTCACCGTCTGTCTCGCCTACCATGACAGTGACGGCGGCGGCACCGGCGCCACAGACTGTCGCCTATCCGGTGGGCAGGCGGACGCGGCGCGCGGGCGGCCAAACTCCGGCTAGATTCCGGCATGAGGCAAACGATCCGCGAGGAGCGCGACGAGAAGTGCCAGTCATCATCGACAGGGTCCTTCGCACGGGTGAAGGTAAGACCCTGCGCCAACTCAAGCGGATCGCTGATCAGGTCAACTCGATCGAAGAGGATTTCGCCTCGCTGAGCGACGCGGAACTGCGGGCCATGACCGACGAGTTCCGTGAGCGTTACGCGGCCGGTGAATCCCTCGATGATCTGCTTCCCGAGGCGTTCGCCACGGTCCGGGAGGCCGCGAGGCGGACGCTTGGCCAGCGGCACTTCGATGTGCAGATCATGGGCGGTGCGGCCCTGCACGGCGGGAACATCGCCGAGATGAGGACTGGTGAGGGCAAGACCCTCACCGCGGTGCTGCCGTCCTATCTCAACGCGCTGACCGGCATGGGCGTGCACGTCGTCACCGTCAACGACTACCTGGCCAAGCGCGACTCCGAGTGGATGGGCCGGGTGCATCGCTTCCTCGGCCTCGAGGTCGGCGTCATCCTCGCCCAGCAGCCACCCGAGGAGCGCCGCAAGCAGTACGAGGCCGACGTCACCTACGGCACGAACAACGAGTTCGGCTTCGACTACCTGCGCGACAACATGGCCTGGGGCCTGGACGAGTGCGTCCAGCGGGGGCATAACTTCGCGGTCGTGGACGAGGTGGACTCCATCCTGGTGGACGAGGCGCGGACGCCGCTGATCATCAGCGGGCCGGCCGAGCAGAGCGCCCGCTGGTACACCGAGTTTGCCAAGATCGCGCCCCGGCTCCGCCGGGGTGAGGACGGCGAGGGGGACTACGAGGTCGACGAGAAGAAGCGGACCGTCGGCATCATGGAGTCGGGGGTGGAGAAGGTCGAGGACTGGCTCGGCATCGACAACCTGTACGACTCGGTCAACACACCCCTGGTCAGCTTCCTCAACAACGCCATCAAGGCCAAGGAACTGTACAAGAAAGACAAGGACTACGTCGTCATCAACGGTGAGGTCCTCATCGTCGACGAGTTCACCGGGCGCATGCTCTATGGCCGCCGCTATAACGAGGGCATGCACCAGGCCATCGAGGCCAAAGAGAGCGTGCAGATCCAGAACGAGAACCAGACCCTCGCCACCATCACGCTGCAGAACTACTTCCGCCTCTACGACAAGCTCTCCGGGATGACCGGTACGGCCATGACCGAGGCCAACGAGTTCCACCAGATCTACAAGCTCGGCGTGGTGCCCATCCCCACGAACATGCCGATGATCCGCGACGACCAGTCCGACGTCGTCTACCAGACGGTGGCCGCGAAGTTCGACGCGGTCGTCGAGGACATCGTGGAGAGGCACGCCAACGGCCAGCCGGTGCTGGTCGGCACCACGAGCGTGGAGAAGTCCGAGACCGTGTCGCGGATGCTCAAGCACAGCGGCGTCCCGCACGAGGTGCTGAACGCCAAGTACCACGAGCGTGAGGCCGCGATCATCGCCCAGGCCGGGCGCAAGGGCGCGGTCACCGTGGCGACGAACATGGCCGGCCGTGGCACCGACATCATGCTGGGCGGCAACCCGGACTTCCTCGCGGACATCGAGTTGCACCAGCGCGGCCTTTCGCCGGTGGACACACCGGAGGACTACGAGATGGCGTGGGCCGAGGCGGTGGACAAGGCCAAGGCCGCCGTGGCGGAGGAGCACGAGGAGGTCGTCGCGGCGGGCGGCCTGTACGTGCTCGGCACCGAACGGCACGAGTCGCGTCGCATCGACAACCAGCTCCGCGGCCGGTCGGGCCGCCAGGGCGACCCGGGTCTGTCCAGGTTCTACCTGTCCCTCGAGGACGACCTGATGCGGATGTTCAACGCGGACAAGGTCGCCCACTTCATGGAGTGGCTGAAGACGCCGCCGGACGTGCCGATCGAGTCCAAGGCCGTGACCCGTTCCATCAGGTCGGCCCAGACCCAGGTGGAGCAGCAGAACTTCGAGATCCGCAAGGACGTCCTCAAGTACGACGACGTGCTCAACCGGCAGCGCAAGGTCATCTACGGCGAACGGCGCCGGGTGCTTGAGGGCGCGGACCTGCACGAGCAGATCCGCGACATGATCAACGAGGTGATCGCGGGCTACGTGACCGGGGCGACCAGCGAGGGGTTCCCGGAGGAGTGGGACCTCGACCAGCTCTGGCGCGCGTTCCGCGAGCTGTACCACACGAACCTCACGATCGATAACGTGATCGAGGAGGCAGGCGGCGAGCGCGCCGGCCTGTCGCAGGAGTTCCTCACCGAGACCATCCGGGCCGACGCCCAGGCGGCCTACGACCAGCGCGAGGAAGAACTCACCCCGGACGTCATGCGCGAACTGGAGCGGCGCGTGGTCCTCTCCGTGCTCGACCGGAAATGGCGTGAGCACCTCTACGAGATGGACTACCTGCGGGAAGGCATCGGCCTGCGGGCCTGGGCGCAGCGTGACCCGCTGGTGGAATACCAGCGCGAGGGCTTCGACATGTTCGCCGCCATGATGGAGGGCATCAAGGAGGAGTCGGTCGGCAACCTGTTCAACCTCCAGGTCGAGGTGCAGGAGAACCCGATCGTGGACGATGTGCCGGACGCCACGCCGACCCCGGCGCCCAGCCCTGCGCCAAATCCGCAGGGTGGCCCGCCACCCGCCGCAGGCGGGCGTTCAGCGAGGAGCGGCACCAACGGCTCCGCCAACCGCAAACCTCAGCCAGAACGAAACCGTCCTGCTCGTCCCGCCGCACAGCCGCGCGGCCGGGCGGCGGGCCCGGCAGAGCCGGCCGTGCCGGCTGCCTTCGGGAATGACGGGGCGCCGTCATTGAACGCTCCCGGGCTCAAGCGGCCGCAGCGGCCGGGGCGGCTTCAGTACAGCGCACCCAGCGCCGACGGCCCGGGCCAGGTGGAGCAGACCGCGCCCGGCTCGGGGGGCGGCGACTTCAGCCGGGTCGGACGGAACGACATGTGCCCGTGCGGTTCCGGCCGCAAGTACAAGCGCTGTCACGGCGACCCTCGCAACCGCGGCGACGCCTGACCTTTCAACGGTGGGCGCGGGGCGGTGGCGGGGCGTCCTGCGCTGCGCCTTCGGCGCTTTTACGCTCCGGACGCCCCGCCACCGCCCCGCGCTGGCTGAGGGGGTCCGCTCCGGGGTTGACAGTGGCCGCCTCCGTGGAACTGCGCGGGCACGGGCTTGCTAGGCGGGCACGGGGCTTAGGCGGCCTCGACGGCGGTGCAGAGCCAGCGGGCCGCGCGGGCCGGCTGGCCGGGGGTGGCGTCACGCGGGGTGGTGCGTTCGAGCCGGACGGCGAGCGCGCGGATGCGCGGGCCGAATCCGCAGATCACCGTCATTTCCACGACGTCACAGGTCGGCCGGGAGGTGACCACCCGGCGCACAAGCGGCCGTTGCCTGGCGGCGGGCTGCCCAGCGGACAGGGTGGGCCCCAGGCGCTGGATGTTGGACCGCGCGCGCTGTGTCGTCCACGGCACCATCTGACGCGGCGGCCGGGATCCGGCCAGCGTCTCGACCAGCACCTGGGCAAACCGGCTCGGCCAGACCTGATCGCCCGTCGGCTCGCTGCCCGCCGCAGCGGCCTGGTCGGCCCCCGGCCTGGCCGCGCGACCGGGCTCACCTCTGTCGTCAGCCCAGGTCGCGCCCCCAGTTCTGAGAGCCAGATCGCCGGGCGGCAGTCCCGTCAACGCGTCGTCGTAGGGCGGGGCGGAATCCGGAACGGCTAACAGGCGGACGGCGGCTGGGTCGGGAAGAGGCCGCTGCCCGACGCGCGGGCACGTGCCATCGTCGGTGTCGCCGGGCTGGGCCGTGCCTGGCCGCGTCACGCCGGGCTGGGCGATGCCTGGCCGAGCCGCGCCGGGCTGGCTGTTCCCGGGCTGGCTGTTCCCGGGCTGGCTTCCGCCTGGCGGCTGCGGGGGCGGTGTCGGCATGGGACCTCCCGGGGATCAGTGCAACTCACGGTCTGGTGCGATTGCGGTCTGCCGCGGGCCGGGCTCAGGCTCCGCCGCTGAATGTGTTCTACCGCTTGCCGGTGACAGTTTCGGCCGAGCCCGCCACGGTGGCGAACGAGCCTCGACGGCGGGCCGGGACCCTCTGTTTCGTGATCGCGGTTGTTTGGTGGTCGCCGGCGACCGGTGATCCACCGCGATCATGAAGGTGTGCCGGTGTTGATAATGCTGCTCCGCCAGCAGGCAGCGTCCACGAACCGGCGGCAACGAAAAGCCGACCGCGACCTCGGTTGAGTGCCGGGCCGGTAGGGTTTCCAGGCCACGGTGGGGGCTTCCGCTCGGCTGGGAATGCGCCGGCCGGGCCGTCGGTTGAGCCAAGAGCCGGGCAAAGATCCAGGCCCGGACATGTCGTCTTTGGAGAGCTACCTTGTCGCTGCCGCCGCTGGTTGAACCGGCCGCCGAACTGAGCGTGGACGAAGTACGCCGGTACTCACGTCACCTGATCATTCCCGACGTGGGGATGACCGGGCAGAAGCGCCTGAAGAACGCCAAGGTGTTGTGTGTGGGAGCGGGCGGTCTTGGATCGCCTGCGCTGCTGTACCTGGCTGCGGCCGGGGTTGGCACGCTGGGTGTCATCGACTTCGATGTCGTGGACGAGTCCAACCTGCAGCGGCAGATCATCCACGGCCAGTCCGATGTGGGGCGCTCGAAGGCAGAGTCCGCCCGGGACAGCATCAAGGAACTCAATCCGCTGGTGAACGTGATCGTGCACAAAGAGCGGCTGGACTCCGACAACGCCATGCAGGTGTTCGAGCCCTACGACCTGATCGTGGACGGCACCGACAACTTCGCCACCCGCTACCTGGTCAACGACGCGTGCGTGCTGCTCGGCAAGCCCTACGTCTGGGGATCGATCTACCGGTTCGACGGACAGGCCAGCGTCTTCTGGGCCGAGCACGGCCCGTGCTACCGCTGCCTGTACCCGGAACCGCCGCCGCCGGGCATGGTGCCCTCGTGCGCCGAGGGCGGAGTCCTCGGCGTGCTCTGCGCCTCTATCGGGTCCATCCAGGTCAACGAGGCGATCAAGATCATCACCGGGATCGGCGACCCGCTGGTCGGGCGGCTGATGATCTATGACGCGCTGGACATGACCTACCGGCCGGTCAGGGTCAGGAAGGACCCCGAATGCCCGGTGTGCGGCAAGAACCCGACGGTCACTGAGCTGATCGACTACGAGGAGTTCTGCGGCGCCGTCTCGGAGGAGGCCCAGCAGGCTGCCGCGGGCTCGACAATCAGTGCCCGCCAGCTCAAGGGGATGCTGGACGGTGACGACAACATATTCCTGGTGGATGTGCGCGAGCCGAACGAGTACGAGATCGTGTCGATCCCCGGCTCGGTGCTGATCCCGAAGGGTGAGTTCCTGTCCGGGGCCGCCCTCGAGCGACTGCCCCAGGATCGGCGGATCGTCCTGCACTGCAAGAGCGGGGCCCGCAGCGCGGAATGTCTGGCCATCGTCAAAGATGCGGGCTTCGCGGACGCGGTGCACGTGGGCGGGGGCGTGCTGGCCTGGGTCAGCCAGGTCGATCCGTCGCTGCCCTCGTACTGATCCACTTGCGCCCAGGCCGGACGAGTCCGGCCTGGGCGGGTATGGGTATACAGGCCAACCTCGCGGTGAGCCCGGCGTTCCGGGACTAGCAGGCCGTACCATGCCGGTGTGGACATGCGGTCGGGGGTCCCGGGTGAGCGCGGCGAACCGGCGCCGGGGGGAGACTGGCGGGGCTACCCGCAGCCCGGTTTCCAGGTGCCCGGATCGGGCTACCCGGACGGTTCCGGGCGGTCATCCGGCTCACGTCGGCGTCGCCGCGGCTGGCGTTCCAGCCTGACGATCGCCGTCCTGGTGCTCGGGCTGGCCGGGCTGGCCGCATCCGCCATCGGGATCGTGGTGCAGGTGCTGCCCCGCCGGTTCACCACGGCCCAGCAGCAGCAGATCACCGCCTGGGAGATCGGCAAGCGCTGGCGTAGCTGGACCGCCGCCCAGATCTTCCCGGCCTCGGTCCCCTACCAAGTGTCCGGCTTCGGGCCAGGTGAGGGCGCTGGCCTGCGCCTCACCGCGCACCGGATCGGGATTGCGAGCCAGGCGCCGTGCCAGTCTGCCACCGATCCCTCGGTCGCGCGGGTGCTGGCCAGGCACGGCTGCCTGGCCGTGCTCCGGGCGACATACGGGGACGCGACGGGCGCCCTCGCGGTCACTGTGGGCATCGTGGTGCTGGCCGCTCCGGCTTCGGCGAACGCGTCGCTGAAGGCGCTGCCGCGTTCCACCGGGCTGGCCCCCGGGATCAGGGCTGTTCCCTTCGCGCATACCCTGGCCGCGCAGTTTGGCGACTCGCAGCGGCAGTTGTCCTGGGTGGGCAACGAGGGTCCCTACCTGGTCATGGCGACCGTCGGCTATGCGGACGGCAGGCGCCGCGTGCGGGAGTCTGCCGACCCCTATATCAAAAACGAGATGGTCAGCGTGGCGCATGGGATCGGGAACCTGGTCGGGGCGCGGCTCGGCGCGCCGCCGCCACCGCCGCGCTGCCCCGGAGCGCCGGGATGCTGATGCCCCAGATGCTGATGCCCCGGATGTTGAGCAGGGCACCACGCCAGGCGCGGCGGTCGGCCGCCTGCTGCGCCGCCCTGGCGATCGGAGTCGGCGTCACCGTGACCGTGGCCACCCCGGCCAGCGCCGACGATGTGCGCACCGCGCAGACGTGGGTCCTCGACGCGATCGGCGCGCCGGCCGCCTGGAACACGACCGAAGGGCAGGGCGTCACCGTGGCGGTGATCGACAGCGGCGTCAACCCGGATGCCTCCGACCTCACCGGCTCGGTCGTCACCGGACCCGACCTGACCGGGGTGAAGACGCCGTCGTCCAATGGCGGCTGGGGCGTTCACGGTACATGGATGGCTTCGCTCATCGCTGGGCACGGCCACGCTGGCGGCGGCAGCGGGATCATGGGCATCGCGCCCAGGTCGCAGGTGCTCTCGATCCGGGTGGTCACCGACCGGACTGACCCTGGATACGGCCGGTACCAGCAGGAGTCCGACAGCAGCGTGCAGCATTCGTTGGCCTCTGCCATCAGCTACGCGACCGCACACGGGGCGTCCGTGATCAGCATGTCCCTGGGTTACGGCACGCCGAGCGCGGTGGTGCGGTCGGCGCTCCAGAACGCACTGAACCACGACGTTGTCGTGGTCGGGTCATCCGGGAACTCCGGAGATTCCGTGGGTGCCCGGACCAGCGGGCAAGCCCCGTACTCTTTCCCGGCGGACTATCCGGGCGTGCTGGGGGTCGCGGCCGTCTCGCAGGGCGGGTCAGCTGCGGGCTTCTCCAGCTACAACCTGTCTGTGCAGGTGGGTGCGCCCGGCGTGGACGTGCCAGCGCAGGGCAGAGATGGGCAGTACTGGCTGGTGAGCGGCACCAGCCCGGCCTGCGCGCTGACTGCCGGGGTGGCGGCGCTGATCAAAGCCAGGTACCCGCGGCTCGCGCCGGACCTGGTCGTGCGGGCGATCACAGCGAGCGCGCAGAACCGGCCGCCCGGTGGGTACGACGACAAGGTCGGGTTCGGCACGGTCGACGCCCCGGCCGCGCTCGCCGCCGCCGGGACGCTCACCACCGAGCCGGGCGCCAGGGCGGGCGCCGCGGTCACGACGCACTTCGGCGGCGGTAACGCGTCCGCTGCGCCCGTTCCGGTCCACCCGCGCGGCCTCGTGGGGCTCGCGCTGAGTTGCTTGCTGGCGCTCGTCTCCCTCACGATCGCCGTCACGGCCTGGGCCCGGCTGATAATTCTCCGCCGGGCGCGGCGCCGGGCCAACGGCGCGTCCAGGGCGCGGCAGTACGCGCCGGCGTGGCCGGCCATGCAGCGGCCGGGCGCCGAACAGGCCATGCACCGGCCGGGCGCCGAGTCGGCCATGCAGCGGCTGGGCGCCGAGCCCGCGGTGCCGCGGCCGGACCCCCCGCCAGCGGTGCCGCGGCCGGACATCCCGCTGGCGAACGCCGAGCCAGGTACTCATCGGCTGCCCATCGGATGGGCGGCCGGCCCTGGGGACGACGACTTGTGGAGTGGGCTGAACGCACCCCCAGCTAGTCCTGCCGCGAGTCCTGCCCCGGCCGCCAAATGGCCAACCGACCCTGCTGACCGCGAGCTGGACAAGCCGTGGCCAGACCCGACCCCATAAGGCGGGCCAGTAATGCGAACACGGTCGTCTCCGGACGGCGCGCACTTGCCGGATTTCGCAAGCCGGGTGCTTGACGTCGCCGACGCGATCCCGCCGGGCCGGGTAATGTCCTATGGCGACGTCGCCGAGTACCTGGGGCAGGGCGGGCCGCGCCAGGTCGGCCGGGTAATGGCACTGTGGGGCGGCGGCGCGGCATGGTGGCGGGTCGTTCACGCCGACGGGTCGTTGCTGCTGGGCCACGAGCGCGAAGCGACCGCCCACTACATCGCGGAGGGCACGCCGCTGCGGCCGGC
>DASWFT010000491.1:0-13198 GCA_036394075.1 Streptosporangiaceae bacterium
GGTCGAAGCCGAGGACCAGGACCAGCGCGGGGACCACGACGAACCCGCCGCCGACTCCGAAGAACCCGGTGATCAGCCCGACGCCTGTGGCCGCGGCCGCAACCAGGATGGTGTGCCGTGCCCCTCCGGCAGGCGCGGCGCCCGGGGCGGGCAGAGCCTGGCCGTGGAGGCGGAGCATCATCAGCACCGCGACCGCGAGCATGAGCAGGCCGAACCCGGCCAGCAGCACGTTAGCCGGGACCGCCGCGCTGGCCCGTGATCCGGCATAGGAACCGGCGATGCCGAGCACTCCGAAGATCGCGCCGGCCTTGAACCTGACCCGCCCGGCGCGGGCATGCGTCACCGCGCCAGCGAATGCGGCGGTGCCAACGACCAGGAGCGAGGCGGTGGTGGCCTGGTGCGGGCTCTGGCCCAGCAGGTACACCAGGGCGGGCACGGTGAGGATGGACCCGCCCCCGCCCAGCGCACCGAGGCTGGCCCCGATAAGCAGGCCCGCCGCGACGGCCAGCACGATCACCGTTCACGCCACCCGGCCGGGTGGCCGCCGAGGGCGACGACCGGGAGACCGGCGCGGGCCCAGGCGTGCATGCCCCCGGACAGGCTGGCCGCCTCGCGGCCCTCGCCGGCGAGCAGCGCGGCTGCCCGGGCAGACCGGTGGCCTGAGCGGCACACGGTGATCACTGTGCGCCGTGGTGGCAGGTCCTTGATCAGGCCGGGGAGGCGGCTGAGCGGGATGTGCCGGACGCCGGGTGCGTGTCCGGCCCGCCACTCGGGGTCTTCCCGCACGTCCAGCACGATCACGCCCTGCTGCTGCAGCTGCCTGGCGTGCTCCGCGCTGGCCATGGGCCGGCGCGGGAACAGCCGGCCGGGCCAGCCAGCCGTGCTCATACCGCCCTCGCCCCTGCTTTGCAGCTGGTGAGCGGGAGGCCTGCGTCAGCGGCGCGGTCGTACTCGTCGTCGATGGCGACGACGGCGTGCCCCGCGGCCTGCAGGAGGGACGCGGCGACCACGGCGCGGTATCCGGAGCGGCAGTGCACCCAGATCTCGGCTCGGGGGACCTCGCTGATGCGGTCACGCAGGTCCTGCAGCTGGACATGCAGTGCGCCGTCGAGGTGACCCTCGGCCCATTCGAGCGCGCGCCGCACGTCCAGGACGGTGACCGGCCGGTGGTGGCGGACGGCGGCCAGGTCAGCGAAACTCGCGACCGGGAAGGACGCCAGTGGCTGGCCGCCGGCCCATTCCTGCGGGCTGCCCGTGGCGGCGCCGGCCAGGTGGTCGATGCCGATCCGGGCCAGGTCGCGCTGGGCGGCGGCGACCTGCCCGGGGGTGTCGCCGAGCAGGGTCAGCGGGGTTGCCCAGGGGATCAGCCAGCCGAGATAGCTGGTGAAGTCACTGCCGTGCTCGAAGCTGAGCGAGCCGCTGACATGCCCGGCCGCGAACGCCCGCCGGTTGCGCAGGTCTGCCACCCACTCCCCGGCGGCAATGCGAGCGGCTAGCTGCGCGGCGTCCGCGCGGGCCGGCGGGGTGAGGTCAGCGGCGCCCGGCCCGGCCGCGTTGGCCGGGCCCATGTGCGCGTAGTAGGCCGGGTAGGCGTCCAGGCCCGCGAGCAACTCGGCCACGTAGCGTTCCTCGTCCTGGGTGAGCACCCGGGTTGGCGCGCTTCTCCTCGCCGATCGTGGAGGCAGTTCTCGCGGACTGGGTGGCCGAGCAGAAGCTGCCGAACCCGTGGGTGGGGCAGACCGGCGTGTCGTCCGGCAGCTCGGTGGCCAGCCGCCGGGCCGAGGCGTGCTGCGCCGCGGCCAGGGTGGCCTGATGCGCGGGGCCGAGCAGGTCGGGCCGCCCGGTCGAGCCGTGCAGCAGCGACCCGCCGGTGAACACCGCCACCACGGGTCCGGCAGCGGTGTCCTGCAGCGCGTAGGACAGGTGGGTGAAGGTGTGCCCCGGGGTGGCCATCACCTGGACCAGCATCGCTTCCCCGACACCGATGGCATCGCCGTCGGTGACCGGGATCCGGTCGAAGGCCACCTCGTCAGCGGCGTTCACGTGGTAGGCCGCGCCCGTCACCCGGGCCAGCGCAAGGCCGCCGGTGACGTAATCGTTATGCAGGTGAGTTTCGAACACATGGGTGATCCGGGCCCCCCGCCCGGCGGCTGCCGCCAGCACCCGGTCGATATCCCGCTGCGGATCCACCACCAGCGCGACCCGCCCGTCGGTCGCCAGGTAGCTGCGGTCACCCAGCGCCGGCGTGTCGATGCTGACGACCTCGATCATCGCCGTGCCCCGCTGTCCTGCGCTGACCTGGCGGTGCGGGTCACCAGCGGCCCGCCCGCCGCGGCCTGCGCGCTGGTCCCGCCAGCCACCGACCACGCCTCGACGCCCGCCGACGCCATCCACGACGCCGCGGTCAGGCTCCGGCCGCCGCCCGCGCAGATGACATAAACCGGCCGGCCGCGGGGCAGCTCGCGCAGTCGCGCCTGCACCGCCGCCATCGGCATCAGCGCGGCGCCGGGAACATGCCCGGCCGCGTCCTCGAACGGTTCCCTGACATCCACGACGACAGCGCCGTCACGGTGCGCCGCGGCGAAAGCCCGCACGTCCGCTTCACGAATCATGATCATCTCCCATATACCCCGGCCGGGTATACTCGGGCCAAGCGAACCGCGAGGGAGACGGCTGATGAAGATCGACGACGATGCCGCAGGCCAGGTGCTCAACCGGCTCCGCCGCGCCCAGGGCCAACTGGCCGGAGTCATCGCCATGGTGGAGTCCGGGCGGGACTGCACCGAGGTGGTCACCCAGCTCGCCGCGGTGTCACGCGCCCTGGACCGGGCCGGTTTCAAGATCGTGGCAAGCGGGATGCGGCAGTGCCTGTCCGGGGACACAGACTCCCCGATGACCGAGGAGCAGATGGAGAAGCTGTTCCTCACCCTCGCATGACGGAGAAGGATAGACAGAGCTACGCGATGACCGTCCGCACGCCGGACCCGTTCGCCGACGCGCAGCACGCGTCCGCGACGCGCTCCAGGCACCGGGCTTCGGCGTGCTGACCGAGAGCGGTGGTGCGGGTACTCATGCGGGCCAGGCGGTAGTGCGGTGCTGGCGCACCGCCGCGGGCGGCGTACCGGCACTCCCGGGCGGGGACCTGTCACTGGTCCCGGGTCGCCAGGGCTAACGCCTCTACCTTCCTTTGAGTGCAGCGCGGGACGCTGCCTGTATGACGCAAGGAGGCGCGCGCGGCCGCCCGCGCTCCGCTGAGTCGGCGGAACTGACGCGCGAGGTATTCGAACAGCTGCTGCAGGCGGCGGTGGCGGCGCCGTCGATGCACAACACTCAGCCGTGGCGATTCCGGGTCAGGCAGGCCAGCCGCACGATCGAGCTGCGCGCCGACCCGGCCCGGCAGTTGCCCTACAGCGACCCGGACGGCCGGGCCGTGCATATCGCCTGCGGCGCGGCCGTGTTCAACCTGCGCCTGGCGGCAGCTGTCGCTGGCTGGCAGGCATCTGTCCTGCTGCTACCCGATGCGGGCACGCCGCTGCTGCTGGCCACGATACGGCTCGGCGGCCGGTACCGGGTCGGGGTCGCCGAGCGGGAACTGCATGCCGCCATCGAACAACGGCACACGAACCGGCAGCCATTCAGCAGCCGGAGCGTGCCGCCCGGCGTGCTCGCCGAAATGGCCGAGGCGGCCAGGCTCGAAGGCGCGATCCTGCATATCCCTGATCACGACGAGTCCGTGCGGCTGCTGCATCTCGCCGCCGACGCTGAGCGGGATCTGCTCACCGACCTCCGATACCTCGCCGAACTGGCGCGGTGGACGGGCGGCCAGCGCGACCGCGAAGGCATACCTGACAGCGCGCTCGGGCCGCGCTCCCCTGAGGGCTCCGCGCCGGTGCGGGACTTCACCCCCGGGCCACGGTCACAGCCTGTCCGCTACGCCTGGTTCGAGACCACCCCGCAGCTGGCCGTGCTGTCCATGCGTTCCGGCACCAAAGCAGACTGGCTCCGCGCCGGGCAGGCACTCCAGCGCGTCCTGCTCACCGCCACCGCCCGCGGGATCTCCGCCAGCCCGCTCACCCAGCCCCTGGAAACCCGCGACGCATGGCTGGTCCGCGACCCGCGGTACGAAAGCGAACAGCCGCAGATGATCCTGCGGCTTGGATACGGGCTGCCACTGCCACAACCGCCAGCGCCGCACCGCCCGATCGGCGACATCCTGGATGAACCCGAGCCAGACTAGACTCCCGCTCGCGGCCGATGGCGGCCAGGCGTCAGGCGACCATGTCATCTGGCCTCGACTACCCGCCATCACTCATCCGTGCGGCCTGGCGCCCCGCCGCTGGGCGCGCGATCGGCGCACCGGCATGAGAATCGTGGCCGCTCTCGGCGGCAACGCCTTGCTCCAGCGCGGCGAGCCGCCAGAGCATGACATCCAGGAAACGCACATCCGCAAGGCCGTCGCGGCGCTCGCCCCGCTGGCGCGTCCAGGCACTGCAGAACGCGCTGCCTGGCTGCCAGGCCACCTGCCTGGTCAGCCGGACCCTGGTCAGCGCCGAGGACCCGGCGTTCGCCAGTCCCTCAAAGCTGGTCGGGCCCGTCTACGACGACCAGCAGGCACACCAGCTCGCTGACGCCCACGGCTGGGACATCGGTAAGGACGGCCCGTGGTGGCGGCGGATCATTGCTTCGCCAGAGCCCGTGGAGTTGCTGGACCTGCCTCTCATCCGCACCCTGCACAGCAGCGGTGTGATCATTGTGTGCGCCCGGCAGATAACGGCATCCAGTCTGGAGGACCGCGACGGGCGCGGGTGGTTCCTCCCCGGAATGCGCGTTGCCGCGCCCAAGGACACACCTCGTAAGGACACCGGTTACTGGGACGAAGGGGGCCGAGTGCTGAGGGCTTCGGTCCGCCGGTCAACCTGGCGCCATGAACATGCAGGATGGCGGGCTATCGGGCCTCGGGCTCTGTAGTCCTTCGGATGCGTTGGCCGGTGATGTGAGTGGGGATGATGCGGATGAACTGCTCCTTGGGGCCGGCGGCCCACGCCTGCACGCCCAGCTGGGCAACCGAGGCGAGTTCCGCTTCGGAGTCTACGAAGTGCGCGGAGCCCTGGATGAGAACGCTCCATCCCTCTTGTCTGGCCGGCTTGATCTGGTCTATCTCGAAGGCGACCTTGTACTCCGCGTCCGCGATCCCGGTGCGCAGATCCTCCCCCATCGAGCTGTGCAGCCCGGTCCGGAACACGATCGTCCCCTCGTACAGCTCATAGTTGACCGGCAGCACGACCGGCCCGAACCGGCTGGTGTACCCGATCCGGCCAACGCCACCCTCCGCGATCAGCCCCAGGCACTCCGCCTCATCCAGAACGGCAACGGCCGGCTCCCCGGTCCCAGCCAGACGACTGCCGTCCTCCGCATGCTGCTTTACCACGACACTCTCTCCTTTCAGCGCCGGCCGGTAAACCTGCTGCCGGCCCCATGTCCAGTCTCCCGCCCGCGGTCGTAGCTGCCAAAGACCGAAGTACCCGAAGGCGAGGCACCTTCGGCCCTACCCCCGTCACCTGCGGCAGCGTTGTCCCGAAGAGAGCCAGAGGACGAGGTGGGATCGATGAGCACACTTACCCGCAGGGACTACCGGCAGCCCTTCGCCGGAATATTCGGCTGGCTGGAGGGTGCCCCTGACGCTGATCCTGCCTATGGCAGGACATCCATGCGGGTCGTGGAATCACCGTCGGCGTCGACGGATCGCACGACGCTCACCGCGCGCTGCAATGGGCGATGCAAGAGGCAGCGGCCCGCCATGCCCTGCTGACCGTGCTGACCGTGACCGCGTGGCGGAAGTAGCCGTTTGTGGTCACGCTGGGCCCGTCTGGGTCAAGGACACGCGCGCAGCATTGGTGCTTCTGCCTTGAGGTGGACCGCCCCGGCCGCCTTACGGTTTGGCTGGCGGAGGTTTCGCCCATGCAGGAACAGGGTCAGGACGAGGAGCGGGGCATGGATGACCGGCAGGTTGCGGGCGAACCATGCCGGCAGGTAGATGTCAGTAACCGAACCGTGCTCGGCGCCGAGAGACTCGGCAAGATCGGTGAGCGGGCATCGGAATCCGTTGGCCGCAAAGACCAGGCTCTCCCCGGCAACCACGGCGCCCGCAATTGCCGCGCGCCGGTCCGTCCGCCTCGTCAGCCCCGCATACAGCACGTACACCATGCATGACTCGATGGAAAACCAGGCCAACGTGTGCACGGCCTTGATCACCCGGAGCGTGCGCCTGGCGCCGGTGCCGGTGCCGGTGCCGGTGCCGGTGCCGGGCAGCTCATCCGCTGGTGAATTCCGGCATGGCCACCTCGGGCTTCGCCGCCGCACCGGACGATCGTGCCGTGTCGCGTCCATCCTGTCCTCTTTCTTACCTGGGCGGCCGACAGCCACAGCGCACGTCCGCATGACGTCCCGGACCCGCCACCGGCCGGTCCGACGGCGTTGGTCCCCCGCTGGAGAAGGGGGAACTCCCCCGGACGGCGAGCCGCCTCGTCTTGCACCGAGGCAACCGCTCTTGCCACCTCGGACGCGCGGGCGTCGCCATGCGGGGTCTGGTAGTACATGGCGCCCAGCTGCCTCAGCATGGCGTCTAGATGGTCATCCCGGCGAGACATGGCTCACTCCGCTTGTCCTAGCTGTCCTAGCTGTCCTAGCTGTCCTGATTCACGGCATCAGGATGGAGCCACGCCCGCCAGGGGCGGAGGTGGTGTCTGGCGGGGACGTTCGTCCCGATCTGGCCCATGCGGTGGGAGGTGGCGGGGTAAGAGGCCAGCGTGCGGCGACCAGATCGGCTAGGCGCCCATGAGCTGGCCCGGCCGTCATCGGGCGTGGACGACGCTGACGGGGCAGGGCGCGTGGTGCAGTACCGCCTGGCTGACGGAGCCGAGCATCATTCCCCGTATGCCGCCGCGGCCGCGGGAACCCACGACGAGCATCTGGGCGTCCTGCGCTGCCTCCAGCAGCGCGGAGCGCGGCGCGCCGTTGGCGACCTGCTGGTGGATGGCTATCCCGGGATGCCCCTTTTCGCAGTGGGTGATCATCTGCCTGAATTCTTCCTCGAGCAGGTGTGCGCCGCCCAGGCCAGCGCTTCCTCACTGCCAGGTGAGCCGTCGTATCCGACCAGAATCCCGTGAACTATGCCGCTCATGGCGACCTTCCTCCCTGAGGGCTGCTTTCAACGATGCCCCGCCTGTATCTGGCCAGCACAGTGACGGCCGTCCCTGCCAAGCGGGATGTTCGGCCCGCGTGGCTGAAGGGGCGGGACTGTCCCGAACATCCGCCGATCTGCCCATCGACGGCGCTGATGGCGGCAACCGCGATCGGCCCTGGCCGCGAGCGAACCGGTGCGCTATGCCGCGTGGCGTGCGCCCAGTGTCACCCCGGACGGTCCAGCTAGTGAGCATGCGCGGGCGCGGTTACCTTCATCACCCGCGGCATCAAGGCACGAGCAGAACGTGCCGCATGGCCAGGACTCACCGAGCACCATTGAGGCACTTGGGGCTGATCGTCATGCTGACGCGGGACCAATTGCTCTGCCCCCTGCCCGCCCGCCAGCTGCAAGATGATCACATGAAGAGGATTGTGATCCTGGGCGGCGGCACTGGCGGCACGCTGGCCGCCAACCGGCTGCGCCGGGCCTATGACGGGCAGGCAGTGGAGATCGTCGTGGTGGACCGCGACGCCGACCATGTGTATCAACCGGGGCTCCTGTTCGTCCCGTTCGGGCTCACCGACATGGGGCGGATCGTCCGCCCCCGGCGCCAGCAGTTCCGCACCGGCGTCTCCTTCCGCCAGGCCGGGATCGACCGGGTCGACATCGACGCCGACCAGGTGCACCTCGACGATGGGACGGCGCTGGGCTACGACGTCCTCGTGGTCGCCACCGGCGCCCGCCTGCTGCCCGAGGAGACCGACGGGCTGGCCGGCCCCGGATGGCTGCGGGATGTCTTCACCTTCTACACGGTCGAGGGCGCGGTCGCCCTGCACCGTGCGCTTGAGCAGTTCGGCGGCGGCCGGCTGGTCGTCAACGTCATCGACATGCCGATCAAATGCCCGGTCGCGCCTCTGGAGTTCGCCTTCCTCGCCGACTGCTACTTTCGCCGGCGGGGGATCCGCGACCGCGTTGAGCTGAGCTACGTCACCCCGTTGGATGGTGCCTTCACCAAGCCGGTCGCCAGCCACGAACTCAGTAGCCTGCTAGCCGGTAAGGGCATCGAGCTGGTGACGGAGTTCAACACCGGCACGGTCGAGGCAGGCACGCTCGACGCGCCGGGCGGTCAGGGCGAGACTCACCGCCCAGGCCGCCTGGTCTCCTATGACGAGCGCACGGTGCCCTTCGACCTGGCCGTGGTCATCCCGCTGCACGGCGGCGCTAGTTACGTCGGGCGTTCACCCGGACTCGGCGACGAACTCGGCTTCATCCCGGTGAATCCCGGCACGCTCCAGGCGACAGCGAAGCCCAACGTATTCGCCCTCGGCGACGCCACCGACGTGTCCAAGGCGGGATCCGTCGCCCACTTCGAGGGCGACGTGCTGGCCGGCAACATCCGCCGGTTCCTGGCCGGCCAGCCGCTGACAGATGTCTTCGACGGCCACACCAACTGCTTCATCGAAACGGGCTTCGGCAAGGCCCTGCTGATCGACTTCAACTATGCAACCGAGCCGCTGACCGGCCACTACCCGGCCCGGCTCGGCCTTCCCCTGCTGCGGCAATCCCGCCTGAACCACGTAGGCAAGCTGGCCTTCCAGCAGTTCTACTGGCACGGCCTGCTGCCCGGCTACAACATCCCCGGCATCAGCTCGGCGATGCCTGCCCGTGGCAAGACCCGCCCTCCCGCGCAGGCCGCGACCGCGGCCAGCGCCGGCGGTCACCGATGATCACACCCAGAAAGGAGCCAGCCATGCCTGCCGCTACCTACGCCAGCCACAGCGTCGCCGTCAACGACGAGGGCTTCCTCACCGACCCCAGCCAATGGACCGAGGACCTGGCACCCCAGATCGCCAAGGCCGAGGGCATCGACGAACTGACGCCGCGGCACTGGCAGGTCATCAGGTTCATGCGCGCCGAATACCAGGCCAAGGGAACCGGCCCCACCGTCCGTGTCCTCGGCAAGACCTCCGGCGTCACCATCAAGGAGCTATATCAGCTCTTCCCCAAGGGACCGGCCAAGACCGCCGCCAAAATCGCCGGCATCCCCAAGCCACGCGGCTGCATCTAAGGACGGCCACCATGGACGCCACCATCACAAAAGTCTCGATCATCGTGTCAAAGGGCTCCCTGGAGGGGATCTACCCGGCACTGATCATGGCCAACGGAGCCCGCGCCGAAGGCATCGAGGCCGACCTGTTCTTCACCTTCTTCGGCCTCGACGCCATCAGCAGAAAACGCCATGAGCACATCAAGGTGGCCACGGTCGGCAACCCCGGCCTGCACGTCGCGACCATCGTCGGCGCACTGCCCGGCATGCCCGGCCTGATGACCAGCTTCCTCGAGCGCAAGATGGGAAAGCTCGACATCCCGCCGATCCCGGAGTTCATCGAGATGATCGCCGACACCGGCGCTGGCATCTACGGCTGCCAGGCATCCTGCGACCTGTTCGGGCTCACCAAAGACGACCTCATCGACCAAGTCCAGGGCATCATCACCGTCGGCGACTTCTACACCCTGGCCGCCGGCGGCCAGATCATCTTCACCTGAGCTGACGCCCACCCGCGGTTGCGGTTAACCGGAAGCCTTAGCGAGGCGCTCGGCACGCTGTTTGATGCCCAGCAGCATCTTGCGCTCCATGATCAGGCTGCCAGGTTCCATCACGTAGGTATTCAGCGTTCGTGTGAGCCGGGACGCGTCCCTGGTGGTGATCCGGTTCCGGCTAATCAGCCTGCTGCCCGTGCCGTCGGGAACCAGCGAGAAGGCCCACACCCAGTTGCCGTCGTCGGAACGGAGCACCAGGAACCGTTCCGGTTCGAGATGAGCTACTCGCATCAGCGGTCCCCGTGCCCCCAGTTGCTGTGCGTCACCGACCTTCAGATCCTGGTACTGGGGAAGAATTTCGTCAGCGCTGTGCATACCCAGACCCATCAGGTTCTCGATCCAGTCATAGGTGTAAGCGCCGCCGCGACCCGGGCCCATCTGGACTAGCCATGGCCAGATGGAAGTGGGCGGGGCAGCAACCTGCACGGCACGGGTGGACACGATGCCGGCGTCGGCCAGCAACTCGTCGCCTGGAAGGCTCCGCGCCGCCTCGCCGGATGTCGCGCCCCAGCTGAGACACCATGCCCGCCACCGCGGATAGGTCGTCGCTTCGAGAGTGGCAGCCAGCGCGAAGGCGCCGACGGCGACCAGGCCACTACGCACGGCCGATCGCGCGTACTTATGAGTGACTGCGATCATCAGGCTTTACCTCCCACTCATGCCCCGCCGATGTCGTCGGCCGGCTAGTGGCGCTGGTAGGGCTGGTAGGTGCGGGTGGCGCCCTGGACCGCGGCGAGGTAGCCGGTGCGCCCGTACGCCGCCTGGTCGGTTCCTTCTGGCACGCTCAGGATGCCGCGCAGGTCGCTCAGGGCGGTGAACCCCTTGCGGTTCATCCACGCGGTCAGGCCATCGAGCAGCACCGTCGCGTGCCCAGGGCCGTGCCGCAGCAGCGACGAGGTCGTCATCA
Source organism: Streptosporangiaceae bacterium (assembly GCA_036394075.1). Classification (GTDB taxonomy): domain Bacteria; phylum Actinomycetota; class Actinomycetes; order Streptosporangiales; family Streptosporangiaceae; genus JAWWPY01. The sequence goes on from DASWFT010000491.1 coordinate 10,692, forward strand.
CCACGTCGGCGCCCGCCAGCAGGTAGGCCGCCACATCAGCGGCGTCCTCGACGCCCGTGCTCGCGGCCAGTGAGGCACGCACCCGTCCGCGCAGGAGCGCGATCCAGGCCCGCGGCAGCCGTGCCTCCGCCGGGCTGGACAGCTCGATCTCGGTGCTGACCGTGAGGGTCTCCGGGTCGATGCCGGGCTGCATGAACCGGTTGAACAGGACCAGCCCGTCCGCGCCGAACTTGTCGAGGCGCAGCGCGACCTCCCCGGTGGAGCTGAAGTACGGGCCCAGCTTGACCGCGACCGGGATCCTGACCGCCGCCTTGACCGTGCCCAGTATGTCGACGTGCCGCTGCTCCACGTCGCGCCCCGGGGTGAGCGGCTCGCCCGGCAGGTAGTAAATGTTCAGCTCGATGGCGGCGGCACCCGCCTGCTCCATCGCGCTCGCGTAGTCGGTCCAGCCTCCGGTGGTGACGCCGTTGAGGCTGGCGATGACGGGGACGTCCACCGCGGCGGCCGCCCGTTCCAGCAGGCTCAGGTAACGGCGCGAGGCCGCCTGCCCGGGAACGTCCGGCAGGTACGTCAGTGACTCCGCGAAACCCTCCGTGCCCGCGCCCGCCAGCCGGGCGTCCTGCTCCGCTTCGCGCTCCACCTGCTCCTCGAACAGCGACGGCAAAACGATCGCACCTACCCCGGCGTCAGCCAGCCGCGCAACGCCATCCACAGTTCCCGACAGAGGTGACGCGGATGCGACCAGCGGATTGCGGAGGGCGAGTCCCATATAGCGGGTAGTCAGATCCATGATCAGCTCCTGCGCGCGTCGGCGGGAAACTTGCCCGCACCGTGGGTGGCCATCTCTTCATACACTGCCCAACGCTGGTCGACAGCCTCCTGGGCCAGGCCCTGCAGCCGCTCGGCCTCCGCCGGATCGGTCCGGGCCAGGATGCGGTACCGCAGCTCACGCTGGGTGTATTCGGTCAGAGCGATGCGCGGCCGTGGCGAGTCAAGCAGGAACGGGTTCTGCCCGGCGGCGCGGAGCACCGGGTCATACCGGATCAGCGGCCAGTATCCGCTGGCCACGGCCCGGTACTGCTGGTCCATCCCGTCGCGCATCTCGATGCCGTGCGCGATGCAGTGGCTGTAGGCGATGATCAGCGAGGGGCCGTCGTAGGCTTCGGCTTCGCGGAAGGCCCGCAGCGTCTGCTGCGGATCGGCGCCCATCGCCACCCGGGCGACATAGACGCTGCCGTAGGCGACCGCCTGCAGCGCGAGATCCTTCTTCGGCATCTTCTTACCGGCCGCGGCGAACTTGGCGACCGCGCCCACCGGCGTCGCCTTGGACATCTGGCCGCCGGTGTTGGAGTAGACCTCGGTGTCGAGCACGAGCACGTTGATGTTGCGCCCGCTGGCGAGCACGTGATCGAGGCCGCCGGAGCCGATGTCGTAGGCCCAGCCGTCGCCGCCGACGATCCACACGCTGCGCCGCACCAGGTGATCGATGACGCTGCGCAGGTCCGCGACCGCCGGATCCTCACCGTCCAGCCGACCGAGCTGATCCTTGAGGCTGGCGACCCGTTCGCGCTGCCCGGCGAACTCCGACTCACGCCGCTGCGGAGCACTGAGGATCTCATCGACCAGATCACCGTCCAGCCGGGCGCGCAGCTCCGACAGGCGCCGGCGGGCCAGATCCAGGTGCAGGTCGGCGGCGAGCCGGTAACCCAGCCCGAACTCGGCGTTGTCCTCGAACAGGGAGTTGGACCAGGCCGGGCCGCGCCCGGCCGAGTCTGTGGTCCACGGGGTGGTCGGCAGGTTCCCGCCGTAGATCGACGAGCAGCCCGTGGCATTGGCGATCATGAGCCGGTCGCCGAACAACTGGGACAGCACCTTGAGGTACGGAGTCTCGCCGCAGCCCGCGCAGGCGCCCGAGAACTCGAACAGCGGCTGCAGGAACTGGGTGCCGCGCACCGTGCCGAAATCCACCCGGGCACGGTCGTTCACCGGCAGTGTCTCGAAGAACGCGATGTTCTCCCGCCCGGTCGGCCGTAGCGGCTCGCCCGCGGCGAGGTTGATCGCGCGGTGGTCGGCATCACCCGGCGCTTGGACCGGGCAGGCCTCCACGCACAGCGCGCATCCGGTGCAGTCCTCCAGGTAGACCTGGAGCGTGTAGCGGGTGTCCGGCAGGCCGCGTACCTCCAGCGGCATGGACGCGAAGCTGTCCGGCGCCCCGGCCAGCTCGGCCTGGTCGTAGAACTTGGACCGGATCACGCTGTGCGGGCAGACGAAACTGCAGTTGCCGCATTGGATGCACAGGTCCGGATCCCAGACGGCGACCAGCTCGGAGATGTTGCGCTTCTCGAAGGCCGTGGTGCCGCTCGGGTAGGTGCCGTCCACCGGCAGCGCGCTGACCGGCAGGTCGTCGCCGCGGCCCGCCATCATCTCCGCGGTGACCGTTCGGACGAACTCCGGCGCGCCAGCAGGGACGACGGGCGGCAGGCCCCGGGTAGCCGTCACCCGGGCCG
>DASWFT010000492.1:0-8132 GCA_036394075.1 Streptosporangiaceae bacterium
TTCGACTGGTTCCAGACCTTGACCGGCTGGTTCCCCCAGGTACTCGGATCCTCCGGCTCCAATTCCCCGGGACAAAAAGTCGTGGACATGGCCTACGCCACTAGCGGCAGCATGACGTTCAACAACGTCGTCGTGCCGACCAGCGGTCTGTATACAATCGCCTGGCGGTATGCCTTCCAGGGCGGCCTTTTCCCCTCGGTCAACGACCGGGAAATGGGGCTTGAGGTCAACGGCACCGTTCTCACCACGACCGAGCGCTTCCCGATCACCGGAAGTTTCGACGTTTACCAGCTTTCCTCACTCCAGGCTCACCTGAATGCTGGCGTGAACTCCGTCGCCTTGCTGGCATCGAGCGACCACGGCGTCTCGCGGGTTGACCAGCTGATCGTCACCCCGGCGACCGCCTCCGTCCCGAGCGGGCCGACCAACCTGAGCGCGACGCCGGGCAGCGGCTCGGTGGCACTCAGGTGGACGGCCAGCACGAGCGGCAGCCCGACCTCCTACACCATCTACCGCGGCACCGCCGAAGATGGCGAACAGAACACGCCGATCGCCACCGTCAGCGGCACCACCACCACCTATACCGACACCGGACTCAGCAACGGCAAGACGTACTGGTACCAAGTCGCCGCCAACAACAGCGTCGGCGTGTCACCGAACTCGAACGAGGTCTCGGTGGTACCCGCCGCCGGATCCACCATCCCGCCGGCGCCCACTGGCCTCGCGGCCTCAGCGGGCAATGGCTCGGTCGGGCTGACCTGGAACGCCAGCACCGGCGCCACCAGCTACAGCATCTACCGAGGCACCGCCCCCGGCGCCGAGGGCACCACGCCGGTCGGCACATCCACATCGACCAGCTTCACCAACACTGGGCTCACCAACGGCACCCCCTACTACTACAAGGTCACCGCAAGCAACACGGCGGGTACGTCGCCGAGTTCGAACGAGGCCACCGCCACGCCGACCGGATCCGGCGGCACCGGCACCCTGCTATCCCAAGGCCACCCCGCCACCGCGTCCTCGCTGGAAGGCGCCGGCTACCCGGCATCCAATGCCGTCGACGGGAACACCACCACCCGCTGGTCGAGCGCGTTCAGTGACCCGCAATGGCTCCAGGTCGACCTCGGCGCCACCCACACCATCAGCCAGGTCATCCTGAACTGGGAAGCCGCCTACGCCAAGGCATTCCAGATCCAGACCTCCAACGACGGCACCACCTGGACCACGATCTATTCGACGACGACCGGCACCGGAGGGATTCAGACCCTTCCGGTGACCGGCACGGGCCGCTATGTGCGGATGTACGGCACACAGCGAGCCACGGGCTACGGGTATTCGCTGTGGGAGTTCCAGGTCTTCGGCACCTGACCCACGCGCACGGGGCGGTCAGGTCACCGAGACTGGCCGCCCCACGACACGCGGGAAGCCAGCACCGCCGGGGCGGTGAGTCACGCAGACTGGCCGCCCCACAACTCGCGGAGAAGCCAGGACACCGCCTTGGGCTGGCGGTCGCGGGTGAACACTCCCTTGTGGTTACCGCCGGGACGGTGCACCGCCTGGGCGGTGGCGAAATCGGCGAAGTTCCATACATGCTCGCCGATTACCTCCGGCACACGCCGGAACACGCGCAGCGACATCTCGATCAGCTGCGCCTGGTATTCCTCTGACCATGCCGTCGGCGGCAGCGCGTGCCGCCCGGGCAGCGCGTCGGCACCGAACTCGGTCACCAGGATGGGCTTCCCGTGGCGGGCCCACGCGCGGAGTTCCGCTTCGAGATTCCGCTCGGCGGCCTCCAGGTCACCGGTGTCCACGTACCAGCCGTAGTAGCGGTTGACGCACACCAGATCGAAGAGGTCGGTGACGACGTCGAGGTCCGGAGGCGCCGTCGCGACGTTCGCGAAGCAGACCGGGCGGCTCGAATCGAGCTCCCGGGCCGCACGGACCAGCGGCGCGAAGTAGTCGCGCGCGGCCGGCTCGGCGCTGTCGGGTTCGTTCGCGATGGACCACGCGACGACGCTCGGGTGATTACGGTCACGGCCGATCAGTTCCCGGAGGGCCGCCCGGTGAGCCGCCTGGGCCTGCTCGCCGATCGCGCCGGCGCCGAACGTCCGTGCCCCCGGGTCGCCCTGGTGCCCGAGGCTGAAATGCAGGCCCACGGCCGGGGCTTCGTCGATGACGAGCAGGCCCTGACGATCGGCGTAGTCGAGAACCTCCTCAGCGTAGGGATAGTGGGAGGTGCGGAACGAGTTCGCCCCGACCCATTTCAGCAGCGCGAAGTCGCGAACCATCCGGGCGTCGTCGTGACCCTTGCCGCGCAGCGCGGTGTCTTCGTGCATCCCGAAGCCGCGGAGCCGGACCGGTTGCCCGTTGAGCAGCAGGCGCGTGCCCTCGACGTGTACGGTGCGGATGCCGACCGGCAGCGGATAGTGGTCGGCGTCCGCGGGATCGCCGTGCTCGACCTCCAGCAGGTACAAGTACGGGTCTTCGCACTGCCACGGCCGGACACCCTCGGCGACGAGGACACCATCGCGGCCCTTCGCATCGGCGACCACCGCCCCGGTCGCGTCCCGGAGCACGACCGATGTCGGGCCGGCGCCGGCGACGTCCACGTGGTAGGTCACCCGGCCGAGTCCGGCCCGCAGGTCGAGGTCGGTCGTCACGGACACGTCCGCGATGTGCGCCCGGGGGGTCGTGTACAGCCACACCGACCGGTGGAGCCCGGAATAGTTGAAGAAGTCGTGGAAGTAGCGCTGCCTGCGGCCACCGGCCGTGACAGAGATCATTCCGGGTGGGATCGTGGCCGTGGTCAGTTCATTGTTGACGCGGACCGTCATCCGGAAGGCCTCACCGCACCGGACGTGCTGCGTGACGTCGGCCTCGAACGGCGTATAGCCGCCGACGTGCTCGGCGACCTCGGTGTCGCCGACCCATACCGTGCCGCGGTGCGTCGCGGCGTCACATCGCAGGACGATCCGCCTGCCCTCCCATGACGCTGGAACCCGCACGTCACGCTGGTACCAGACATCGCCGACATGCTCACGCTCGGCCGCGTCAGTCACCAGGTCGTTGTAGCTCGCCGGAACCGCCATCTCGCGCGCACCGCCCAACGGCCGCTCCCACCAGCGGTCGGCGCTGCCTTCGGCGCCGGGATCTACCCGGAAACGCCACAGCCCGTCGAGCCGTCGCGACTCCCGGCTGCGGCTGTCCCGCGGCGCCAGCATGGGTTACCGTCCTCCGTCGGAGCCCGCGGTGGGGCTCAGTGGTCTGTAAGGGGAGTCTTCTTTGGCTGCACGTCGCCCAGGCGGGCACCCCCCTTACAGACCACTAGCTGTCCGCGTCAGCTACGACATCTGCGCCGGCTCGGCGGGCACGAAGCCGTTCACCGCGATGACGTCGCGGTACCAGAGTGCCGACGCCTTCGGCGTCCGCGCCTGCGTCTCGTAGTTGACGTGCACGATGCCGAACCGCTTCCCGTATCCCCACGCCCATTCGAAGTTGTCCATGAGTGACCAGAGGAAGTAGCCGCGCAGGTCGACGCCGGCCTCGATGGCGGCGTGCACCGCGGCCAGATGATCACGGACATACTCGATGCGGTCCTGGTCGTCGACGACTCCGGACGCGCCGACCTCGTCGGCGAACGCCGCGCCGTTCTCGGTGATCATCAGCGGAGTGCCCGGGTAGTCGCGGTCGACGCGAAGCAGCAGTTCGGTCAGCGACTGCGGCTCGATCCGCCAGCCCATGCCGGTGTAGGGGCCCGGTTGCGGGACGGCCTGGGCCAGATCGCTGCCCGGCCACCTCGACGGCGCGTTGGCGCCCATCGGGTCAGCACCCGAGAGGGCGGCTGTCGCGGACGAGTCACCGTCCACGGATGCGACCAGCGAAGGGGAGTAGTAGTTGACGCCGAGAAAGTCGATCGGAGCGCTGATCACCGCCAGGTCACCGTCATGGATCAGGGTCGGCCAATCGACGACATGCGCGGTATCGGCGATCAGGTCGCCCGGATAGGCGCCCCGGAGTATCGGGTCGAGGAAGATCCGGTTGGAGATCGCGTCGACGGCCCGTGCGGCGTCCCGATCGAGATCGGAGTCGGAGGCCGCACGCACATTGTGCAAGTTCAGCGAGATCGACACCTGGGTCGAGGACGGAGCCTGGGCCCGCAGGACCTGCACGCCAAGACCGTGGGCGAGGTTCAGGTGGTGCGCGGCGGCCAGCGCGGACGCGTCGTCGGTGAGGCCCGGTGCATGCACGCCCGTGGCATAGCCCAGGAAGGCGGCACACCATGGCTCATTGAGCGTGATGAACGTCCGGACGCGATCACCCAGCGACTCCACGATGATCTGCGCGTACTCGGCAAAGTGGAAGGCCGTGTCGCGGCTGGCCCAGCCACCGGAGTCTTGGAGCGGCTGCGGAAGATCCCAGTGATACAGGGTCGCCACGGGTGAGATGCCGTGCCCGAGCAGTTCGTCGACCAGCCGCGAATAGAAATCGATTCCCGCCTGGTTCGGCTGTCCTGATCCGGTCGCGAGGATGCGCGGCCACGCGACGGAAAACCGGTAGGCCTGCAAGCCGAGTGAGGCCATCATGCGGACGTCATCGCTGACCCGGTGATAGTGGTCGGTGGCGATGTCGCCCGTGTCGCCGCCCCCGATCTTTCCTGGGGTATGGCTGAAGGTGTCCCAGATGGAGGGACCGCGACCGTCCTCAGCGACCGCCCCTTCGATCTGATAGGCGGCCGCCGCCGCGCCGAAGACGAAATTGTCCGGAAACTCGATCACTTAAGTGCCGATGCAGTCGAACCTCGTATGACCAGGGTAGTGGGAATGACGGTCGGGACATCGGCCAGGGATGTCTCACCGAAATGCGAGATGAGCATGCGGGCCGCTGCCTCTCCCATCTCGCGAAGTGGCTGGCGCACGGTTGTCAGCGGGGGCTCGGTGTGCGCGGCCAGGGGGATGTCGTCGAAGCCCACGATGGCGACATCCTCGGGAACATTGAGCCCTCCTTCACGCACCGCCTGCAGTGCGCCCGCGGCGGAAAGGTCGTTATGCGCGAACACGCTGTCGAAGGCGATTCCCGCGTCCAGCATCCGGCTGGCCGCGAGCCGTCCGCACTCAACGGTGAAGTCGCCTTCCACCACAAGTCCCGGGTCGATGGGCTGCCCTCCGGTGGCGAAGGCCTCGGCGAAGCCGGCCAGGCGCTCGCGGGTGCAGCCGAAGCGGGCCTCTCCGGTGATAACGAGCGGTCTGCGCCTGCCCAGCGCGAGCAGGTGATGCGCCGCGTCCTCGGCGCCGTCGCGGTTCGTGGTCGCCACCGATGGGAACCGCGGCCGCTGGGCGCGGTCGTCGATCATGACGACCGCAAGGCCGCGTCCGTATAGCCCGGCGATGCAGTCGATGGTGCCTTCGGGCTCGACCACCAGCAGGCCGTCGAAGGCCTTGGCCGAGACTTGGGTAGCGAATTGCCGCATCGACCCGTCGCCGCGATTACACGTGAACAGCAGCAGGCCGTAGCCCTCGTGATCGGCATGGCCGCCCTTTCCGCCGGCCGTCCTTGGTACCGGTTGCGGTACCGGTTGCGGTACCGGTTGCGGTACCGGTTGCAAGGAGTAAATCCTCCCCGGAAACGGCGGTCAAGGCCCTTACGCGTAACGTCCGCATAACGGTTGCCCGGCTATGCGGGCCGGACCTGGGCCAGGTCCAACCTGGGCCCGGGTCACAAGAGGCCTGCCGGCCCGCTCCTGGCAGCGCAGCGCGCGCTGCACTGTGTCGCGGCACCGGCCGGGTCAAGAGGCCTGCCGGTCCCGCTCCTGGCAGCGCAGCGCGCGCTGCACTGTGTCGCGGCACTCGGTGAGCAGGCGGTGCAAGGCGGCGGGCGGGTTGGCCCTGGCGATGTAGTCGTCGGTCAGGCGGGTCGTCTCCTGCGACACCTGGAACAGCGGGTAGGCGTTGTTCACGAACCACTGGGCCATGTCGCTGCTCCAGTCCCGCCAGATGTCACCGACCACGTCGAAGTAGCGCTCGGTGTAGGGCTGGAGCAGGTCGAGCTGGTCTGGGTCGGCGAAGCCGGAGAGCACCGCGCGGAACATGGCATTCGGCAAGGTGCCGCTCGTGATCGTGTCCCACGCCGCCTGCTTGGCGCTCGGCTCGGGGATGGCGGCACGGCACGACGCGGCACGCCGCTCGCCCGCGTCGGTGGCGTCTCTGGCCAGTTCGGCGTCGACCTCGGGCGGCCCCGCGGCGCCCCGGCTGACCAGCCGGTGCAGCAGCCGCCAGCGTAGCTCGGTATCCACGGCCAGGCCGTCGAGCGCGACGGACCCGTCGAGCAGGCCCTGTAGCAGGGCCAGGTCGCCGGGCTCGGTCGCCACGCTGGCGAGCGACTGCAGGTAGGCGAGCTGCTGGTCTGAGCCTGGCTCGGCGCGCTGCAGCAGGCCGCGCAGGGCGGTCGCCATGAGGTCGAGCCCGGTGCCGCGCCAGGCCGGGTCGGTGTACCGGTGGGACGCGGCCCACGCCTGGCGCAGCAGGGTCTGCGCGACGGAAATGTCGCCCACAGAATCCAGGCCCGACATCACCAGGCGGACGTAGTCGCGGGCCGCCATCTCGGCGTCACGGCACATGTCCCACGCCGCGGACCAGCACAGCGCCGCGGGGAGCGAGTCATGGAACTCCCCGATGCCGGTGATGAGCGTACGCAGTGAGTGGTCATCCAGCCGGACCTTGGCGTAGGTGAGGTCGTCATCGTTGATGAGCGCCAGGTCGGGGCGGCTCTCACCGGCGAGATCGGTGATAACGCTGCGATCACCGCTGACGTCCACTTCCACCCGGCGGCGCCTGATCAGGGCGGCGTCCGTCCGGTCGTAAAGCCCGATCGCGATGCGGTGCGGCCGCAGCACGGAGTGGGCCGCGGGCGCCTCCTGGAGGACAGCGAATTCGGTGATGGCGCCGTCGTCACCGACCTGGATCTGCGGCCGGAGCGTGTTGACCCCCGCCGTTTCCAGCCATTGCTTGGACCAGGTGGACAGGTCCCGCCCCGAGGTCTCCTCCAGGGCGGTCAGCAGGTCGGCCAGTGCCGCGTTGCCGAAGGCATGCCGGTCGAAGTAGCGCCGGACGCCGGTTAGGAAGTTGTCGCGGCCGACATAGGCGACGAGCTGCTTGAGGACGGCGGCGCCCTTGGCGTAGGTGATCCCATCGAAGTTGACCTCGACCGCCGTGATGTCCGGGATGTCGGCCGCGATGGGATGCGTGGAGGGCAGCTGATCCTGCTGGTAGGCCCAGGCCTTGTGCAACTGCGCGAACGTCGTCCAGGCCGCCCGCCAGCGGGTCGACTCAGCCTGAGCGAGCGTGCCTGCCCAGGTGGCGAACGACTCGTTCAGCCACAAGTCGTCCCACCAGCGCATGGTGACCAGGTCACCGAACCACATGTGCGCCATCTCGTGCAGGATCGTCTCGGCCCTCATCTCGCGGGCGAAGTCGGTGACCCTGGAGCGGAACAGGTAGTCCTCGAGGAACGTCACGCAGCCCGCGTTCTCCATCGCACCGGCCTTGAATTCAGGCACGAAGAGCTGGTCATACTTGCCGAACGGGTAGCGCACGCCGAACGCGCCGTGGAAGAAGTCGAACCCCTGCCGGGTGACTTCGAAGATCTCCTCAGGATCGAGGTACCGCGCGAGGGACGCCCGGCAGTAGATGCCGAGCGGGATACCGTCATGCTCCGCGGTGACCACATGAAACGGCCCCGCCGCGATGGCGGTGATGTAGGTGGACATGACGGGCGTCGGCGGGAACTTCCAGGAGGCAGTGGTGCCCGGCGCTGGCACGGTGGTATCCGGTACTGGCACGGTGGTACCCGGCGCTGGCGCGGCGCTGCCCGCCGAGGTCTGCGCGGTCATGTCTGGCGCCATGTTCGAGATGACCCGCCAGCCCACGGGGGCGGTGACCGACCACTCGAAGGTCGCCTTGAGGTCGGGCTGGTCGAAGCAGGCGTAAACGCGGTGGGCGTCGAAGGTCTCCAGGTCGGAGTAGAGGTAGACGCCGCCGTCCGCGGGATCGGTGAACCGGTGCAGGCCCTCACCGCTGCGTGAGTAGGCGCACTCCGACACGACCCGGAGTTCGTTGTCAGCCTGGAGACGCTCCAGC
>DASWFT010000493.1:0-26239 GCA_036394075.1 Streptosporangiaceae bacterium
CGGCCAAGGCGCGTCGCTGGCGATCGAGAGCTCGATCCAGCTGGCGCGGTGCCTGCGGGACCTGCCTGATGCGACATCGGCGTTCAGTGCCTACGAGCGGTTGCGGCGGGAACGGGTGGAGAGGATCACGAAACGGGGCGCTCGGACGAACAGCGCTAAGACGCCCGGACCTGTCGGGCGCAAGGCGATGCACGCGCTGATGCCGATCTTCTTCAAGGTGATGAACTTCGAGAAGGTCATGGGGCGGGAGCAGCGGTATCAGATCGATTGGGATGCGCCTGCCATGGGCGGGACTTCGGCGGGTGGCTGACGGCCCTTCAGCCCCCGCCGGGCTGCGCGGCGCCGCCTGGACTGAGGAGCGAGGAACGAGCGACGAGGGAAGGCGGCGCAGTGAAGGGGGAATGGGGAGGCGGGCGGGGCCCGGAGGCGAGCGGGAGACACCGCGAGCGGGAGACAACACTTGTTCAGAGCCAGCCGGCATTTCGGCAGATGCGGATGGCGTCGATGCGGTTGCGCGCGTCGACCTTGCTGATCGCGTTGGACAGGTAGTTGCGGACGGTTGCGCTGGACAGCGATAGATGTGCGGCGATCTGGTCGGTCGAGATACCGCTTTCGGCCGCGCGGAGCACGTCGGCTTCCCGGGTGGTCAGCGGGCTGGTGCCGGTCTCCAGCGCAGCCGCTATCAGCTCCGGGTCAATCACCCGCTCCCCTCTGGAGACCCTGCGGACGCCGTCGGCCAGGGTCTCGGCGGGGGCATCCTTGATGATGAACCCGCGGACGTGAGCTTTCAGCGCCCGAAGCAGATTCCCGGGCTGGCTGAGCCCGGTCAGGACGAGGATCTTGCAATCCGGAAGCTGCTCGTGCAGTTGTCCGGCGGCGGTCAGGCCGTCAAGCCCCGGCATGTCAATATCGAGGACCGCGACATCAGGCCCGGTCCGGATCGCGGTTTCCACGATCTGATCGCCGCGCTCCAGCTCCGCGACGACCTCCATGTCTGCTTCGAGGGAGAGCAAGGCCACAAGCGCGCCGCGGATCATGTGCATGTCCTCGGCAATCAGCACACGGATCACGTGATCTCCCCGGGGATCCAGACACGGAGCCGGAACCTGCCATCGCCGGTGGCCTCAGCCGAGATCGAGCCGGAAACGGCCTCGGCGCGTTCGGCCAGCCCGGTCAGCCCAGATCCTCGGCCGGATGGTGCTCGTGCCCCGTCATTAGCGACCTCCAGCCAGACGCCCTCGTCCCCGGCTGCGAGCGCGATCGAGCAGCTGCGGGCCTCGCTGTGCCGGAGCACGTTGGTCGTGCCTTCCCGCACTGCCCAGGCGAGTACCTCCTGCGCATGTTCTGGCGGCTCAGCGAGATCCGTGTTCATACGGACCTCGATACCCGCGGCGGTGAGCAGGGCCGCCGCCGCGTCGATCTCGCCGCGCAACGACACCCAGTGCTCATCGCGGGCGATGGCGAGCACGTCGTGCAGCGCGCTGCGGGCCACTCCGGTCAAGCTCTCGATCTCCGAACGCGCCCGGGCGGGGTCGAAGGGCAGCAACCTGAGCGCCAGGTCGCCCTTGAGCGAGATCGCGGACAGGCTCTGGCCCAGCAGGTCGTGCAGGTCACGCGAGACCCGCAGGCGCTCTTGCCCGACGGCTCCCTCGGCCTGCTCGGTCCTGGCGGCGTACAGCTCGTCGGCGGCCTTGACCAGGCGTACGGCGGCGTACAAGGCGGCGCTGTACAGCAGGAAATCTCCCGACCAGGCGATCCCGTCGTAGACGATTCTCGAAGGTGGCCACTTGCCAGCCCAGTCGACCGCAATAGCCGTCGCCGCTGTGCCGAGTATGGGAGCCGCGACGGCGGCCACGCGGAGCCAGCCGCGCAGCAGCATCGCCGCGGAGGCGATCAGGAGTATCTGCGTGGCCGCCCAGTTCCACGTGAACCAGAACATCGGCAGGTAGACGACGGCGGCGAGCGCCAGGAACGTCCACTGCCAGCCGGCTGGCCGCTGGCCGCGAGCCGCGGCGAAGCTGTGCCGGAGCTGGAGCACGCCGATCGCGAGGCCGAGCGGCACGACGAGGGCGGGACTCCCCGATTTACCACCTCCCAGGCCGATGATCGTCCAGATCGGGCACTCCGCTATGAACGGGGCGTTCATGGCCGCCAGGAACCACCGCGCCCGCCGCGTTAGCCACAGCGGGTAGCCGGGCCGCCAGGCCGCCGTGGCGGTCATGCCGCCACCACCTCGGCCGTGTCGGGGCCGCCCCGGTCGGTGCGAAGCTCGAGCCGTGTCTGGCCGTCTTCGCGGGTCACCATGATCAGGCAGGTCCCGGGCGGTGCGCCGTCGCGAAGCAGGCGCGCGAGGGCCGCGCGCAGCGCTGCCCGCAGCGTCTCCTCGATCGTGTCGGGGAGGTCGCCGTGCGGCAGCGACAGCCGTGTCTCGATGCCGGCGGCGGTCAGCAGCGCCGCTGCGGTGTCCAGTTCGGCCCGGAGCGAGACCTGCTGGTAGCTGCGGACCATCCGCCGGGCCTCGGCCAAGGTGGTGCGCGAATCCTCAATCAGGGCCCGCAGCTCAGCCTCCAGTGCCGCGCGGTCCCCTCCGACCTGCGCCGCGGCCCGCTGCCCGCGGGCGACGATCGACTCAAGCGCGGCGGCTAGGGTGCGGCGCAGCTCGCCGTCAATGCGCAACCGCTCCCGCGTGACCGCCTCCTCGGCCAGCGTCAGTCTGGCCGCATGGAGCCGCCGGATGGCCGCGGCCAGCCACACCAGCACGAACAGCGTCGCGGTCCGATTCGCCGTTGCGAGCGCGTACCAGCCGGCGACGTTGTTCGGATCACCGAGCAGCAGCGCCAACGGCCAGGTCGCGGCCACAAGGCCGATGGCGATCACGTAGGACCAGGGACGGCGGACGACGATCAGTGCCGAGACGGCGAGCCAGGAGAACTCCATCACCCAGGCACTCCCGGCCAGGGGCAGTGCGCCGATGATGATGGCGGCCATGGCCGCCATCATCCAGGCGCCGCCCGGCGGCCGTCTCGCATGGGTCGCGAACCAGACGTGGTGGACGTGCAGCGGGAGATAGGCCGCCACGGCCGCCAGGGCCCACATGCCGCGGTCGAAGCCGCCGTGCCGCACGACGAAGATGTACGCGACGTGGAGCACGGGAAAGAAAATGGCGACGACCACCGCGGCCGTCGTTGCGAGCCGGGTGGATCTTTCAGATTGCCCGTGTCGTTGCAGTCTGGCCGCCGCGTGAGAGCGAATGATCTGCGGCCAGGATAGACGAGCCGCCGGCGGCGCCGCCTCCAGCGCGGGCCAGGGCGCTTCCAGCGCGGGCCGGGGCGCTTCGAGCGCGGGCCGGGGAGCTGTCAGCGATGTAGTCATGCGCGGGTATCCCTGTTTGGGCTGGAAGGCGACTGCAGGCGCAGCCGGTCCGGTAAGTCTCGCCGCCCGGCTCATGCGCCCGGTAGATGCAGTTATCACCGGCCGGCCATGACGTTCGTCATCGGCCAGCCGCACGCGAATGTCTTCGCCAGGTGAAGACATCGGTATCTGGTGGGGCGCCCGCCCGGACGGCGAGGCTCTTGTGGACATGAGGAACCGTCAGCCTTCGATCCCCGGGCAACCTGAAAGGGCAGCGCGATGACGAATTCAGCAAACGTGATGACGATGGACGGGACGCGCGGCCGGCTGGACGGGCAGTTGCTGCTGCCGGGCGACGCCGGATACGACGAGGCGCGCGCCGTGTGGAACGCGCTGGTGGACCGGCGGCCGAAGATGATCATCCGCTGTGCCGGCTCCAGGGACGTGGTGACGGCGGTGCGCACGGCCCGCGAGCTTGACCTGGAGATCGGCGTGAAGGGCGGCGGTCACAGCGCGCTCGGGCTGGCTGTGCCGGACGAGGGCCTGATGATAGATCTCAGCCTGATGAGCGGGGTCCGGGTCGACCCGCTACGGCGGCGGGCATTGGTGCAGGGCGGCGCGCTGCTCGGAGCCCTTGACGCCGCGTCGCAACAATACGACCTGGCCACGACCGCGGGGAACGTCTCGCACACCGGCGTCGGGGGTCTGACCCTCGGCGGCGGGATGGGCTGGCTGGCCCGGCAGCACGGCCTGGCCTGCGACAATGTCGTCTCTTTCGAGGTGGTGACCGCGGACGGCGAGATAGTCCGGGCGAGCCAGGCCGAGCGTCCAGACCTGTTCTGGAGTCTGCGGGGCGGCGGTGGCAACTTCGGCGTCGTCACCAAGTTCGAATTCCGGCTGCATCTTGTTGCGGCCAGGGTACTGGTGGCCGAGTTCTCGTTCCCGGCCCGGCATGCGCTGAGCATGCTCTGTGGCTGGCGCGACCTGCTCGCGTCCGCCCCCCGGCAGGCCACGCTCAGCGCCTCAGTCGGGCCCGGCGAGATGGTCACCGTCGAACTCGTCTGGGTCGGCGACCCCGCACGGGGCCGGCGACTGCTCCCGGCGCTGCGCGCGCTTGGCCGCCCGGCGAGCGAGCGCGTGGCCGAGATGTCCTATCTCGAGCTTCAGCGCAGGTCCGACACCGTCCAGAAGCATGCCCTGCGCCGCTACTCCACCGGCCACTATCTGCGGCAGCTACCTGACGAGGCCATCGAGGCATTCCTGCAGCGCGGAGCCCCAGACGGACGAGGCGAGAACCTGCCCAACGCTGGGCTTCTGGGCTACGGCGGGGCGATCGCCGACGTGCCGGACGAAGACACCGCTTTTAGTCACCGGGACGCCTTGGTCGAGTACGGCGTGGGCACCAGCTGGAGCTATCCGGCCGAAGACGAGGCACGGATAGCCGCCGCCCGGCGCTGCGCCGAGGCCCTCGATCCGTACGCCAGCGGGGCTTATGTCAACTTCCTCGATGACGAAGGGGCCGAGGGCGTGCAGCGCGCCTACTCGCCCGAGAAACTCGCCCGGCTGACCGCGGTGAAAAACGCTTATGACCCGGACAACGTGTTCCACCTGAACCACAACATTCAGCCCACTCATCGCAAGCGTTCCTGTTAGCAGGCACAACAGGCTCCGCACCGCGCTGACCGTCCTTCGACGGCTAGAACACCGTCCGCTTGGAGCGGGCACTACAAGAGGAGATCACAATGGGAAAGCTGATCGTCACCGAGTTCATTTCGCTGGACGGGGTCATCGAGGATCCGGGCGGCGTCGAGGGATCGCCGCACGGAGGCTGGAGCTTCCGCTTCCCGACCCCGGAGGGCCAGCAGTTCAAGTTCGAGGAGCTCCTCGCCGGCGACGTCCAGCTGATGGGCCGTGTGACCTACGAAGGCTTCGCGGCCGCGTGGCCGGCGATGGAGGAGACCGCCGGCGAGTTCGGCAAGCGGATGAACAGCATGCCGAAGGTTGTCGTCTCGACCACCCTCATCGAAGCGACATGGAACAACACGACGATCATCTCCGGCGATGTGGCGGGCGAGGTGGCGAAGCTGAAAGGCCGGTACGCCGGTGACGTGCTCGTCCCGGCCAGCGCGACGCTGGTCGACACCCTCCGCGAACACGGCCTGGTCGACGAGTACCGCCTCATGGTGCACCCGGTCGTGCTGGGCAGCGGCAAGCGGCTGTTCAAGGACGGCGCAGCCGGGACCATCCTGGAGCTGGTGGACTACCGCAAGGCCGGGCCCGACGTGCTGCTCCTCACCTACCGCCCAGCCAAGAAGCAGCCCGACGAAGCCCCCGAGCGCTAGCCAGCGCCGGGACTACCGGGACGTCGGCGGCTCCCCCGAGGAGGGGAGCCGCCGACGCGCAGCCTGTCCAGCGTCTGGGCCTCACCGTAGCGATTGTCGAGCTCGCAGAACACGTCAAGCGCCCGCTGCCAGTAGCTGAGGCTGGTGTCGCTGGGGCTCAGGTAGTGTTGCCGGCATTCCGGAAGGCTCTCATGTCGGCTTCCCCGTCACCTCCCTCTCGATCCGCCATCGTTACCAGGCTGCGCGCCGCCGGCTGTGTCTTCGCCGAGGACGAGGCGCAGTTGCTCATCTCCGCGGCGCGGACGCCTGCCGACCTCGCCGCCATGGTGGACCGGCGCGCCGCCGGCCTGCCCCTCGAACACGTCCTCGGCTGGGCGGAGTTCTGCGGCCTGCGGATAGCCGTGGACCCCGGAGTCTTCGTACCCCGCCGCCGAACTGAGTTCATTGTCCGTCAGGCCGCCGCGCTGGCCCGCCAGGCTGCTAGCCGCGCCGGGCGGGCGGGCACCCGGCCGCCAACTGTCGTCGTTGACCTGTGCTGCGGCTCGGGCGCGGTGGGCGCCGCGCTGGCCGCGGCGCTGGGCCGGATTGAGTTGCACGCCGCCGACATCGACCCCGCCGCGGTGCGATGCGCCCGCCGCAATATTGTGGCTGGTGGTCAGGTGTACGAAGGTGACCTCTACGAGCCGCTGCCTGCTACGCTGCGGGGCCGCATCGACGTCCTGGTCGCCAACGTGCCCTACGTACCGACCGAGGAGGTCGGGTTGCTGCCCCCGGAGGCGCGCATGCACGAGGCGCGGGTGGCGCTCGACGGTGGCGTGGACGGCCTTGAAGTGCTGCGGCGGGTGACCGCCGCGGCGCCACTGTGGCTGGCGCCAGGCGGCTGCCTCCTGGTCGAGACGAGCGAGCGCCAGGTACCGCGGGCCCTCGAAGCTTTCGCCCGCGACGGGCTCATTGCGCAGGTGGCCAGTTCCAGCGAACTGAACGCCACCGCCGTCATCGGAACCAGGCCCGGCCCGCCAGTCCAGCCCGATTGAGACCCCTATGCCGGGTCCGGCCGGCCTGGCGGACGTGAGACCGCCCTACCAGCTCACCCTCTTCTCTGATTTGCTGACTTGCGCAAGTCTGGAACCTGAGCGGGCTTGGGACGCTGGCCGTCCGGCCTCGGAAGATCACCGGCTGAGCTGACCCGGCGAGCTGATCGACAGGAAGGATCTCCGCCCATGAGCCTCTATACGGTGGTCCGTCACCCCCGGGTGCATGTCCGCCGGCACCACAAGCCGGCCCGGGCCGCTGACCATCAGGCCGGGTTCAACGGCCGCCTGGCCGCGTGGATCACGGCCAGGATCGGGTCCATGTGGACGGTCTATGTCAGCCTGGCCATCACGGTGATCTGGATGGTGCTCGGTGCGAGGCAGGTGCTGGGTTTCGATCCCTATCCGTACCCGTTCCTGCTCTTCCTCGGGAACGTAGTTCAACTCTTGCTGATCTTCATAATCCTGCTTGGTCAGCAGGTGCTGGGTCGCGCGGCGGACAGTCGTGCCATGCAGACCTACGAGGACGCCGAGGCGATCCTGGTCGACTGTGAGCAGATCCAGAACCACCTGATCGCGCAGGACTCGCATCTGGCGAGTTGCATAGACCTGCCCTCCGACGAGCGGGAGACCCTGGAAAAGGCCGCGGAGAGGTTCGAGGCACCGCCGACGATGGATGATGAATACGTCGGGTTCAACGGCCGGCTGGCCGCCTTGCTCACGAACAAGGTCGGCACGATGACGGCCTTCTATATCGCAGTGGCATTCCAGATCGGGTGGATGATCATCGGCCAGGCGCTCGGCTTCGACCCCTACCCGTATTTGTTCCTGCTGTTCCTGTCCAGCCTGACTCAGCTTCTGCTGATGTTCGTCATCATGGTCGGGCAACAGGTAATCGGGAAAGCGGCGGACAAGCGTGCGGCCCAGACCTACCTGGACGCCGAGGCGGTGCTGCATGCGTGTGAGAGCCTGCAAGCTCATTTGCGCGCACAGGACCTGGCCATCCGCCATGTCGTCGAGCACATGGGACAGTGCCGCCCCAGCCAGCCGGCCTAGCGGCGGCGTTCCGGCACCGGGAGTTCACGCAGGCTTGGCCGGGGATGAGGAAGATCGCGGCGCAGAACCGGCTGTGGACCGATATGCTGCGTTTTCGCACATATCTCCACTCCGGTATCGGTTAGGGTTACCACGCTCGGTTTCGGACGATATCCAGGTCACCGGGGGGCCTGGTGATAGCCGGCGCCGCCCTTGAGGGCCACATCGTGGCAGAGGTTGATGTGCAGGTGCCGGAAAGGTCCGGGGTCATGACGGGCTTTGTGCCCGCCGCGTCCGGCCATGGCAGGTATGACTCGGGTGGCCCGGCCATGTTCGTGGTGCTGCCCGACGGGCGGGTCGTGTCCTGGAGCGCGGCGGCAACGCGGTTGTTCGGGCGCACGCCGGAGCAGGTTCTGGGCCATCACGTCCGTGTTCTGCTAGCGCACGGCCGGCACGACACGATGGCCGAAGCGCTTGACCTGATTGCCGCGGGCTCGTCGTGGAGCGGCGTGCTGCCGATCGCGAACCCGGATGGCCGTGAGCGGGAGATCGAGTTCCGCTGGGAGCCGCTGGCTTGTCCGGGCTCGCCACCTCAGGTCGCTGTGGCGGCCCGGCCGGCCGTACCGCCCGGCCGGGAGTTGCTGGGGGAGGTTGGCCTGCGGCTTGGCACCACACTCGATCTCAGCGAGATCGCCCGGGAGGTTCTCGATATCACCGTCCCCCGATTCGCTGACCGGGCGGGCGTCTTCGTGCTCGAGCGGCTGCTGGTGACCGGAGAGCACACCGAACGCGGGACCGGGCAGGTCGTGGTGCGCAGGCTGGCCTCCGGCTCCGGACGTTACTCCCGGCATGTCGCTGACGCAGCGTTCCCGCCCGGGGAGGTGCTCGCCTTCACCGACGACTCGCCTTACGCACGCTGTGTCACCAGCGGCCGCCCAGTGCTGTTCGATCGGCCCGACGTTGAGACGATCAGGCAGGTCAGCAGGCACTCAGGCGGTGAAGAGCTCATCTCCCGCTTGGCCTCATTCCTGGTGGTGCCGCTCATCGCCCACGGCGTCGTGCAGGGTCTGCTGGGCTTTGCCCGGGTGGCCGGCGCTGCGGGGTTCAGCAGCGGCGATGTCGCTCTCGCCGACGACCTGGCGGCCCGGGCGGCGATCTGCATCGACAACGCCCGGCTGTTCAGCCGTGAGCGGCGCACCGCCGAGGCCCTGCAACGCGGCCTGCTGCCCGGCGATCCCGCGGTGCCGGCCGAGGTTGAGGTCACCCACCGCTATCTACCGGCCGGGGACCACATCATTGGCGGTGACTGGTACGAGATCATCCCGCTGCCGGGGGGCAGGACCGGGCTGGTCGTAGGCGACGCCATGGGCCACGGGCCTGAGGCCGCGACGGTGATGGTGCAGCTCCGCGCCGCGGCACGCGTTCTCGCCGACCTGGACCTTGCTCCAGGGGAGGTCTTGCACCGGCTCGACCGTATGGCCGCGACGTTAAAGAACGCCACCTTCGCCACGTGCGTCTACGTGGTGCTCGATCCCGCCGCCGGGTCGTGTGCGATCGCTCAGGCTGGTCATCTGCCGCCTGTCCTCGCCCTGCCCGATGGCCCGACACTGACTCTCGACCTGCCAACCGGACTGCCGCTGGGGCTTGGCGCGGCCGTATTTGACACTACCGAGGTGGCGCTGCCGCCGGGTGCGACCCTCGCGCTCTACACAGACGGCCTCGTGGAAGGCCGCAGCCGGCCCTTCGACGAGGGCATCCTGGCCCTGCGTTCCGCGCTGGCGCGGCAGCGCGGAACGCTGCACGTCATCTGCGACGCCGTCATCCAGGCGCTCCGCCAGCACGACGAAGACGACACCACGCTGGTGCTGGCCCGGATCCCGGGCCGCCCGATGCAGGCTCCCGGCGAGGCATAATCATGGGCGGCATCGTCGTCGTCGGCGGCGCCGTTGGCGGTCTCGATGTCCGGGCGCCCGGGAGTTTGCGGAACGGCCGGGCGCTGTTGCCTGGAGGTGGCTGGTGCGGTTCCACCGGGTGCAGACACTGCGGCGGCTGCCCCATCCAGGCCGGGGCTTCACCCAGGGACTGGTCCTAGACGGCGACCTGGTGTGGGAGAGCACGGGCCAGTACGGAGAATCATCGCTGCGCAGGTACCGGCTCGGCGCTGAGCAGCTGGACTGGTCCTCACCCCTGCCACGCGAACTTTTCGGTGAGGGCATCTGCCTGGCCGGCGACCGGCTGTGGCAGCTCACCTGGCAGGAGCGGGTCGCCCTGAGCTGGCCGTCCGCCGCGCTCGGCGCGGTCGGCCCCGGGTCCGCGGGCACTGGGTCCTCGGGCCCCGTGCCGTCTACCACCGTGCCGTCTACCACCGTGCCGTATACCACCGTGCGCTACAACCGGGAGGGCTGGGGGATCTGCAACGCCGGCCGCTGGGCCGTCACCAGTGATGGCAGCAGTGAACTCATCCTGCGTGATCTGCTGACCCTTGAGCCGCTGTGGACGGTGCTCGTCCGGTGCGAGGGCCGCCGGGTGGACGGGCTCAACGACCTCGAATGGCAGGCCGGCCGGGTGTGGGCCAACGTCGGGGACACGGCGTGCCTGGTCAGCGTGGACCTGGCCAGCGGTGAGGTGCTGGACGTGGTGGATGCCCGGGCGCTTGCCGCACGGGAGCATGCCAGGCGCGATCCCCAGTCGGTGCTGAACGGCATCGCCGCGCTGCCCGGCAGCGATGACTTCCTGCTCACCGGGAAGAACTGGAACTCGATCTACCAGGTGCGCCTGGTTCCCGACCGCAAGGCCAGGCGGCCGGAGAAACTACTCGACTTGTGATGTCAGCGTGAAGTCCATCTCGACGACCCGGCGGACATCCGGCGGGTCGCCGGGCCCGGCCGGCCGGAACGGCTTGATCAGCGAGTCCTTGACGCCGAAGACCGTGTCGCTGTCCAGGTAGGGATTCTCGGCATCGAAGATGTGCGTGGTAACAGGGCGCCGGCCCGGGGCGGACACGATGGCGTGGATGTGGGCGGCCCGCCAGCAGTGTCGGCCGGAGCCGCGCAGCAGGTCACCGACCGGCCCGTCAGTGGGGACCGGGTAACTGGCCGGCCGCGCCGTGCGGAACTCATACCAGCCGTCGGGCCCGGTGACGAACACCCCCCGGAGGTTGAACGGCGGCTGGCCGGGATCCTGGGTGTCGTAGAGGCCGTTGGCGCTGGCCTGCCAGATGTCGAGGGTGGCGTCGGCCAGCGGCTTCCCCCCGGAATCCGTCACGCACCCGCGGACCAGGACAGGCTCGCCGTCCTCCGGGCGCCCGATCTGCTCGCCCATGGCCCGCTGCGGGGCGCCGGGCATGTAGAACGGGCCGAGGACGGTCGACTCCGTGCCGCCGTCCGCCGCATTGACCAGGTCGACCAGCGATGACAGGCCCAGCACGTCGGAGAGCAGGATGAACTCCTGCCGCTCGCCGTCGCATTTCTGGCCGGTCGCGGTGAGGAATTCCAGGCCGGCCAGCCACTCCTGCGGGGTCAGCCCCGTTTCCGTCGCGAACGCGTGCAGATGGGAGATCAGGGCGGCGAGGATCTCGCGCAGCCGGGGATCCGGCGTGTCGCCATAGGCATCCAGAACGCGATCGGTGAACTGGGCAGGAGTCATGGCTTTGTTGTCCACCGCTGGGCGTCAGTGGCCGGCCGAGTTCTCGGCCAGCGGCGCGACGTAGGGCCTGCTCTCCCGCCACGCCGCCACCTGCTCCGGCCGGCCGAACACCCTGAGATAGTTCTCGACGCCGTGCCGCACCTGGTCCCACATCAGGACGGGCTCGTGGCTGGTGCCCTCGACGCCGGTGAAGGGCACGAGCGGCGCAAGCAGCGTGTCCAGGCTTGGGTAGTAGAAGACGGCAGTCGATCGCCGGGTCACCGTGCCGCCCGCGACCACACGGTGCCGGACCGGGCGCAGCTGCCCGTTGGTCCACCGGGTGAGCAGGGCGCCCGAGAAGACCTGGAGGGCGCCAGGAATGACCGGTACCGGCAGCCAGCCACCGTCAGGCAGCTGGGCCTGGAGCCCGTCGTAGTCGCCTTCCTGGCCGAGGACCGTCAGGGCCGAATCGTCCGCGTGCTCGAGGAGGAGAAGCTTGTTCTCGTCGGAAGCGTCCGCGTAGGACCAGATGGGGTAGTCGTTGACGGTGAGCCTCAGGTAGGGCAGCGAGCTGCGGGGGAAGGTGTCATCGGGGAGGTCCAGGACCCGGGCGTAGAGCTGGAGTACCCGCTCCGCGAGCGTGCGGGAGGCGTCGATATAGCGGAACGTCACGTCGCGCAGCTGGGGGTCATCCGGCGGCCATACGTTCACGTGTGCGTAGAGGCCGAGGTAGTCCGCGGGGACGCCGGCCGCCCGCGCGTCCTCGGCGTTGTCGAACTGGCCCACGGTGAAGCGCTCCAGCTCGAGGCAGCCGAAGTCGTCCGGCCACTGCCGCCAGCCGCGGTAGGGATGCCCGGTCGGGCTCGTCAGTTTCGCCTTGTCGGCCCGGGGCAGGCTGAGCAGGCGACCAGCCCGCCGGTTGAAGTCCTGGATCAAGGCTGGGTCCACGCCGTGCCTGACGACCTGGATGATCCCGATCTGCTCGGCCGCAAAGCGGATCTCGTCAAGCAGTTCGCGCGGGGGGTTGTCGCTCAGGGCGACCTCAAGGTCCACCACGGGTATTTGCGTCATTGCTTCCTCCCGCCGCCCGGGCTGCCGACTCGGCCCGGGCCGCTGTCGGCTCGGCGGCACAAGCGGACTCCTTGTCGAGCGCCGCCAATGATCAGGGCACGTGTCCCCGCCCTTTGGCCAGGATAACCAGAGACACACGCCGCCTGCGGGACGGCGGCGCGGTGTATCAAATCGGATGCGGGACGTTCTTCCGGGTGGCATCGCAACGAGCCTCGTGCGGATTTGGTGTCGTTGGGACGAGCCCGGTGCGGAATCGGTGTCGTTGGAGCCAGCGGGAAACGGCCATGGGCGCGCACTTTGCACCGGGCTGAGGGGTTCAATGGGTCTAGCTCAGCCGGGCTGGGCTCCGGTGCCGGGTACCGCGTATCCCGTGTAGTTCTCGGCCAGCGAGGTCGCCGCCGCGCGGGAGGTGGTGACATAACGGAGCTGGGACAACTGCAGTTGTGCCTCCATCGCGTCCGCGCCCGGAGTGGCGTGCAGCATAGAGGTCATCCACCAGGAGAAGTGCGTGGACCGCCAGACCCGGTCCAGGCAGGTCGCCGAGTAGGCGTCGGCGGGCCCAGGGTCCCCGCGCAGCAGCCCGTCCAGCGCCCGGGCCAGCACGGCGACGTCGGCGAGGGCCAGGTTGAGTCCCTTGGCGCCGGTCGGCGGCACGATATGCGCTGCGTCACCGGCCAGGAACAGCCGGCCGTACTGCATCGGCGCGCTCACGAAACTGCGCATCGGCGTGATGCCCTTGTCCACGATGGGGCCTTCCTTCAGCTCCCATCCGGGCAGCGCGAACCGCTGCTGCAGTGCAGCCCAGATCCGGTCGTCCGGCCAGGCCGCGATGTCCTCGTCCGGGGCGACCTGCAGGTAGAGGCGGCTGACCTGCGGGCTGCGCATGGTGTGCAGGGCGAAGCCGCTGGGGTGGTGGGCGTAGATCAACTCGTCCGTCGAGGGCGGGACGTCAGCCAGGATGCCGAGCCAGGCGTACGGGTAGCTGCGCTCCCAGGTGGTCAGCCGGCCGGTGGGGATGGTCGGCCGGCAGATCCCGTGGAAGCCGTCGCAGCCGGCGATCGCGTCGCAGGTGACCTCGTGCCGGGCGCCGTCCACGCTGATGTACCTGAGCACCGGCCGGTCGGTGTCCAGGCGATCAACCGATGTGTCGGTCACCTCGAACTCCAGGGCGCCACCGGCGGAGATTCGTTCGGCTATAAGGTCTTTGACCACCTCGGTCTGGGCGTAGACGGTCACCGTCCGGCCAGCGGTCAACTCCCTGAAGTCCAAGTGGTGGCGTCCCCCCGCGAACTGCAGGTAGATGCCGCCGTGCACGAGGCCCTGCCGGTCCAGCCGGCCCGCGAGCCCGGCCTCGCGCAGCAGGGTCACGCTGCCGTCTTCGAGCAGGCCGGCCCGCTGCCGCGCCTCACAGTAGGCCCGGCTGCGGATCTCGATCACGACCGAGTCGATTCCGCGCAGCGCGAGCAGATGCGAGAGCAGCAGCCCGGCTGGGCCGGCCCCGACAATGCCTACCTGTGTGCGCATGATGGCCTAGAAGGGATAGGGAGCGATCTCCCCGCGAACGGTGACCCAGCGGGTGTCGGTGAACGCGCCGAGGTTGGCGGTCCCGCCGAACCGGGCGCCGGTGCCGGAGGCGAACAGGCCGCCGAACGGGGTGTTGGGCGCGTCGTCCACGGTCTGGTCGTTGATGTGCACGATACCGGTCGGGATCCGGCGCGCCAGGTCGAGGCCGCGCATCACGTCGCCGGTCAGGATGCCCAGGGAGAGGCCGTACTCGGTGTCCGCGGCGAGCTTCGCGGCCTCGTCCACGGTGGAGAACCGGACGACGGGCGCCACCGGGCCGAATACCTCGCTGGCGTAGGCGGGCATCGCGGGCTCCACATCGGCCAGCACGGTGGGCTGGTAGAAGAGTCCCTCGTAGGTGCCGCCGGCGGCCAGCCGGGCGCCCGCGTCCACGCTGGACGTGACCAGCCCGTGGATCTTGTCGCGCTGCCGCTCGTCGATGATCGGGCCCAGCGCGACCTGTCCGGCGTCTCCGCCGCTGGCCCGCCGCCAGCCGCCCGAGAAAACCTTCCCCGGCCAGATCGATTCGTCGATGAATGTCACCCGGCACTCCCTGAGGTTTCGTGCGCACTACGAACATCAGTTCTGTGTACGAACAGGCTGAATCTAGGTGATGCCGCAGTCAGTGTCAACGCGGGCCAGCGGCGCCGCGCGGGCCTGCGAACTGGGTCCTTACGCCTGCTCGGACAGTCTGTACGAGCAGGGCGGCTCATGCTACGCCTGAGGGATGAATCTTGAGACGACGGCGGCCGCCCCCGCCGCATCCGATGAGGCGATCAGCGTCGTGACCGAGCGCGTCCACGCAGAAGAGATCTCGCTGGTCTGGTTCCTCTACGCCGACCATGGCGGCATCATCCGCGGCAAGGCCGCATCGGCGGCGATGCTGCACACGAGGATGATCACCGGGATCGGGCACACGGTCGCCATGATGGCGATGTCGATGCTCGACCACCTCCAGCCGGTGGAGGGAATGGGACCGGTCGGCGAGGTCCGGATCATGCCCGATCCGTCCACCTTCGTGCCGCTCCCGTATGCTCCCGGCGCGGGTGTGATGCTCGCGGACCTGGTCCAGCCCGGCGGGGAACCGTGGGACGCGTGCGCGCGCACGTTCCTCAAGCAGGCGATCGCCGAACTGGCCACCGAGGGCTACACGGCCAGCGCCGCGTTCGAGCCGGAGTTCACGCTGGGCCGGCGGGCGCTGGACCCGGCGGGCGGCCCTGACCGGCTGGTCCCCGCCGACGACAGCCTGTGCTACTCGGCGACCGGGTTCCACCTGGCCCACGGCTACGTCATGAACCTGGTGGCGGCGCTGGAGGCGCAGGGCCTGCAGGTGGAGCACTACTACCCGGAACTGGGCCACGGGCAGCAGGAGGTGTCGATCCGGCACGCTCCGGCGCTGCGCGCCGCCGACAACCATGTGCTCTACCGGGAGACCGTGCGCGGGGTCGCCTTCCGCCGCGGCCTGTGGGCCAGCCTCGCCCCCAAGCCGGTTCCCGATCAGGCCGGCAACGGGACGCACCTGCACCTGTCGCTGCGCGACATCGGCCGCCGCGGGGGACCGGGGGAGCGGTCCGTGTTCTTCGACCCGGACGACCGCTACCAGTTGTCCCAGACGGGCTACCACTTCATCGGCGGCCTGCTCGCCCACCTGCCCGCACTGACCGCGCTGACCTGCGGGAGCGTGAACAGCTACCGGCGGCTGGCGCCGCAGATGTGGAGCAGTGCCTACACCGTGTACGGGATGGACAACCGGGAGGCGGCGGTCCGGATCTGCTCCCCGATGCGCACTGACCCGGCCGGCACGGTGAACCTGGAGCTCAAGCCGTCCGATTCCAGCGCCAACCCCTACCTGTCACTGGGCGCGTCGATCCTGGCCGGCCTGGATGGGATCCGGCGCAAGCTTGACCCGGGAGAAGCCGTCAACGTAGACCCCGCAACCCTTTCCGATACCGAACGAAAATCTGTAGGCGCCTCCCGTCTTCCCAGCTCACTCGACGCGGCACTGGATGCCCTGGCCGCCGACGAACTGCTGATGGATGCCCTGGGCCCGCTGCGCCGCAACGCCTACCTGGCGGTGAAGCGGTCCGAGGCCGAGGCGTTCGCGGGCGGCGACGCCGCGTACGAATGCTTCGAGCATTTCACCAAGATCTAACCCCTCGCTGCGCCACGCCGAGCTGGCTGCACAGGTAAGGCCGGTGCGATCGGCGGGTACGTCCGGCTACTAGGGTTTTCAACGCGTTGCCGAACAAACAAGAAATATGTCCGGATTCAACGCGCAACCCTTGAAGCACTCCGAGAGAGAAAGGACACCACGATGCGACGTGCCCTGAAGATTGCCACCGCCACAAGCGCGCTGGCTGTTGCGATGGTCCCCGCGGGAGCGTGGGCTGCCTCGCCGCAGGCGACGGGGAACGGATTATCGCTGCGAGCAGCAGTAAGTGCCAGGATCGGTGATCCTTCCCGGCTGTCCCAGGGGCTGCGACTGTGGCTGAACGGGCTACCACGTGCGGCCGCCCGGCACGCGGCTGGGCCTGCTTTGTCGACCGGGTCGAACGTTGACGCGGCCAATGTGGGCGAGGACACCGCGTCAGGGCAGAGCGAGACGGCGATCGCCGCCCAGCACAGCCTGGTAATGGCCGGCTGGAACGATATCACCGGGGTCACCTATACGGACTCCACTCTGCTGCCTGCCTCGGTTACCGGGGTCGGCCTCTCGGGAAATGGTGCCCGCTCGTTCAGGGATCTGGTCGGGCTGCCCAACAGGAACCCCGACCAGCAGTGGTTCGGCGATCCTACGGTGGCCTCGCTGGGCGATGGGCACCATTTCGTGGTCGGCAGCCTCTACTACCCGAGCCTGAACGCATGCGCCGACAACCTTCCGGCCCAGGGGACCGTTGCGGTCTCCATAGCGACCGTGAACACGGCGGGTACGGCGGCCACCTTCAGCCCGCCGGTCGAGGTCGCCCAGGCCGGGAATGTGTGCCTGCTCAACGGCACCAACCCCCCGCCGGACATTGCCACGCTGGATAAAGATTTCCTTTCCTACGACCCGGCGAGCCGCACCCTGGCGGTCTCCTTCACCCGTTTCTTCATCACGGGCACACACAGCGGTCTCGGGCAGGTCGAGGTGGCCCGGGCGCACATGCCGGCGTCCCCGACGGCTCTGTCGGCCGCTTCGTTCGGCACGCCGATCACGGTATGGCCGGAAGAGCAGTTCTGCCCGCCGGGTACGCCCTCGTCGGAACACACCCAGTGCGGGGCACTCAACCAAGGCTCCTACCCGGCCGTGGCCCCGGGCGGGGACGTCTACGTCGCATGGGAGCGCAACATCAACACGAACCTGGGGGGAAGCGGAGACCCCTACGTATATGAGCATGCGGCACGCATACC
The DNA here is from genome assembly GCA_036394075.1 of Streptosporangiaceae bacterium. Classification (GTDB taxonomy): domain Bacteria; phylum Actinomycetota; class Actinomycetes; order Streptosporangiales; family Streptosporangiaceae; genus JAWWPY01. The sequence continues at coordinate 17,408 of DASWFT010000493.1, forward strand.
TGCGGGGTCCCATGCCGTGGCCATCGGCGGGCCGGCCCACCCGGTAGTCGTCTCGGCCGGCCAGCCACACGGCAGCCCGGACCACCTCGGGGTCAAGTCACTGGATGGCACGGTCATCGCCGGCTACAGCCGGGGCACTGGTCAAGACTTCCCCGGCTAGCCTTCGACGCGGCCGCCCATGCGGTGGTCTTCGTATGGAACGACGCGAGCAACCATCCGCTCGGCGACATCTGGCTGCGGAGCGCCTCGGCCACCCTGACCACGCTCGGTCACATCGGGCGGGTCAACGATGCCGCCGATTTCTCGCTGAAATTCCTGCCCGCCGTTAGTGTCCGCACCAACGGCACCATCTGCACCTCCTGGTATGACCGGCGCCTGGGCGGGCCGACTTCCGCGAGGACGGACTACTTCGGCGAGTGTCGGCTAAGCGCCGCCGTGGCCGCGACTGACTTCCGGATCAGCACCGGGTCGACGGACTGGACCAACACATCCAGCCTGATCAACCCGAACTTCGGGGACTACACAGACAACGCCACGAACGGAACGACCACCTTCTTCACCTGGTCGGATGGCCGGCTCGGCATCCCCCAGCCTTTCGTCGACCACCGCTGAGGAACGTCGACCACCGCTGAGGAACACTGACCGCCGCCCCGGCCGATACCTGGCCGGGGCGGCCAGGGTCGGCATCTGAGCCCTCATCCGCCGCGCAAACGCAAGCCTGGAGGGATGTCCGCGAGACCCCGCAAGTGCGAAAATCGCAGGTGTCACTTCCCCAAGATCTGACCCTGCGACGCGGGTCAGCCCGGCCGATCCGGTCTCCACCGCGATCCAAGGAGTGTGGCCATGACCGCCGACTCAGATTCCGGTTCGCTGATCTCCGAGCGGGTGGCCGGGGGCATGCTGCCCCGCGTGCTGACCACGTTCGACATGGTGGCGATCTTCGTTGCCATCGTGCTGTTCATCACCAACGCCGCGGTTATCCAGGGCGCCGGGCCGTCGGCGTTCGGCTGGTGGATCATCGGGTTCGTGGTGTTCCTGGTGCCATGTGCCATCGCCACCGGCCAACTGGGTGCCATGTTCCCCGGTGAGGGCTCTATCTACCTGTGGACGCACAAGGCGTTCGGGCCGTTCTGGGGGTTCTTCGCCGGCTTCTGCGCCTGGTGGCCCGGGGTGCTGGTGATGGTGGCCACCGGGACCACCACGGTCGCGTTCCTCGGCTTCGTGTTCCCGGCCCTGAACGCCTGGCCGATCCAGGCGCAGGGCCTCGTGATCGTCGCGGTGATCCTGGTCTCCGCGCTGGTCGCGGTGCTCCGGTTCCGGGTCACCCAGAACGTGGTCAATGTGGTCTTCGTGCTCTACGGCCTGGCGATCCTGGCCATGTTCGCGGCCGGCGTCGTCTACCTGGCCCGCGGCCATCACGCGGCGGTGAACCCGTGGGACTTCACCGTCTGGCGCCCCGGGTCGGCGCACGGGCTGAACTTCACCAACTGGACGTTCTTCGGGCTGGCCGTGCTCGCCCTGCTCGGCGTCGAGGTGCCGCTCAACATGGGTGTCGAAATCCGGGAGCAGAAGTCGGTCACCCGCTACCTGCTCTGGGGCTCGCTGGTGGTCGTGGTCGCTTACCTCCTGGCCACCTGGGGCGTGATGGTGACGGTGCCCGCGTCCAGCGCGACCAACATCACCGCGGTGGCCGCCGCCGTCGGCGTGGGCCTCGGCAGCGTGGCGGGCAAGCTCACCGCGATCGTGCTCGCCGTGTTCTTCCTCTTCATCACCGTGGTCTACAACTACTCCTTCGCCCGGCTGATCTTCGTGTCCGGGCTCGACCGCCGGCTGCCGCGGGCGATGTCGCACGTGAACAGGGCCCGGGTGCCGGATACCGCCGTCTGGGTGCAGACCGTGGTGGCGGCGGTGTTCACGCTGATCGCCTTCGTCGTGGTGCCGAGCGTGGTCGGCGGCGGAGGTGCGGTCAACGTCGAGACGAAGATCTACGACGTGCTGCAGGCGGCGGTCACGGTCATCTGGTGCATCTCGATCGTGGTGCTGTTCGTGGACATCCTGATCATCCTGCGCCGCTACCAGGCCCAGTTCCAGGCCCGCAGGCTTGCGCACCCGGCGGTGTTCTGGGCCTGCTCGATCATCGGCGGCCTCGCCTCAGTGGTCGGGATCATCGCCACGCTGTCCGGGTCATGGACCCCGCTGATCGGGAACAACGCCGGGAAGCTGACCATCTTCGGCGCGGTGATCAACTACGGTGCCTGGTTCTGGTGGGTCGGCGGGATCACGCTGGCCTCGCTCGCCGTGGGCTCCCTCCTCTACGTGATCGGCCGCAGGAGCGCGTCGGCCGAGGCCTCCGGCGGCACCAAGGTAGCCGCCGCCGGCTAGCTAGGAGCCGCTGCCCCGGCCGCGGCGGTGTCCTCACATCCATGATCGCGGAGGATCTGCGTCATATGCCCCTGGCGGTCTGTCTTCTTCATCTGCCGAAGCACGCGCAGGGAGAAAGGTGCCTTGTCCCATAGGGCACGCAGGCGATCTTCTGAGTAGCCCAGCCCGCCGCCGAGACTCGCCCGCTCGTATACCTGCTGGTCCGTGTAGCCACTCCCGCCTTCAGGCCGGAAACACACCAGTCCGTAGCTGCCGCCTGGCTTCAGGGCCCGGTGCACGAGTTCGGCATAGTCCTGGCGGCGGTGCCGAGGAAGATGATGGAAGGAGCCCGAGTCATGGACGAGGTCGTAGGACCCTTCGGTGAACGTCGCATCGAAGATGGAGCAGCACTGGGAATCCACCGGGGCGCGGGCCTGTTTCGCCCGCTCCTTGGCCCATTCGATCGCCTGGGCCGAGAAGTCAACGGCATCGACGCTGCATCCGAGGCTGGCCAGGTAGGTAGCGTTCCGCCCGTGTCCGCATCCCAGCTCGAACACACGTGCCGGAGTGAGCATGCCTTCGCCGAACCACGAAACGAGGTTCTCGTCGGGCCATTCGGCGAAGAACGGGCACGGCTTGGCGCGGTCAAAGCCGCCACCATGAAGGTGCTCGCATGCAAGACCGTCACCGCCAGCAGCGGCATCCCGACCACCGCCATGGCGTTACCGACCTCGCTGACCGTCTCCCCGAACCACAGCAACCGGAAATTCCGCTGCCACAACAGCCCGCCCACCCGGTGACCGCCAAGCGACCCGCCCTGCTCAGCCACCCGCATCCGCCTCCACCACCCCGGTTTCCAGCCACGCACTCGCACAAACACAGCCACCCGCCGCTGATTATGGGGCTCCTGGCCGCTGATCCGGCAGACTGCTGATCACCGGCGGCGGACTGGAGGGCAGGCCATGTGGGGACGGCCGTGAAGTCAGCTGATCTTGGTCTCGTCCTGCTTCTGGGTGCGGTTGTGGTGATCGCTGCGATTGTGGCGGCCCGGCTCGCGCACGGGATCGGCCTGCCAGCCCTGCTGGTCTTCCTCGGCCTCGGCCTGGCGCTCGGCGAGGCAGGGCTCGGGGTGCGCTTCGACAATGCCGGGCTGGCACAGGCTCTTGGGCTCAGCGCCCTGGTACTGATCCTCGCCGAGGGTGGGCTGACCACCAAATGGGCGCACGCGCGGGCTGCGGCGCCCGCCGCTGTCATGCTCGCGACCGTCGGCGTGGCCGTCAGCAGCCTGGTTGTCGCGGCGGTCACCCACTGGCTATTGCCTCTGACGTGGCGTGATGCCCTGCTGCTCGGCGCGGTACTCGCGCCGACCGACGCGGCGGCGGTCTTTTCCGTGCTGCGGAAGCTGCCCCTCCCGCCCCGGCTGACCGGGATGCTGGAGGGAGAATCCGGGCTCAACGACGCGCCGGCCGTGCTGGCGGTGACCCTGCTCAGCGCACTGGGCCCGCACCCGCCCGCGCCCGCGTTGCTCGCCGCCGTGGTGGCGTACCAGCTGGCCGCGGGCATGGCGATCGGGCTGGTCATAGCCGAGCTCGGCGTGGTCGCGTTGCGGCGGGTGGCCCTGCCCGCCTCGGGCCTGTACCCGATCGCGGTGCTTGCGCTCGTCGTCGCGGGTTACGGAGCGGCGTCCCTGGCCCGCGCCAGCGGCTTCCTCGCCGTATACGTAGCCGCCTTGGTCCTGGGCAACGCACGGCTGCCCCACGGCCCAGCCACCCGCGGCTTCGCCGAGGGAATCGCCTGGCTCGCCCAGATCGGGCTGTTCGTCATGCTCGGTCTCCTCGCCAGCCCGGCCCGGCTGCCCGGCGCGGCGCTGCCAGCCGTGGTCGCGGGATCCGCCCTCCTGCTCATCGCCCGGCCCGCCTCGGTGATCGTCTCCACCTTGCCGTTGCGGGTGCCCTGGCGCCACCAGGCATTCCTGTCCTGGGCCGGGCTGCGCGGGGCAGTCCCGATCGTGCTGGCGACGATCCCGGTGCATGCCGGCGTGCCGGGTGCCACCCGCCTGTTCGACCTCGTGTTCGTCGTCGTCGGGGTGTTCACCCTGCTGCAGGGTCCCACCCTCCCGTGGGCCGCCCGGCGCCTCAGGGTGATCACACCGGCCGAGCCCATGGAGATCGATGTAGAGGCAGCACCGCTCGAAGCGCTCCACGCCGATCTGCTCCAGGCAGATATCCCGCCGAAATCGAGGCTGCACGGCGTGGAGATCTTCGAGCTCCGTCTTCCCGCCGAGGCGAACGTGGCACTGATCGTCCGCGAGGGCCGCGGGTTCGTCCCGGACCCCACCACCACGTTGCAAGCCGGTGACAGGCTCCTCATCGTCGCCACCACGCGAGCCCGGGAACAGGCTGAACGACGGCTTCGCGCCGTAAGCCGTGCCGGAAAACTGGCCGGGTGGTTCGGGGAACACGGCCTCTGATCTGGATCACGCGATGAACCCTGACGGCCCGGCAGCGCCCCAACCAGATCGCCAACCCTATACGGTCGGGAATCTTCCGTGATCATGAAGACGCCAGGGACTAGTACCGGGCGATCACGTCCCGGCCGAAGCGTGCCATTTCCTCGCGCTGCGGCGAGAACTGCAGCAGCATCAGGCTCACCCCGGCTTGCTCGTAGGCGCGGAGCCGGTCGATGATCTGATCGGGCGTGCCGATCAGACCGCTGCGCAGCCCCCGGTTGGAGACGCTGTATTCCTCCAGGGAGACGCGCGACTCAAGCTGCGACCCCTCGACGAAGTCCTGGTAGGAGGCGTAGGCCTCGGGGGAGGAGCGCACATCGAGGATCCGCTCCAGCTCGGCCTGTGCCGCTGCCTGTGTGTCCCGGCAGATCACGTAGCCAGAGACGCCGAACATCAGCGCAGGCCGGCCGGCGGCCGCCCGCCGCGTGGTCAGCTCGGCGACCTTGGCCGCGATGACCTCGGGCGTGTCCCCGTGCATCACATAGGCATCGGCCTGCTGGGCGATCACTTCCTTGGCCTTGGGCGACTCGCCGCCCATGTAGATGGCCGGGAGCCGGGCCGGCTTGGGCTCCAGCACCGCCCCGGCCAGGTGGTAGAGCGGGCCGTCATGAGTCACCGTGTCCTCGCGGAGCAGGCGGCCGACCACGTCGAGCCATTCCTCGGTGCGCGCATACCTGGCGTCGTGCACGTCGAACGGCGCACCGTACTGGGCCGCCTCGTCCTTCCACCACGATGACACAACGTTGAGCGACAGCCGGCCCGGCGCGATCGTGTCCAGCGTGGACAGCGCCTTGGCGGTCAGCGCCGGTGAATGGTAATTCGGCCGCACGGCCAGCATGAGCTCCAGTCGCTCGGTCACCGCGGCCACCGCCGGGGCCAGCGTCCAGCAGTCCAGCGACGGCGCGTGATGGCCCTTGATGTCGTTGAGGTTCAGCTCGGCGATCAGGGTCAGATCGAAGCCGTGCTGCTCACTCTCGATGGCCAGGTCACGGAGGTAGGGCCAGGCGATGCTCATGCCCTCGTCCCGGACGTTGCGCAACCAGCCACCGAAAATCGGCATCCAGTACCCGAACCTCATCCGCCGCCTCCCTGTCCCTGCCGTGCCCTCCGGGGCTGCGCCGGCTCTCCAACGACCTCGGCCCGGGAGGCCTCGGCGAGGAGCCGGCCGAAGAAGGCCGCGACCGCCCGCAGCGCGGGCCGCGGCGCGGCCGTCTCGATCGCCGCGTTGTAGTTCGTGGTGGTGTTCACGTCGTAGGTCACCAGGCGGCCGTCCACCGTCTCGATGAACTCGAAGCCGGCGATCTCGATTCCCTCCTGGCGGGCGAAGTCCAGGTAGCGCCCGATGATCGGATGATCGAACCCGTCACGGAGCGCGAACAGCCCGGTTCCCGGGGCCTGATCCGCCGCGCAGGCATCCGCCGCGCAGGCATCCGCTGGACAGAGCTCGAAGCCGCCACGGGCGGTGTCCGCGCTGATCGCGTAGACGTATTCGCCGCCGACCAGTTCCACCCGGGTGATCACCGGCTCGGCGGCCCGCAGGTACTCCTGGAGCAACGTGATGCCGTCAACCGGAGCCGTGTACCCGGGCGAGGAGACGTACGCGGCGAACTCGTCATGGCTCTCGAACAGCCGCACGCCCAGGCCCTTGCCACCCTGGTTGTGCTTGCTGATGAACGGCACCGGCAGCTTCCTGGCCGCGGCGGGCAACTCCGCGCGGCCGGCCACCGCCATCGTGCGCGGTACGTCGAAGCCGGCCTTCCGCAGAGCCGTCAGCTGGGCCGCCTTGCTGACCTCCAGCTCGAGAACCCGCCGCCCGTTCACCACCCGCCGCCCGCTGTCTTCCAGCCAGCCAAGCAGTGCACGGGCCTGATCCTTGGCGTGCGGGTGGCCTCTGGTATGAGACGACGCACTCACCCGTGACCAGAACACGCCCGGGGGCGGCCGGTCGTCGAGATCGAGCGCCCCCTCACCAAGCAGCCACTGCTCGTGTGGCACGCCCGCCGCGTCGAAGGCGGCCGCGATCGGCGCGTACCAGTCCGGATTCTCGTGGAGCACGTGAACCTTCACCCGTGACCTTCCTCCGTTCCCGAGCTGGGTCATATGCGCGATATCGGCCTGGCAGTCACCGTATCCGCACAGAACGACAGCCGCCTTCCCCCGGACGTCGCCAGCGTTGTGCGTTCTGCGAACGAGCGAATCGATATGCGAACTTATCCTCGCGTTTTCTCTCCTTCAGCCTGCTACCGGGGTAAGGTCCGTCAATGGTGATGACCGAGGTTCTGCGCACCGCGGAGGTCGCCGAGGCTGACCGTTTCGCCCAGTGGCGCCACTGGATCTCAAGCACCTTCGTCCCGATGGAGTGCGCCCGGGTGAGCCGGCGGCCGTTCAGCGGCGAGGTGGCCCACTGGACGCTGGGAGACCTGCAGGTATCGCGGGTCGATGCGGACGCGCATACGGCCTCGCGCACCCCCCGGATGATCGCCGCCCGGGACGAGGACTGTTACAAGGTCGGCTTGGCGATCCGCGGGTCATCCTGCCTCACCCAGCGTGACCGCGAGGTGCTGCTCAGCCCGGGCGATCTGGCCATCTACGACTGCCGGCGCCCCTACACGATCTCCTTTGCCGAGCCGAACGAGATGTTTTTCCTCATGTTCCAGTGCGACCGCTTCCGGCTGCCTCCGGCAGCCGTCGACCAGGTCCTGGCGACCCGGGTGTCGAGCAGCGAGAGCACGGGGTCCCTGGTGGCGCCGTTCCTGCGTCAGTTGGTGGGCAACCTGGAGCGGTCCGGCGAATCGGTGAACAGCCGGCTCGCGGACAACGTGCTCGACCTGCTGGCGACCCTGTTCGGGGAACGCGCGGGCGGGCCTCTCACCGATCCGGACGTCGTCCGGCGATCGCTGCTGCTCGCGGTCTACGGGTGGATTGACGAGCACCTGAGCGAGCCCGGCCTCGACCCGGACGCGATCGCCCGCGCCAACCACGTCTCCGTGCGCTACCTGCACAAGCTCTTCCACGACCAGGGCACGTCGGTGGCCCGCTGGGTGCGCGAGCGCCGGCTGGACAACTGCCGCCGTGACCTCGAAGACCCCGCCCTGGCCGAGCGCGGCGTGCTCGCCATCGCCCGGCGCTGGGGTTTCGATGACCCCGCGCACTTCTCCAAGATCTTCAAGGCCAGTTACGGCGAGCCACCGGGGCAGTACCGCCAGCGAGCAGACGCGGGCGACCGCCGGCGAGCGGACGCGGAGGACCGCCAGCAGCCTGCCCCGATGCACTGACGCCTAGAGCATGTCTGACAAATGGCGGGTCCAGGCGATGACGGCGTTCAGGACGGCGGCGGCGCGGTAGACAGTCGCCGGTAGTGCCAGGCTGGCGGGTGAGCGCTGAGTGCCAACGGTCCGCCGCACCTCCGTCGTAGGTGCGGCGGACCGTTCCTGCTACATCGGCAGCAGCTCGAAGATCTCCACCGCGCACTTCCCATCACTGTTGGACAGGAACGGGAGGCCGTCGGTGAGCGCCTTCGCCGCAGCGAGATCGTCGGCCTCGACGATCGTGTAGCCGATCAGGTCGCCGGCTGTTCCTTCAGTGCCGTCATCGCGAACGGACGCGCTCGTCCCGAACGGGCTGCCGACGTCGACGAGCGCCGCGCCGACCTTCTCCATCCAGGCGCCAAACGCGGCCTGACGCTCGGCGCCCTGCTCCGGCGTGCCGTCGGACATCGGAGTCGCCGGGCCACGGTAGAGGTAGATGAACTTCGCCATGTCGATCGTCCTTTCGAGAACCGGCGTGCCCCATGCACGCCTTCACCGCTGTCGGCGGATCTGCTGACCGGAAACTGAGCTGTACCCATGAGCAATGCTCAGCCACCCCTGGCGGGAGGCGACCAGGAGCGGTGGGTGAGCTGCGGCAATACCGTAAGTTGCTGGGACACCCCCGGCAGTGACGGGTAGCGGGCCGGATACGGG
>DASWFT010000494.1:0-11938 GCA_036394075.1 Streptosporangiaceae bacterium
TGGAACCAGTTCGTTGACCAGACCCGGTGGAACTGCCAGCCGAGCCTTTGCAGATGCTCGCCGCGCAGCCGGTCGCGGTCCCGGACACTGCCCGATTCGCGGTACGAGGCGCCGTCGGCCTCGATCGCCAGCACCATCCGGTCAGCGTCGTCGGGGTGCGTGGCGGCGAAGTCAACCCGGTAGCCGCCGACGCCGTACTGCGGCACGACCGTGATGCCGCACTCAGCCAGCCTGTCGCGCACGTCAGCCTCGAACGGGTTCAGCTCGGCGCCGCCGGACGCGCCGACCGCCGTCCCGCCTGACCCGGCGTACTCGAGGTAGTCGGCGAGCAGCCGGGCGCCGGCTTTGGTCACGCGGTCCGGGTCGACGTCGTGGCTGGAGAACGAGCTGACCAGGGTGAGCCGGTGCTTGGCCCGGGTGGCGGCCACATTCAGCCTGCGCTCTCCGCCGTCGCGGAGCAGCGGCCCCCACTGGTAGCGCATCCGGCCGTCCGGGTGCTTGCCGTAGCCGATCGACAGGATGATCGCGTCCCGCTCATCTCCCTGCACCCGTTCTAGGTTCTTGACGAAGAACGGCTCGGGGGAGTCGTCGGCGAAGAAGCCCTCCAGTTCTGGGTGATCCGCCAGCACCGTACGCAGCGCCGTCTCGATCCGCTCGGCGTGCCGGATCCCCAGCGCGATCACCCCGAGTGACTCACGCGGCCTGGTCCTGGCGTGCTCGAGGATGAGCTCGACCACCTTGTCCACCTCGGCGGTGACCGACACTTCCTGGCCGCGCTCAGGACTCTGCGCGACCACGACATGCCGCAGGCAGTCGTCGCGGAAAACCCCGGGGAATGTCGTCAGCGCGCCGCCGTAGATGTGGGTGTTCGAGAACGCGACAAGCCGCTCGTCCCGGCTCCGGTAGTGCCACGCCAGCGGCCAAGTCGGCAGCAGCGGGCGCAGCGCGTCGAGCACGGATTCGAAGCCTGCCCCGAACGAGACCAGGCTCTCGTCGTCATCATCGGCTGATTCCTCGTCGCCCTCGCCAACCTGACGGAAAAAGTTGGTCGGCGGCAGTTGCCGGTCGTCACCGGCGACGACAATCTGATGTCCCCGCATGATCGACGGGATCGCGTCCGCCGGCACGATCTGGCTCGCCTCGTCGAAGATCACCACGTCGAACAGCCTGGCAGCCGGCAGTACCTGGCTGACCATCAGCGGTGACATGGCCCAGCACGGCTTGATCGCGAAAAGCATGTCGCTCGTCTGGTCGAGCAGCCGCCGCAACGGCAGGTGGCCGCGGCGCAGCGCCGCCTGCTTGCGGATCACCCTGGCCTGCAGCGGATGCCGGTCCTGCGCTTCGCGCAGCCGCTCAGCCCAGGCGCGGCGCACCCGGCCGCGGTTGGCCGCCAGGTACTGCACGTCGCGGACCTGGAAATCGCTGGCGATTTCGTCCAGGTCGTTGCCGCGCGCCGCGCCATAACGCGGATCGCGCACCCTGATCTGATCCAGGATCGCGCAGTACCAGGCGTGGTCGAACGCCGCTGCGGCCAGATCTCCAGACACTGCGGCCAGGTCTTCAGAGGCCGAACGCCGGCCGATGTCGTCGAGCAGCGGCCCGAGGCCGAGGTCGTCGAAGCGGCCGGCCAGCTCATAGAGCCTCGGCAGTTTCCAGGCCGTGTCCTGGTCGGCGGTAAGTGCCGAGAGCAGCTCCTCAAGGTCCTCGTCCCACAGGCGGACATAGGCGCCGAGCGCCGTGAGCTGCCGCGAACATTCGTCGTGCAGCCGGTTGAGCTCATCGAGCCCGGCCGGCAGCCGAGGCCGCCCGGACGGCCCGTCGCCGTCGACACCCGAAGCGCGGGGGAGCCGCTGCCGTTCCCACTCGGCCAGCTGCCCGGCGGCCTCGGTCAGCGCTCCGGCCAGCTCCTGCGGTGCGGGCTTGCCGGGGCCGGTGTAGAGCTCGCGTGCCTGCCTGCGCAGCGCCCGCCGCTCGCTGAAGCCGAGCGTCATGTCGCTGCTGCTGCCGCCGCCGACCGCCGCCGCCAGCGCCTGCGGCCTGGCGGCATACACCGAACGGTCAAGGACCCGCAGCGTCTGCCCGATGGCGGCATACAGCCGCATCCTGGCCACCGCGTCGGCGTAGTCGGCCGGCGGCCGCAGGCCGGTCTCCTCGCTGGCGCGGCTGAGCCGGTCGCCCAGCATCGGCAGGGCAACCGCGGCGAGCCGGGCCGCCAGGTCGCAGGCATGGCTGACGTCCTCGGTGGTCCGCAGCGCGGCCCCGAACCACGGAGTCGATCCCGGCCGCAGCGCGAAACCGCCCAGGTGGGCAAATTCCCGCAGGTCGTCGCGGATCTCGTCGGCAGTACTGCTGCCGATCCGTTCTGCTGCCGCTAGCCGCACCGGGGTACGGGCCTCCTCAGGAATCTTGAGCAGGGCGGACTGGACCTGGAACGGGGTCAGCCCCCACGGCGGATGCGCTTCGTGCAGCGCCGCGACGTGCTCGGCCAGCCGGCGTTGCCGGTCGGCCAGCCGGCGCCGCAGGCTGCCATCGTCGGGACTGTGCGTCTGCTGCGCCAGATCGGATGTCGCGGCGAGGTCGCGGGCGATCCGCAGCCTGTCCCTCGTTCCCTCGTGGATGTCGAGCACCATCTCCCCGAGATCGGCGCCCTTGAGCCGGGACAGCACGGCGTCGATCGCCGCCCGCTTCTCCGCGACGAACAGCACCTTCCTGCCGCGTGCGACGAGCGCGGCCATCAGGTTGGCGATCGTCTGGCTCTTGCCGGTTCCCGGCGGCCCGTGGACCACCACGCTGCGCCCGGACAGCACCGCGGCGATCGCGCTGCGCTGCGATGAGTCGGCGTCGAGGACCGAGTAGTCTTCGGCCGGCGAGTCGAGCAGCGGCTCGGTCCCGTCATCGGTGCACAGCAGCTCCTGGGCCTCGGGGTCCCCGGCGATGGCGGCGACCACGTCGCTGTCGGCCAGCAGCTCCCCGGCCGCCTGCATGTCCCGGACCATGGGCAGCTTGGCGTAGGTAAAGGTGCCGATCACATCCCGGTCCACGATCTCGAACCCGGGAACCTCGGCGGCGTCAGCGGCCTCCTGCAGCATCCGGAAAAGCCGGTCGCCCCGCTCGTCGGCGAGCTTTTCGGTGGCTGCCCCGAAGACGCTGGCCAGCTTGTGCAGCAGAACGGGGTTGACCTCGCTCTCGTCGTCCAGAGCGAGATCGAAGTCGTCATGCCTCGCCCGGGTCGCAGTGATCGTCAGGCCGCGCAGCAGGACGGGTGCGGCGGGCTCGAGGAAGAGCTCGTCCCACCGAGCCATCCCGGTCGCCAGGTACCCCGCCCGGATGCCCCGCTCCTCCAGCAGCTCCCGTGCCTTCCGGTAGATGGCCTGGACCCGCCGGATCGCGTCGGCCCTGACGTCGACATCGCGGAACAGCCTGGTGAGCCGGATCGACCCGGTGCGGCGGAACTGGTCGAGCGCGGCCGGGTCGGCTAGGCCAAGGTCGAGAGTGCCCGCCCGCCGGTCCTTGTAGTAGAGCAGGGTGTTCCGGCCGCCCAGGTCGGTCAGGGCGGCAACCCAGCGGGCCTGCGCAGCCTCGATCAGCTCGGCCCGGCGGCCGTCGGATGACCCAGGCCCGCTGCCCTCAGCCCGCTGCGTCATCTGCTCACCTTCCGTAGAGGTCATGGCCCCCGAGCCTCTTCCCCGACATGCGCGGTCTATTCCATTTGACCGGCCTCTTACCGGTTGACCGCCCCCTCGCAGGTTGACCGGCCTCTCGCGGGCAATCCGGTCCCTTGATCGCGGATACTGTGCAGCAGGACAGTCTCCGGACCGGGTGACCGAGGTGGACTCGCAGGAATCGTCAGGCCCGCCCGCGGCGGGCGGCCAGGCCGGCCAGGACGGGGAGGCGCATTCCCCGGCCGTGCCTAGCTCCACGGCGCGGTCCTCCGCCCGGGCGACAGGGTGGCGGCCCTGGCTCGGACGGCCGCGGGCCGCGGACCTGGTCTGCATTACCGGAATCGCGCTGAGCGGCCTCTACGCGCTCGCGATGATCCCGCTCACGCCCGTGCTGATCGCAACGCACCCGGTGCTGCTTGAGGTCCTGTCGGGCTCGACCTCGTCGATCGTGGCCGCGGGCGCGTTCTCCGATGTTGACAACAAGCTCCAGCTGACGGTCGTGGTCGCCGCGGCGCTGCCCGGCCTGATCAAGTTCGACTTGCTGTTCTGGTGGGCGGGTGTGCTGTGGGGGCACCAGGCCGTGGAGTGGCTCGGCCACCATCACAGCCGCGCCGCCGCCATCGCCCGGCGGGCCGAGCAGCGGGGATCGCGGTTTGCCGGGCCACTGGTGCTGCTGTCCTCATTCCTGCCCGGCGCGCCAGCACCGCTGGTCTACGCCACGGCGGGCTGGGTTCGCCTGCGGCTCCTGCCGTTCCTCCTATTCGATGCCATCGGCTCGCTGGCCTGGGCGGCACTGCTCGCTGGGTTCGGATACGAACTCGGCTCCAGCGGCGTGGCTGCGGCGAACCTTGTCTCGCGCTACGCGCTGCTCGCCACGATCGCGCTGCTGGCCATCGCCGGGGCGCCACATGCCTGGCATGTCCTGCGCGTGCGGCGGCGACGTGCCGCCGCACGCCGCCGTCGGCTGGGCTCGCCGGCCGACACCAGCGCTGACGCGGCACCTGACGACCGGCCCAGTCCAGTGCAATAGTCCGCAGGCCCACGCCAGCCAATCAGCCCGGCGTCCCCGCTGAGCGCGCCCAGGGCAGCCAGCCCGAGCGGCGCCACGGCATTGGTGAGGCGCTGTGCACGCCGATCACCGCCCTCCCAACGTAGGCCATGCCTCGCCGCTCGCCCAGGCCGGTCGGCGCCGGGGCAGTACCTTTGGCCGTATTAATGCGAAATAATCCGTTATTGACGTGGATGCCCCGCTGGCTAACACTTATGGGGATGTCGGCGCGGGCGTATGCCGGGCCTGGGATGCTTGTCGGGCGTGAATGGCGAAGGAGAATAGGAGGAATCAGTTGACGACCACAGGAACCCGTGCTGGTGCACAGCCGCCGGGCGGTAGCCGGAATCTGTTCGTACGGAACGCGACCGGTTTAGTACGGGAGCTCAGCGCGTTCGATGCGTTCAACCTGGTCTTCTCGGCGGTGCTCATTCCGGTCGGGATCACCGAGGTGATGGCGTTCACCCCGATGTTCTGGCCGCACGCGAACATGCTGCTGTCCTTCCTGCTCGCCACCCCGCTGGTGGCGACGTGCGGCCTGGTGTACCTCTACTTCACCGTGATCATGCCGAGGTCGGGGGGTGATTACGTCTGGGTGTCGCGGACACTGACCCCGTTCCTCGGTTTCTTCGTCAACTTCTCGATCACGTTCGTGTTCCTGACCTGGGTCGCGTTCAACTTCACCTACATGCTCTCGGTCATGGGCCCGGCGGCGGCGTTCGTCGGCGGGTGGCACTCGAGCGCGCTGACCGCGCCGAGCAACGGCGAGCTGATGATCATCGCGACCATCCTCACCGCGGCGTTCACGATCCTGATGACCTTCGGGGTCCGGGTGGTGGCCCGCTACATGGTGATCACGTTCGCGGTCGTGTGGCTGGGCATGATCGCCTGGCTGGTCCTGATGCTGGTCGGCAGCCACAACCACTTCATCAGCAGCTGGAACGCCAGCTCCGGCACCACCTACAACGCCATCATCTCCCGGGCGCAGGGCCTAGGCTTCAGCGCCGCGGGCGGCATCGGCTGGGGAGCCACGATCTTTGCCATGATCTACTCGTTCCAGGTGTACACCGGCTTCCAGTGGACCGGGTACTTCGCCGGCGAGATCCGCAACGTCCGCCGCACCGCCAGTACCTCGATCTTCGGCGCGCTGCTGATATCGGCGGTCGGGTACGTCCTCGGCGTGGGCCTGATCTACAAGTACTTCGGGTTCAAGTTCTTCGGCGCGTCGGTGTTCATGGGCCTGGGCGGCGGCGCGGCGCACTGGAACCTGAACTTCCTGCCCTACCTGCCGGCCCTGGTCAAGTTCCTGCCCGGCCCGCACTGGCTGCTGGTGTTCATCGCGCTGTGCTTCGTGGCCTCGATCCTGTGGTGGACCCCGACCGGGTTCATGCTCGGCACCCGCAACCTGTTCGCCTGGTCCTTCGACCGGCTCGCGCCGGAGAAGCTCACCACCGTCTCCGACCGCTTCCACACCCCGGTGATCGCGACGGTGACCATCGGCTGCGTCGTGGAGCTGCTCAATTACCTCAACATCTACCAGGGCCTGGGCGCCTACCTGCTGAACATCATCGCGGTGCTCGCGCTGGCGTTCATCATCGTGTCGATCGCCGCGGCCATCGCCCCCTGGCGCCGTCCGCAGCTGCATACCCAGGCACCGGGATGGGCCCGCGTCAAGATCGCCGGGCTGCCCCTTATCACCTGGGTCGCCGCAATCTCCGCGATCTCCTGGGGCTTCGTGATCTACGTAGCCTTCCACACCGGGTTCGGCGGGAAGTTTGGCCTCAAGCCCATGCTGGAGGCATTCTCGGCGCCCGCCATCGGCATCGTTTACTACATCGGTGCCCGTCTCTACCGTCGCCACCAGGGCATGAGCTTCACCCAGACCTTCGCCGAGATCCCGCCGGAATGAACGAAGGCCCCGCCGGGATGGCTAGCAATCCTTCCGAGGCTGGCTACATTCCCGGCCGCCGCCGGGCCGGAGATCCCTCCGGCCCGGCGGGTGGCGAGCCGCCGATGGTGACAGCGGGTCGCGGGGTAGTCGCTTCGGCAGCTGCGCGGTCCATCCCCGTGCGCCTGCTCGGCGGGGTCGCGATCTGGATCCGTGGCTCCGCAGCGGCCCGGGCCGCGCTGGGCCGCCAGTACCCGGACATCGACCTGGTGGCGCACAAGCGGCAGTCACGCCCGCTGCGTGCCCTGCTGGAGGAGACGGGCCTGGAGCCGGAGCGGGTGTTCAACGCCACGCATGGCGCCCGGCGGCTGCTCTACCATGGCCCAGGTGGGTGGCATGTCGACGTGTTCCTCGACATCTTTGAGATGTCGCACACGCTTGATCTCGGGGCCAGGCTCGAGGCGGAGCCGGAGACCCTGGCGGCGGCCGAACTGCTGCTGACCAAACTGCAGATCGCCGAGATCAACGCCAAGGACCTGTCCGACGTTGCGATGCTGCTCTGGGATCATCGGCCCGCGGACGGCGACGGCCCGGGCCAGCTGAACCTCACCCGGCTGGCGGCCATGTGCGCCGCTGACTGGGGTCTCTATACGACCGTGACGCAGAACCTCGGGGCATGCAGCGACCTGCTCGGCGACCTGGTCACGGGCGCACCCGATCGGGACCGGATCGCCAGCCGGATCGTGGCGATCGATGCGGCCTTGCGGGCAGCGCCCAAGACGATGTCCTGGCAGCTGCGGGCCAAGGTGGGCCGCAGGAAGCGGTGGTACCAGGTTCCAGAGGAGGTCACCCGGTGACCATGAGGGTCTACTACGCCACGGACATTCACGGCTCGGAGGTGTGCTGGCGCAAATTCCTGAACGCGGGCCGGTTCTACGGTGCTGACATCCTGATCATGGGTGGTGACGTTTCAGGTAAGGCGGTGATTCCCATCGTGTCCCGTCCGGGCGGGGGGTATCTCATCCGCCAGCTCACCGGCAACAAGGTGCTGACCGCGGCCGACGTCAGCCAGGCCGAGACAAGGATCCGGGATATGGGATCCTATCCCTACCGCACCACCGATGAGGAACTCGACGAGACCTGGGACCAGCCCGCCGCCGTGGAAGCGGTCTTCATGTCGCTGATGCGCGAGACCTTGGCCCGCTGGCTGGACCTCGCGGAGCAGAGGCTGGCCGGGACCGGTATTCGGCTTTACATAATGACCGGCAACGACGACCCGCCCGAACTCCGGGAAATGCTGCGGGAGTCGCCCAGCGTGACCGAGACCGAGGGCCAGCTCATCGAGCTTGGCGAAGGCATCACCATGATCTCCTGTGGCTGGTCCAACCGCACCCCGTGGAACACCCCGAGGGAGATGGACGATGACGAGCTGGAACAGCGGATCGAGAAGCTGGCCGCCGAGGTGCCGCGGCCTGAGCGCGCGGTGTTCAACCTGCATGTCCCGCCGGCCCGCACCGCCATCGACCGGGCACCGGCGCTCGATGATTCCCTGAAGCCCGTGGTCAAGGGCGGTGCCGTGGTAATGGAATCGGTCGGTTCCGAGGGTGTGCGCCGGGTGCTGGAGCGGCACCAGCCGATGCTCGGGCTGCACGGGCACATCCACGAATCCAGGGGAGCGGTCAGGCTGGGCCGGGCGCTTGCCATCAATCCGGGCAGCGAGTACGGCGACGGGATTCTGCGGGGAGCGCTACTCGAGCTCGACGCGGGGCACGGGATCAGGAGTTATCAGCTTCCCGCTGGTTAGGCAGGCAGCCGGGGGGACGAACGCAGGCAGCGCAGGGGCGGAGCGGGTCATCCCTTGGTCACGGCGTCCAGGCTCTCTCGCACGGCTATGGTCAGCGGATCGGCGGGGGCCAGGAACCGCTCACAATCCGCGAGGGTGTCCCGGAGCAGTGTGACCGCCTCGGTCAGGCGGCCTAGGTCGTGGTATGCGTGCGCCAGGTTCGCGCGTGCGGCCAGGGTGTCCGGGTGAGAGGCCCCCAGTACCCGCTGGCAGTCCGCGCGGCTCTGTTCGTATAGTTCCAGCGCGCTGGCCAGTCGGCCCGCAGAGTGGTAAGCGGAGGCGAGGTTGCCGCGCGCGCCGAGGGTATCCGGATGGTCCGGTCCCTGTGCGCGCTCCCGGTCACGGAGCGCGCGCTCGTAGAGCGGGAGCGCGTCCCGGAGCCGCCGCGCCAAGTGGTAGGCGGAGGCGAGGGCGCTGACAGTGCCGAAGGTGTCCGGATGGTCGGGGCCAAGGACGCGCTCCCGGTCGGCGAGGGCCCGCTTGTACTGGGACGTGGCGTCCTTGAGCCGGCCGTCGGCCAGGTAGGCGTCGGCCAGCTGCTGGCGGGTGGTCATGGTATCGGGATGCTGGGATCCCTGAATGCGCTCGCGGTCAGCTAGCGTGCGGCGGCACAACCGGATCGCGTCAGCGAACTGCCCCGCGCTGCGGTACGCGGCGGCGAGCTCATTCCGCGTGCCGAGCGTGTCGAGGTGGTCGGCTCCGCGGACGCGCTCATAATCGCCGACTGCTTCGTCCAGGACAGTGAGCGCAACGCCGAGCTGGTTCGCGGCTACCAAGGCATGGCCGAGATTACGTCGGGCCGCGATGGTGCCGGGATGATCCGGCCCGAGCGCGCGGATCCGGTTGGCCAGAACCCACTGAAACCACGAAACGGCCTCCGCCACCCGGCCGGCCGCCAGGTACGCCTCGGCCAGCTGCTGGCCGATTACCAGGGTGTCCGGGTGGCCCCGCCCGAGAACCCGGTCGCTGACCGCGGCAAGCTCGGTCCAATACTCGACGGCCGGGCCGGTCAGGCGCGCGCTGTCCAGGCTCCGCCCGGCAAGCAGCAGCAGCGGATGACAGCCACCCGCCCACAGCAGGTCTCCAGCGATCCGCTGAAGGCTGGCCGCACACGACCGCAGGCCCTCAGCAAGCCACGCCTGCAGCTCATCCCCGGGCCACACCTCCAGCAGCGCATCTGCTGCAGCTCTCGCCGTCCGATCAAGCATCCCGTCGGGCATCGCCGCCCGGACCGCCGCCTGAATCACCGAGCTCATCCGGACCGTCGGCGGCGTGCCCGGTGGATCGATGGCTAGCAAACCCGCCCGCTCCAGAGTGAGCAATGCGCCCCGGGCACGCTCCCGGTCAGCCGGACGCCCGGCGCCGTCTCCCGCAAGGTATTTGCACGCAGCCGACGTGGTGAAGACCTCGCCGGGAATCCCATGGCCGCCCAGCAGCGCAGCAAGTGCCAGCAGGGACTGGGCACCACCGCCCGGCGACAGCCGGTCAGCCTGCTCGACAGAAAACGTCCAGGTGACCGCAGCGGCCGCAGGCTCTGCCATCTGCTCGCGCCGCTGCGCGAAATACTCCCGGTAATCACGGCAGGATAGCGCCGAACTCGCGATCACCGCGCTGGCCTGGGCGAGCGCCAGCGGCTCGCCGCCAAGATCCTTGACGAGGTCTATCGCTCCGATGCGCTGGTCCGGGTCCGCAGTGAGGCGGCCCATCAGATAGCTCAGGGCCTCGCGAGCGCTGAAAACCCCGACCGGGAGGACCAGCGCGCGGTGCTTGCCGGAAAGGGTCGCGGAATTCGTGGTGGTGATCAGAACCCGGCCCGCCGGCCCGTCCGGCCAGAGTCCTTCGAGATCCGCCGCGTCGGACAGA
This sequence comes from Streptosporangiaceae bacterium, assembly GCA_036394075.1. GTDB lineage: Bacteria > Actinomycetota > Actinomycetes > Streptosporangiales > Streptosporangiaceae > JAWWPY01. The sequence continues at coordinate 10,305 of DASWFT010000494.1, forward strand.
TCGTCGAGCACCACGAGCCACGGCCGGCTGATCTCGCCGAGCCAGCCAAGGAAGCGGGCGGCGGCCGACTCGGCATCACCCGCAGGATCGGTTCCCATCGCCGTGACCGCGGCCTCCGCATAGCCGGACAGCGCCGACGCCCGGCTCGTGGCGACGACCCAGACCAGCAAGTCCACCCCGCGGGACTGCCACAGCGACTCCGCGAAAGACACCGCGAGCTGAGTCTTGCCGCACGACCCCAGCCAGTCCCGCGACCCCTCCGTGGCCACCCGGCCGGGCACCAGCACCGCCACGGCGCCCGGAAGGAGCGTCGCCCCAAGGGCGGGCGCGCTCTCCTGCCTGGCACTGAAACCATCGGCGAGCGGAGGCACCGCGCCCGACCGGACCGGCCACACAACCTGCCTGCCCCGCAACCCGGCCAGCCCTCCGGCGGGCACCCGGCTGTCCACGCCCGCTACCCTTGGTTAGCATCCATCCGTACCTCCGCCAACGGCGGAGGTACGGATGGATGCCCATCGAAGCTGCCGGGCTGCCGGACACCATGGCCCAGCTAGAGTCTTGCCTCGGCTGTCCATTCCGGGTCGCAAGTTGACGGCGAGGCCCGTGCCGGCTAGCAGCACTAATTCGACCAGTTCCCGGTGGTTCTGCGCGGAAAGGCCGCGCCCAGTCAGCACTCTCCCGAGTGTGACGCTCACGGCCAGTCCCCAGAGCACCAGGCAGACAGTCGGCACAGCCACCAGGGCAGCGAAGGTGAACCGGATCGAGTGGCGCGCGGTGTGCGGCCATTCCAGCGCTGGCGAGCTGGATACGCCCACGTGGTCACTCCCGGATCGATTTCGTGAACGGAAACCCGTCCCTGTCTGCCAAACCGGACACTACCGTCAGTGCACCATTCTGCGCCGGGATAACGCCCATCCCGTAGCGCTGGCAGGACGGCAGCACCTCGGCCTCGACAGCGCACACCAGGATCGAATACGGCGGCTGCTCGCAGAGGAACCGTTCCCGGCCGCGCCGCTGCGCGGCCCACTGAGCCTCGACGATCTGTGACGGCAGGAACGTCGAGCCGCCCGCACAACAGATCTTGCCTGCCCTGATCAGGCCGGTGAGAGCGCCCAGCGTCAGATCGATGTCTGCTGCCGGGTCGGGCCGGTGTCCGGCCGACCGCTATAGATCCGGCGCGGCGCCCGGGCAAGGTCAGCGCGGGGCGGCCGGGTACAAAGCCCCGGCCGCCCCGCCACCGCCTCGTTAGGTCACTGGCTCACCAGTGACGCGGCGAAGAAGACACCGCCGTTGGCGCCGGCGATGTGGTCGTGGTCGGCGTCGCCGTCGCAGATATGGTCGGCGTCGCCGACGTCATCGGGGTGGGCGACGTGGTTGGGGTCAGCGGCGCGAACTGGGTCACCCTCGGGGCGAACGGCGCCGTGTGGCGGCTGGCCGCCCAGAGCAGACCGTGCGTGTTCCCGGCGGCGTCGGTGTAGAAGCCGACGAGGTCGCCCGCGTCGTTTACGCCATTGATCGTGGTGGCGCCCAGGCCCTGCGGGGCATTCACGACTTTGAACCCGGTGTGCCTGGACCACGTGAAACCGAACGTCTTGGCGTTAGTGCCGCTTCCGATCGTGTAAGAACCGACGACT
>DASWFT010000495.1:0-20764 GCA_036394075.1 Streptosporangiaceae bacterium
CTGGCCCGGGCTTGCGTCATGCGGCCAACCGCCCGTTTGAACGTATCGGGGCCGACCAGCGTTTATCTGGTGTACACCCCGGTGCCAGCAAGCGTTTTGGCGAAAGCGGCGGTACCGGCCTTCAGTCCGGACGCCTTCCCCGTTAGGGTTGAGACGCGATGAGACGCCTGTTTCGGCGCAGAGCGCCGCTAGCTGGTGCCGCCGGCAAGCCCTGTGTACGGGTGCTAGCGGCCGCGGCAGCAGTGGTAACGCTGGTGGCCGGGGCCGCTGCCATGATGTACCCGCCCCCGCCCACGTGGCGCACCCTCAGCAAGCCCGCCAGCAACGCTGCCAGCAGCGCCACGGCGTACCGGCAGATCGTCCTGCCGGACCTGCTGCTGGTCGCGCCACACGGGCTCAGCGCCGCGCAGATCACCCGTCTCGGCAAGCTTCCCGGGGTCCGGAACGTGATCACCGCGGACGGTGCGGCGATCAAGGTCGGGGACCGCCAGGCCAACGTGCTCGGCGTGGACCCGCAGCAGTTCCGGTCCTGGACCCCGCTGGCTACGGCATCGGACCAGAGCCTGTGGACCGCGCTGGCCGAAGGCCGCTTTGTGGCGTCGCAGGACGCGGCGCACCGGCTGGGCCTGCGCAGCGGCGTCCGGTACGGGCTGACCGGGGCCGCCCGCCAGGACCTGGTATTCGGCGGCTCGGCACCCCTCGGCGTGTCCGGTATCGACGTGCTGGTCAGCAACCGCGCGTCCGGTGCGCTCGGCTTGGTCCGCAGCGTGGTCGCGCTGATCAGCGCGCCCGGTACCGGGCTGGCGGCGCTCACCCGTGCGGTACGCGGCGCGGCCGGGTCCGGGGACACCGTGGTCAGCCTGCGCAGCGAGCAGTTGCTGCCTGTGCAGCGGACCGTGCCCGGCGGCAAGCCCGCCAGCTACCTGCAACTGTTCCAGCAGTCGGCCGCCTTGTACTGCCCGGGGCTGTCCTGGACGGTGCTCGCCGCCATCGGCCAGATCGAGAGCGGCGACGGGAGCAACATGGGCCCGTCCAGCGCTGGCGCGCTCGGGCCCATGCAGTTCCTGCCGTCCACCTGGGCGACGTGGGGCATCACGGCCTTCGGGGAGCCGGACCCGCCGAACATTATGGACCCCTACGACGCTGTCCCCTCGGCGGCCCGGTACCTGTGCGCGGCCGGCGCGGCCACTCCGGCTGGCCTGGTCGGCGCCATCTACGCCTACAACCATGCCACCTGGTACGTGACCGAGGTGCTCGCCCTGGCCCGGCAGTACGCGCAGACTTACGGCTGACCGGGCGCCCGCCCGGCCCTGGGCTGCCCGGCGTCCCTGGTTGGATGGTGTCATGCCGGACTACGACGCGTTCCTGCTCGTCTCCTTCGGTGGACCGGAAGGTCCCGATGACGTCATGCCGTTCCTGGAGAACGTCACCCGGGGCCGCGCGATACCGCGCGAACGGCTCGCCGCGGTGGCCGAGCACTACTACGCGGCCGGCGGGGTCAGCCCGATCAACCAGCAGTGCCGGGACCTGCTCGCCGCGATCGGCAAGGACTTCGCGGCGGCCGGCCTCGACCTGCCCCTCTACTGGGGCAACAGGAACTGGGATCCTTATCTCACCGCGACCGTCAGGGACATGGCCGCTGCTGGGGTGCGCCGCGCGGTCGCGTTCGTGACCTCGGCCTACGGCTCCTACTCCAGCTGCAGGCAGTACCGGGGCGACATCGCCGCCGCGTGCGCCGAGGTCGGCCCGGCGGCCCCGCGGATCGACAAGCTCCGGCATTTCTTCAACCACCCGGGCTTCATCGAGCCGTTTGCCGAGCACGCCAGGGCGGCGATTGAGTCACTGCCAGCAGACGTTAGGAAGGATGTTCCGCTGGTTTTCACGGCGCACAGCGTGCCCGAGGCGATGGCGGCATCCAGCGGGCCCCCGCCAGGCGGCCTGTACCAGGCGCAACTGGCCGAGGCGTCGCGCCTGATCGCGGACCGGGTTGGCGTCAAGCACCCGTGGCGCCTGGTGTACCAGAGCCGCAGCGGGGCGCCGGCCCAGCCCTGGCTCGGCCCCGACGTCTGCGACCACCTTGCGGACCTGGCCCGCTCCGGGGCCGCCGCGGCCGTCCTGGTGCCGGTCGGCTTCGTCTCCGACCACATGGAGGTTGTCCACGACCTGGACGTCGAGGCGGCGCAGGCCGCCGACCGGCTCGGCCTGCGGCTGGCCCGGGCGGCCACCCCCGGCACCCACCCGCGGTTCGTGTCGATGATCACCGAACTGGTCCGGGAACAGGTCGATGGGCGGGTGCCCCCGGCGTCGCTGGGCACCCTCCGGCCACCACCCGACATTTGCCATAACGATTGCTGCCCAGCCGGACCGAGGAGCAGAGCGTGAGCGAGCCGGAGGGGCGCGGCGCTGCCTGGACTGAGGAGGGACGAGCGAGGGACGAGCGAGGAGCGACGAGGGAAGGCAGCGCCCTAAAGCGCCCTGGAGGCGAGCGGGGACAGCACAGCGATCCGGATCCGGCCGGCCTGCTCGACCTGGCGTGCTCCGCGGCGCAGGAGGCAGCACGGCTGCTGGTGAGCCGCCGCCCGCCCGGCCCGCTGGGCCGCCCGCAGGTAGCGGAGACCAAGTCGAGCCCGACCGACGTGGTGACCGAGATGGACCGCTCCGCGGAAGCCCTGATCGCGCGGCTGCTGCTGGCTGAGCGGCCGGGAGACGCGATCCTGGGGGAGGAGGGCGGGGAGTCCGGCCACGGCCGGGTCCGCTGGATCGTCGACCCGCTGGATGGCACCGTCAACTACCTGTACGGCCTGCCGGACTGGGCGGTCAGCATCGCGGCCGAGGTGGACGGCACGGTGGTGGCCGGGGTGGTGGCCGTCCCGGCCCGGGGTGAGGTGTTCACCGCGGTCCTCGGCGAGGGCGCCTGGTCGCGGTCCGCCGGGCAGCCGCCGGTCGCGGCGCGCTGCAACGCACCGGTGCCGCTGCACCAGGCGCTGGTGGCGACCGGGTTCGGGTACACGGCGGCACGCCGCGCGGTGCAGGGGGAGGTCGTCGCGGCTGTGCTGCCCCGGGTGCGCGACATCCGCCGGGGCGGCTCGTGCGCCGTGGACTTGTGCTCGCTCGCGATGGGCCGGGTGGACGCCTACTACGAGCGTGGCGTGAATTACTGGGACTTCGCGGCCGGCGGGCTGGTCGCCACCGAGGCGGGCGCGCGGCTCGGCGGCTTGAACGGCAAGCTGGCCAACCCGGAATTGACCATCGCGGCCGAGCCCGGGCTGTTCGGCGCGCTGCACGAACTGCTCGCGGGCCTCGATCCGGAGCGGGACGCGCCCTGCTGAGCGGCGCGCAGCCGTCGCGGGCCCGTTCCGGCTGGTCAGGCCCGCTTGGTCAGGACGCCGGTCGGGCTGGGGCCGTTGGACCGGCTGAAGCTGAACGTGAGGGTTCCGTTGGCCTGCTGGGTCAGGGTGACGACACCGCCTGTACAGCTCTGCTGCCCGGTGCTGATCGCCTCATCGAGGGTCAGCTGGCCGGCGGCGGCGGAGACGAGCTGCAGGTGGCCCGAGCATTTGAGCTCCGCGTAGGAGATGGTCCCGGCCGATGACCCCCCGGTGAGCGTGATCGTGACGGTCACCTGCACCACGGGATCGGTCTGGTGCACCTCCCCGGACCAGGCACCCGCCAGGGCCGCCGGGATTGTCGCGGTGACCGACGGCGAGGGCGACGCTTCCTTGGCCGACGATGCTGTGCGATTGTCTGACGTGGACCGCAGCGCGTTGCTGCCGCTGCCCTGGTGGTGCATGAAGATGAAGGTGCTCGCGGTGGCTATCGCGGCGACACACGCCACGCAGGCGCTGACCCAGCCCACCCGGCGGGCCGTGGCCGAGGACCGGGTGATGGCCGGGAATTCCTCCGTGGCCCTCCCCGGGCTGGCGCGGGGGAAGCCACGGGCTGCCGCGCGGGCCTGCCTGGTGCCCTCCGCCAGCAGGCCGGCCGCGGGATCGCTGCGGCCGAGCAGGGTCGTCACGACACCACGGGCAGGCGGTCGGCTGGCCGGGTCGGGGGCCAGGCAGGCCGCCACCGTGTTGCGCAGCGGCTCCGGCAGGAAGTTCAGGTCTTGCGGGCCGATGGCCGGGCGGCCCGCCGCGGCGAACAGTATCGTCTGCGCCCATGCGAGCATGTCGGCGGACGGCGTGGCGGAACCATACGGCGGAGTGATGCTGAAATGAACGATCCGCGGGCCCTCGGCGCCGAGCACCACATGATCCGGGCCGAAGTCCCCGTGCACCAGCCCGGCCTGGTGAACCGCGGTGAGGCCGGTGGCCGTACCCACGGCCAGCGCGGTCAGATCGGCTTCCGCGAAGGAACCCTCGGCGCCGACGGCCTCGGTCAGCGACGGCCCTTCCACGAACTCGCTGACCAGGTAAGGTTCATCCCCGTCGAACCCGGCATCAAGGACCCGTGCCGCGCAGAACGGCGCCACCCGGCGCGCCGCCCTGGCCTCGGCCGTGAACCGGTCCCGCGCCGCGCCGCCCGCCGCCCAGTCCTTGCCCAGCAGGGCGACGGACGCCATGGAGCCGTCCGGGAGCCGGGCGACGTAGCTGTTCGTCGGGCCAAGATCAGCCGGATAGTCCGCGATGCGTCCGGAAAGCCGGTAACGGCCGACGCGCCGGGGATCGTCCGGCCCCAGTGGCGTGACGAAGGGCATGCGGTGTCTCCGCGGGGTCCTGCAGGGATGGCAAGAGTGCGTTTCGTACCATACGCACTCTTGCCTGGTTAGCGGCAGTGATCTGGGGAACTTACCGTCCGAGGCACGTTCTGGAGGGGCTGTCTTTGCGGGCTGCGCGGGATGCCTGACCCAGACACGAAGCCGCAGTGCCGTGCCCTGCGTGTGCCGGGCGGCGGGACGTGACAGAATTCCCCGCCGGAATCGGGCACAACTGCGGCTCGCCAAGCGTTACACCCGCGCGACGAGGCGCACAACGAATGGAGGGGGTGGAGTACCCACATGGCAACCGACTATGACAGCCCGCGGAAGACTGACGAAGAACTCACCGAAGACAGCCTGCAGGAACTACAGGCGCGGCGGATGGACAAGTCTTCCAGCACGATCGACATCGACCCAGATGACGTTGCAGAGTCGCTGGAGCTTCCTGGGGCGGATCTGTCGAACGAGGAGCTGTCGTTTCGAGTCATTCCGCGCCAGGCCGATGAGTTCACGTGTTCCAGCTGTTTCCTCGTGCATCATCGGAGTCAGCTGGCGGAAGACCGCAACGGGCGGCCAATCTGCCGGGAGTGCGCGGCCTGACGGTGTGGCAGGGCGGTGCGAGGCGGGCTCGGGGCAGCCCTCTCGCCATGGTGGCAACGGTGTTTTCAGGGAAATCACCGCGACCCATGGCCAGCGGGACCGGCGGCCTGATCCCGCGTTTCACCGCCACCGTCCTGACCTGCAGCCATGCAGTACTGGGCGTGCTGGGCGTGCTGCGCACGAAACCATGGCCGTTAGTGAGGTCCGCCGCGGTCCTGGCCGCTGCCGCATTGGCCCTCCCGGCATGCGGATCAGCGGCCCCGGACACATCCCCGAACTCCGGATCGGGGCACGCGACCGGGCCGGCGTCAGCCGGGCAGAATGCCTCCGCGAGGACGCCTGCCGGCAACGCCGGGCAGGCAGCCACACTTCCGGCGATCGCCCACACGGTGGTCGTGGTCATGGAGAATCACTCCTACGGCGAAGCGATCGGCAATCCTCAGGCGCCGTACATCAACCAGCTTGCCGGGCAAGGCACTGTGTTCACGAACTCGCACGCGGTGGCCCATCCGAGTGAGCCGAACTACCTGGCCTTGTTCTCGGGCAGCACCCAGGGCGTCAGCAGCGACAGCTGCCCCGTCACGTTCGATACCACGAATCTGGCTTCCGAGCTGATCGCAGCGCACAAGACCTTCACGGGATACGCCGAGAGCCTTCCTGCGGCCGGCGGCTCGGTGTGCTCGAGCGGTGAGTATGCCCGCAAGCACGTGCCCTGGGTCGATTTCAGCAACGTGCCACCGTCGGCCACGCGGTCGTTGACCAGCTTCCCCACCGGGAATTACGGCCAGCTTCCTGATGTCTCGTTCGTCATCCCGAACTTGTGCAACGACATGCACGACTGCTCGGTGGCCACGGGGGACAGCTGGCTCAAGCGGACCATGGGCGGCTACGCCACCTGGGCCCAGCAGCACGCCAGCCTCCTGATTGTGACCTGGGACGAGGACGACGGGAGCGCCAGCAACCAGATCCCGACGATCTTCGTCGGCCAGCAGGTGCGGACGGGCAAGTCCGCCGTGGCGATCACCCACTACAGCGTGCTGCACACCATCGAGAGCCTGTACCGGCTGCCGCCCAACGCCAACGCCGCGACCGCAGCCGTAATCACCTCCGTCTGGCGGTAGCCCCGCTCCACCCCTGCCGGGCCGGGGGAGCGCGATCATAGGTGCGTGGACATACGACGACACGCGGCTCCGGCTGACCTGATCTTCACCGGCGGGCCGGTTTACACGGCGGACGCGGCTCGGCGGAGCATGGTCGCGGCCTCCCCGGCTGGCATGGGTAGTGGTGATCGGCCGGGTGGCGGTGATCGGCCGGATGGCGGTGACGGCCCGCCGGCCGACGCCGTGGCGGTGCGCGACGGCAGGATCATGGCGGTCGGCGGCGCCCGCGAGATCCGGGACCTGGCTGGCCCGCGGACCGAGGTGGTGGACCTGCGGGGCCGGGCGCTGCTGCCCGGGTTCCAGGACGCGCACGTGCACCCGGCGTTCGCCGGGGTGACCATGCTCCGCTGCGACCTCACCGATGCGGCCGGCGCCGACGAGGCACTGGCGGTGATCGCCGGCTACGCCCGCGCGCACCCGGACCAGGAGTGGATCTCGGGCAGCGGCTGGCGGATGGAGTGGTTCGCGGGCGGAACGCCGTCCCGTGAGTTGCTCGACACCGCGGTCGGCGGGCGGCCTGCCTACCTCACCAACCGGGACGGCCATGGCGCCTGGGTCAGCTCCCGCGCCCTCGACCTGGCCGGCCTGGACGCCGCTACCCCGGATCCGCCCGACGGCCGGGTCGAGCGGACGGCCGATGGCACGCCACAGGGCACGCTGCACGAGGGTGCGGCCACCCTGGTGGGGCGGCTGGTGCCGGCGGCCTCCCTCGATGAGCGGCTGGCCGGGCTGCTGCTGGCCCAGCGGCATATGCACTCCCTCGGGATCACCGCATGGCAGGACGCGATCGTCGGGGACTACCTGGGCCACGCCGACCCGCTGCCGGTCTACCTGGCCGCCGCGGCGGCCGGCCGGCTCACCGCGCGGGTGGAGGGCGCCCTCTGGTGGGACCGCGGCCGCGGCGGCGAGCAACTAGCTGACCTGCTCACCCGCCGGGAACTCGCCCGCCGGGAGGCGCACCGCCCAGGATCAGGCGAGCCAGGATCAGGCGAGCCAGGATCAGGCGAGCCAGGATCGGGCGAGCTGGGATCGGGCGGGGCGGAATCGGGCCGGGCGGGCCGGTTCCAGGCGAACACCGTGAAGATCATGCAGGACGGGGTGGCCGAGAACTTCACCGCCGGCATGATCGAGGACTACCTGGACGGGTGCGGCCGCCAGACCGGCAACCGCGGCATGTCCTACGTGGACCCGCAGGAACTGCGCGAGCACGTCACCCGCCTCGACGCGGAACGATTCGGCGTGCACTTCCACGCGATCGGTGACCGGGCCGTGCGGGAGGCGCTGGACGCCGTCGCCGCCGCGCGGAACGCGAACGGCCCGACCCCGGGCCGCCATCACATCGCGCACCTGCAGGTGGTGCACGGCGATGACATCCCGCGGTTCCGCGAACTGGGCGTGACCGCGAACATGCAGGCCCTCTGGGCCACGCATGAGCCGCAGATGGATGACCTGACCATCCCGTTCCTCGGCGCGGAGCGAGCGGTGCGCCAATACCCGTTCGGTGACCTGCTGCGCTCGGGTGCAATGCTGGCCGCGGGCAGCGACTGGGCGGTGAGCAGCGCCAACCCGCTGTGGGGAATCCACACCGCAGTGACCAGGACGCTTCCGCCGGGCGCAGGCGAGCCCGCGGCCGAACCGCTGCTGCCCGGCCAGGCGCTCAGTCTCGGCGCCGCGCTGGCCGCCTACACGGCCGGGTCGGCGTACGTGAACAACCTGGACCAGACCGGGGCCATCGAGCCGGGCAGGCTCGCCGACCTGATCGTGGTCGACCGGGACCCGTTCGCCGGGCCGGCCGGGAAGATCGGCGCCACCACGGTGCTGCTCACCTACGTCGGAGGGGAGCGGGTGCACGCTGCCGACTCCGCGTAGGGGTCGGCCCGGGCGTAACGTTGTAATCATGGAGAGGATCACGCTCGACCGGATACCACTGGGCCGGGGCGGGCCGCAGGTGTCCAGGGCCGGGCTCGGCCTGATGGGCATGTCCGGGATCTACGGGCCGGCGGACGACGCGGAGAGCATCGCCACCATCCGGTCCGCCCTGGACGCGGGGATCACCCTGCTTGATACCGGCGATTTCTACGGCATGGGGCATAACGAGATGCTGCTGCGCGACGCGCTGCGCGGCGTGCCCCGCGACAGCGTGTTCATTCAGGTCAAATTCGGCGCGCAACGCGACCCCGGTGGTGCTTTCGTCGGCTACGACGCCAGCCCCCCTGCGGTAAAGACCTCCCTGGCCTACTCCCTGCGCCGGCTCGGCACCGACTACGTCGACCTCTACCAGCCTGCGCGGCTGGATCCCGCGGTGCCGATCGAGGAGACCGTCGGCGCGGTCGCGGAGATGATTGACGCCGGATATGTTCGTTATGTCGGATTGTCCGAAGCGGGGGCGCAGACCATCCGCCGGGCGCAGGCGGCCCATCCCATCACCGCCCTGCAGATAGAGTATTCGCTGATGAGCCGGGGTATCGAAGGTGAGATCCTGCCCACCGTGCGCGAGCTCGGCATCGGCGTGACGGCCTATGGCATCCTGTCCCGCGGCCTGCTGAGCACCGACACGGCCCGGCTGGGAGCCGGCGACCCGCGGCGCCGCTTCCCCCGGTTCCACGACGGGAACCTGGAACGCAACCTCGGCCTGCTCGGGGCGCTCGAGAAGATCGCGCAGCAGCGGGGCGCGACCACCGCCCAGTTGGCCATCGCGTGGGTCCTGTCCCGGGGCAGCGACATCGTCCCGCTGATCGGCACCAAGCGGCGGGACCGGCTGGCCGAGGCGCTCGCCGCCTTCGACCTGACCCTCACCGCCGACGAGCTCGCGGCCATCGAGGACGCCATCCCGGCGGGCGAAGTGGCCGGCGACCGCTACGACGCGCCTCAGATGGCCGCGCTGGACAGCGAGCAGCGTTGAGCGGCGCTAGGCCCCCCGGTAGGAGTCGGCGAATGCGCTGAGGCGCGCGTGGGCGCTGTCCATGGCGTCCGCCGCGGGCAGATAGCGCTTGGGCATCTTCGCCACGCTCGTGTAGTTCGGGTCGCAGACGTTCGCCAGCGGGGACTCGACGGCCTGGGTGACCAGCTGATAGGCGTCCAGAACGTCCAGCCCGTAGTCGCCGGCCAGCCACTGCACCATGTCGTGCTGCGCGATGCGGAACGCGTCCTCCAGGGGGCGGGCGGAGCCAGCCGACATGATGTGCGTGTCTGACTCCAGCCGGGGCCACGGGCATGTCCTGCCCTTGACCAGATCGACCGCGAGGACCGTGTTCATCGCTGTCTCCACGGCGACGCCGCAGGTCTCGCCCTCGCCCTGGCGGGCGTGGCCGTCGCCCAGCGAGAAGAGCGCGCCTTCGACGTTGACGCCCAGGTAGCAGGTGACCCCGGCGCGCATCTCCGGCGTGTCCATGTTGCCGCCGAACGCGTCGGGCACCAGGGCGCTACGCACCTCCAGGTTGGCGGGCGCGACACCGACCGTTCCGTGCATCGGGTTCAGCGGCAGGTCCACCGAGAAGTCACCCCGGCGGGCGGTGAACCGGCATGTCCCCTGCGCCCGGTCAAACTGCCATAGCCAAACGATCTCCGGCAGCGGGTCATGGAGCAGTGCCGTGGCGTGGGTGGCACTCAGCGCGCCGAACAGCGGGACGGTGGTGGACGCGCCCCAGTCCCTGGCCGGCTCGATAGACACGAAATGGACGGCCAGGGTGTCGCCGGGTTCGGCGCCCTCGATGTAGAACGGGCCGGTCTGCGGGTTCAGGTAGGGGAACTCGCAGACCTCCGAGACCAGGTCGGTCTCGCTGCGCACCCGGCCGGCGAAGCAGTCCTCGGTGAACACCTCCAGCACGGCCGGGGGCCGGATCCGGGCCAGCGGCGGCGCCCCGCCGAACGTCCATGCGTACTGACCGGGCGTCGGCCGGAAGGTGCTGACCTGCAGGTCACTCATGCTGTGTCTCCCGCTCGCTTTCGGGGCGCTTGGAGGTGCCGCCTTCCCTCGTCGCTCGTTCCTCGCTCCTCAGTCCAGGCAGCACCGCGCCCCGCCAGCTCGCTCATGTTTCGTATTCTTCCAGTGGGTCCAGATGCACGAGCCCGACCTCGATGACCCGCCGCGGGTCATGCCGGTACAGGTAGACCAGGTAGATCACGCCCAGGATCATGAACCCGGCGACCCCGGGGCCCATGTAGGAGTACGGGGGCGCCAGCGGGGCCACGAACGAGAACACCTTGATGCCCGCGGCCGTGAGCCAGGCCGGGACGAACGTGGCGATGCCCAGCACCGGCAGGATCAGGTGCAGCAGGGGGTTGAAGCCGCTGCCCCGCCGCGCGAAGAAGCCGATGCAGGCGGCGTTCATCAGGATGTAGATCGCGACCAGGACGATGACGAGGGCCGTGGCGACCATGACGAAGGCGGTCACCGGGTCGTAGCTGAGGCCGAGGCCGAGGGTCACCGCGACGGTCACGACGAAGGCGGTCACGATGGCCACGGCCGGGGAACGGTGTTTGGCGTTCACCTGCGCCAGGAAGCGCGGGAAGGCGCCGATCCGCCCCATCGCGTACGCGGTGCGGCTGGACACGTTCACGCCGGCGTTCGCGTTGGCGATGGTGGAGTTGACGATCGCGAGGAACACGAAGAACCAGAAGATCCCGTAGAGCGATCGGGCCAGGCCGACCCAGGATGCGGCGCCCGTGCCGGTGGTGAAGCTAGTGAACCGGGCCGGCCCGTACGCGACGTCCACGGCGTACGTGGTGAACACGTAGAGCGCGCCGATGAGCAGGGTGGCCAGCATTATCGCCCGCGGGATGGTGCGCCTCGGATTCCGGGCTTCCTCGGCGAGGGGAGCGGCGCCCTCGAACCCGCCGAAGGCCAGAATCGTGTACACCGATCCGCCGATCACCCCCGAGATGCCGCGGAACCCGGGCGGGGTGTACTTGGTCGTGAAGACGCTGAGGGTGTTGTGGCTGCCCGCGTGCACCAGCAGGAAGATCGCGAGGACGAGGAAGACCCCGATCTCGAACACGCCCAGGACGGTGCCCAGCCCGGCTGACGTGCGGATGCCGTAGAAGCCGGCCGCGAGCACGATCAGGGCGCCGAGCAGCGCCCACGGCCACCACAGGCTCGCCGGGTAGCCACTGAACTCGGCGTTGATCGTGGCGGCGGTGGTGAAGCCGAGTTGCAGCAGCACCAGCGGCGGGATCAGGAACCCGACCAGCACGTACCCCCAGGCGACCAGGAAGCCGATGGAGGGATGCAGGCCGCGGGCGGCGTAGGTCGCCAGCGACCCGGCGGACGGCATCTCCCGGGCCAGCAGGCCGATGCTCGACGCGCAGAAGAGGCACGCGATCAAGGCGAAGATGACGGCGAGCGGCAGGGATCCGCCGGCGAACGCGACACCGGCCGGGATCGACGCGGCGATGGCGGCGCCCGGCGCCATATCGGTGACGCTCTGGAAGAGGACCTCGCGCAGCCCGATCGCGTCGCGCCGAAGTCCTGGCGCGGCCGTGGCCGTCGTCTTTGCCGCCATGGCCGCCTCCGATGTCGTGATGCCGCTCCTGCCCGGATGGTCTCACGGCGGATGGCGGCCATGGCAGGCCCAAACATGCTCGGCATGCGGGACAATCGCGGCATGCGTGGCGACAGGCCCGAACCCGGCGGAACTCGCCGGGATCCGCTCGGGGACCTCAGGGAGCGGCTCGCGCGGCTGCCGGCCGGCCATCCATCGTCGCCGGACTACCGCCCGGCTCAGGAAAGCGGCGGGGAGGGCGCCCGTGGCGAAGCCAGCGACCGGGGCGGGGCAGGCGACCGGGGCGAGGCAGGAGTCCTGGCCGGGGGTGACGAAGGCCTGGCCGGTGACGAAGGCCTGGCCGGGGATGACGGAGCGGCGGGAGAGGGTACGGCGGACCGTGACCGGGGGGCGGACAGGCCGCACCAGCGTGGTGCCGCGCGGCCGGAGGGCGGCGGCCTGAACCGTCCTGGCCAGTCCCCGTCACGGCCCCCGGATTCCGGGCTGTCGCAGGGCGGCGAGCCGTACCGGCCATGGTTTTCCCCTGGCGACGAGCCGGAACTGTGGTTCAGCCCGGATTCCGGTGACCGTTCTGGCTGAACTCCTCGGGGTCGCGCCACTGGCGGGGCAGCGAGACCTCGGCGGTGACGTCGCCGGCGAGCCGGACGCTGTCCCCGTCGGCGAGGCGCGCCTCCATTCCCGGCAGCACCCTGTCGCCGTTGACGAAGGTCCCGTTGGTCGACCGCTCGTCCCGGATCGTCGCGCGGCCTGCGTCGCTGACGGTAACCGTTGCGTGACGTCGTGACACGTTGTCGTAGTCCGCGAAAGCCGCCGCCACGAGGGACTCCTCCGGATCGCGGCCGAGTACGAGCGAGGTTCCGGCGGGGACCTCGACGTTGCCGGTCGGGAACGACAGCCGGAGCACCACCGGCGAGATGACCCCGGTCGGCTGCGGCAGTGTCTGCCCGCACATCACGCAGAGCACTGAGGACGGCTCGCGAATGGCCGCGCCACAGTGCGGGCAGGCGGAGGGGCCCTCCGATGCAGCGGCGGCACTGTCGCGGCGGAGGTACTCCTGCATGACCGTCGGCGGGGTGGCCGGCTCGTTCAGCGGACGATCCCTGGGCAGGTTGGCACCGCAGGTGAAGCAGATAAGATCGTCCTGCTGGACCTCAGCGGCACAGGCAGGGCAGGTCAGGGTCGCCATGTCGTCCTCCGGGACGGCGGCAGTGAGTGTCCACTGAGCCTAACGTGCGCGGCGGGGCACGGGTGCCCAAGCCATAGTGCCAGTAGCATAAAAGGGTGGTTAGCTACCGGCTCGACGAGGAGCAGGAAGCCCTCCGCCAGACGGTCGCCGATTTCGCCCGCGAGGTTGTGGCGCCGGTGATCAGCGACTACTACGAGCGGGCCGAGTTTCCTTACGCCATCATCGACCGGATGGCGAAGCTTGGCTTGTTCGGGCTGCCATTCCCGGAGCAGTTCGGCGGCATGGGCGGCGATCACTTCGCGCTTTGCCTCGCCTTGGAGGAACTGGCCAGGATTGATTCCTCGGTGGCCATCACCCTGGAGGCGGCCGTCGCGCTCGGTGCCATGCCGATTTACCGGTTCGGCTCGGCCGAGCAGCGCCAGCGCTGGCTGCCGGATCTGTGTGCGGGGAACCGCATCGCGGCGTTCGGGCTGACCGAGGCGGGCGGAGGGTCTGACATCCCGGGCGGGATGCGCACCACCGCCCGGCTGACCGGCGGAGACTGGGTGATCGACGGCAGCAAGTCGCTCATCACGAATTCCGGCACCTCGATCACCTCCCTCGTCACCGTCCTGGCGATCACCGGCAGCAGGCCGGACGGGCGCCGGGAGATCTCCTCCATCATCGTCCCGGCAGGTACCCCCGGGCTCACCGTCGGGCAGGACTATTCCAAGGTTGGCTGGTGTGCCTCGGACACCAGGGAACTCGCCTTCGCGTCCTGCCGGGTACCCGCCGATCATCTGCTCGGTGAGCGGGGCCGCGGGTACGCCCAGTTCATGCAGATTCTGGACGAGGGCCGGATCGCCATTGCCGCGCTGGCCGTTGGGCTCGCGCAAGGATGCGTGGACGAATGCCTACGGTATGCCGGCGAGCGGGCGGCATTCGGCCACCGGCTCGGCCACTACCAGGCCATCCAGTTCAAGCTCGCTGACATGGCGGTGCGGGCCCAGACCGCGAGGCTGGCCTGGTATGACGCCTCCGCGCGGCTCGTGGCCGGGGAGCCGGTCAAGAAGGCCGCCGCCATCGCCAAGCTGACGGCCTCGAACGCGGCCATGGACAATGCCCGGGATGCCACCCAGATCTTCGGTGGATACGGCTTCATGAACGAGTTCCCCGTGGCCCGCTTCTACCGCGACGCGAAGGTCCTGGAGATCGGCGAGGGCACCTCCGAGGTGCAGCGCATGATCATAGCCCGGGAGCTCGGCCTCGCTGAGGACAGCTGACTCGCTGCGTCAGTGGAAGATCATGCTTGACACGGTGATCGGCGTGTTGAGCCGGTTGAATTCTGACATCAGGGCGGCGACCCGCTGCAAGCTGCTTGCCTTCAAGGACGTCGGGTAGACCCCCAGCGTGACCAGGGCTGCGGTCTGGCTCCCCATGTGCTCCTCGCTGGCCAGCACCGCCTGCACCTGGGCCGCCTGAGCGGCCTGCGCCTGCGCCCTCAACAGCGCTGACCGGAATGCCAGTACGGTGCTCCGGTAGTTGTGGGAGAAGGAACGGAGGGTGAAATAGCCCGTCAGCGGCATGCTCCCAGTCTTGCCGCTGCAGGAGTCGATCACCTCAGTGGCGCCGAGCTTGGTTTCCGCCTGGTAGATGGTCGGCTCGGTGGCGAGGATGGCGCTGACCTGGTGACTCTGGAGCGCGCCGAGGAGCTGGCTCGTGGGCATGGCCTTCCAGTGCACGGTCGACGGGTTCACCCCGCTGTCGGTCAGCACCGACTGCGTGGCGAGCGTCTCCTCGCTGTAGGGCAAGGTGGTGCTATACGGGATCGCCTGCGGCTCGGGCGTGCCAATGGTCTTGCCCGCGAGTTGCTGGGGGGTGGTGATCGTGCCGGGCAGCGCGAGTACCTGCATCACGCTGGGCGCTGCGTCGTAGCCATCCGCCACGATGGAGAAGCCCGGGTGATTGGCGGCGTCCTGCGCGTAGAAGAAGTCCGCATAGTCGCCGACTGCGACGTTGGCGCTGCCGTTGGTCAGCGCCGCGATCTCCTTGCCGACGGAGCTGTAGGTCTGGATGTTGACGGTGAGGCCGACGTTCGCGAACAAGCCGCTGTGGAGAGCCAGGTACAGCGGCGCGTTATCCACCCCTGGCAGGGCGGCCACGGTTATCGATGACCTGGTGAGGGCGGCCGTGGTTGATCCGGTGAAGGGCACATGGCAACCGGCCGCGAGGAGGCTCACCGCTACTGTGGCGATCGCGGCCGAGACTGTGCGTGACCGCCGGGAAGGCCTCCGGCGGGAGACGATCTTGGCGCCAGCCGGACCTGACCTCATGACCCTCCTTGGTAACAGATGCGGGCGGCGAACACGGCCCAGACAGTTCGGACAGTTAGGACAGAACGGAACACAGCCGTAGCGCCAGAGAGTACCCTACTGGCGTCAAGCTATACAGCAAACGTCACGTTAGAGCTGCTTTCCGACGCGATGTAGGTATTGATGCTTGTTAGACGGTTAAGAGGTTAAGATCAACCCTTGACCGCGCCCGCGCGCGGAGCTCGCAGAATCGTCACCCAGGAAAGGGGTGCGTCATGTCGGTTCCGCCGCTAGTCCTGCGGGCCTGCGGGCCCACCGAAGTCGCTAGGTGAGAGGTACAGACGCCGTGCGGTCCCGCAGCAAGAACCCCCGCCGCATACCGCTGACGGCCGGCAACGGGGCATCGGCCCAGGCGTCCGCCGAGGCTGTACCGGACGCCCCGGCGTCCGTGCAGGTCAACGGCCGGGCCGATGAGGGTGAGCCGGAAAGCGGTCATCAGGCAAGCGCCAGGCACGGCGGAACCGGAGCGCGCCGCGGGCTGAAGAACTGGCGGGTGCGCTCGCGCCTGGTCCTGCTTATCGCCATCCCCACGCTGACCGCTGTGGTGCTGGGCGGCATCGGCGTCGTGTCATCTGTGACGAGCTACCTCGCGTATCAGCGGGTCGAGCAACTCGCCAAGCTGAGTACCGACATCACGGTCCTCGCCCAGCGGCTTGAGGACGAGAGGGACCAGACGGTCTACTTCATCGGGCTCGGCGCCAAGGGCGGCCGCTCCGATTCCCTGTCATCCCCCACCAAGTCGCTGCAGACCCAGGCCGCACTGGCCGTGGTCACGGGGCAGTACACCGACGCGGACCGGTCGGCCTCGGTGGTCAGCAACGAGCTCAGGCAGATCGGCGGTTCCTTCTCCACGCAGGCCCAGGAACAGGCGGCCACCTCGCTGACTATGCTGTCGGGGCTGTCAGCATTGCGCAATGCCGCTGTCTCCACCCAGATGCCACCGCTTGTCGTTATGCAGAAGTACACCCAGCTGATCCAAGATCTGCAGGCCCTGGAGGATGAGACGTCGCAAGGATCCAGCGATGCGACGCTGTCCCAGACCGTCCGGGTGCTCGGGCTCGTGTCGAGGATGAAGGAAGAGGCCTCGCAGCAGCGCGCGATCCTCACCGGGTCGCTGCTGCAGGGCCAGATGACCGCGGGCGAGCTGGCCGCGCTCAACGCCGCGCTCGCGGACCAGCAGGGCAACCTGCAGGCGTTCAACACATCCTCGACCGTGGACCAGCGTCAGCTCTGGCAAAACAGCGTGTCCTCTTCGTTCGTCTACCAGGCGAATTCCGAAGAATTGCAGGCGATCTCCACCGCGCAGGCCAACAACAACTCACTGGCGACCGACTCCGCGAGCGCGGACGACTGGTACGGCGCCATGAAGAACGAGATCAACTTCCAGATGGGCTCGGTCGAGCGGACCCTGGGCTCGCGGGTGAAGGCGCGCGCTGACTCGCTGCGCACCCAGGCGCTCATCACGTCTGGCGCGGTCGGCCTCGCGGTCCTGCTCGTGCTGGCGCTGGCGCTGGCGCTGACCGTCGTGGTGGGCCGGTCCATGGTCCGCCCGTTGCGGCGGCTGCGCGCTGGTGCCCTCGAAGTGGCTGGAGTGCGGCTGCCCGAGATGGTGCGCCGGATGAGCGAGACCGACGGTGCCGGAGTCCCGGTCGAGGTCGAGCCCATCGACGTGGACTCGTCTGACGAGATCGGTGAGGTCGCGCGGGCGTTCGACCAGGTGCACCGAGAGGCACTGCGGCTCGCCGCCAACGAGGCAGCGCTCCGCGGGAACGTCAACGCGATGTTCGTGAACCTCTCACGCCGCAGTCAGTCCCTGGTGGAACGGCAGATCAGGCTGATCGACGACCTGGAGCAAGGTGAGCAGGACGCGGAGCGCCTGTCGAACCTGTTCCAGATGGACCATCTCGCTACCCGTATGCGCCGCAACTCCGAGAACCTGCTGGTGCTCGCCGGTCACGACGCCTCCCGGCGATGGAACCAGCCGGTCGCACTGGTGGACGTGCTTCGCGCGGCCGTGTCCGAGATCGAGCAGTATGAGCGGGTCTCGCTGAACGTGCAGCCGGGCATCGCGGTACGCGGGCCGGCCGTGAACGACGTGGTGCACCTGATCGCCGAGCTCGCGGAGAACGCCACCTCCTTCTCCTCTGCGGAAACGCCGGTCGCCGTCTCCGGTCACCTGCTGAACAGCGGGGGAGTGCTGCTCGACATCTCCGACCAGGGGGTTGGCATGGGGGCCGAGGAGATGGCCCACGCCAACTGGCGGCTGGACAACCCCCCCGTGGTGGATGTCGCGGTTTCCAGGCGCATGGGGCTCTTCGTCGTCGCGCGGCTCGCGGCCCGGCACGGGATCAGAGTGCGACTGCGCCCCGCGCCGACCGGTGGGCTGACCGCCCTGGTGTGGCTGCCGGATGAGGTGGTTACCCATGAGATGAGCGGCTTGTCACCAGGGATCCGCCGTTTCGAGCGGAACACGCCGGGCAGCGTGGAGCTTCCCTCCACCGTGGGCCCGTTCGCCTCGGAGTGGTCGGCCGGCGACCGGACGGCGGCCGAGCAGGCGGTCACCGCCGCGCGGGCGCCACGGTTTACGCCGCTGCGAGCGGAGAACGGTGACGGGGCCGCGACCGCGGGCTACCCGCAGGCGACCCCTTCATGGGAGAGCAACCCCCCGACCAGCCCGATACCGTCGGTGCCGAGCACCGGGCCGCTGCCTGTGTTCGGCGCGCCGGTGAATGGTGACGTGGATGAGCAGTTGCGGCCGGCCAGCCGCCCGGACGTGTCGTTCGGCGCCGAAACCAGCCAGCCGAGGCGTGAAGTCGTGGTGCCTCCGGCGGCGGACCCCGGCCAGGGCAACCGGCTGCCCATCTTCGAGTCGGTGGAATCGGACTGGTTCCGCCGGGGCAAGCACAGCGCGGATGGAGTCGGCTCCGCCTCCAGCTCCGGTTCGGTGGAGAGCGTGCCCAGCTGGACTTCTTCGGCGGGGGACGAAGGGTGGCGGGCGGCGGAAGCCGTGCACACGCCCACCTCCGGTGGCGTGACAATGTCTGGGCTCCCGAAGCGGGTTCCGAAGGCCAATCTTGTTCCTGGTACCGCGGGAAGCGGGAGCGGCGACGCGACGTCCGCGCCTCCCGCCATCCGGTCGGCCTCGGTGACCAGAGATCGGTTCGCCAGCTTCCAGCGAGGTGTCCGGGAAGGCCGTGCCGCTCTTCGCGGCGATGACGACTCCGGCGGTGAGGACGACGGTGTTTCATGAGAGGTGGGGTGGCGGTGCCGCCGCTATCATCGAGATTTTCATGCTGAGGCCGCCGAGAAAGGAGGGGTCGTGAGCCTAACTCGTCCGGTCCAGGATCTGAACTGGCTGATCACGAACTTCGTCGAACGGGTTCCATCTGTCGCGCATGCGATCGTCGTCTCGTCAGACGGCCTGCCGCTGGCGTATTCGAATGGCTTCCCCGCCGACCGTGTGGATCAGCTGGCCGCCGTCACCTCGGGCCTGACCAGCCTGACGCAAGGTGCGGCGCGGGTGTTCGAAGGTGGCCCGGTCACGCAGACTGTGGTGGAGATGGAGCGTGGACTTCTGCTCGTGATGGCGATCAGCGACGGGTCAAGCCTGGCGGTGCTCGCATCCTCTGACTGCGATATGGGCCTTGTGGCATATGAGATGGCGTTGCTCGTCGAGCGGGTCGGGCGCGCCTTGACACCGGATATGCGTGGCGGGTTTCGGCCGAAGGATGGCAGATAGGTGACAGGAGACACCGGTGTCCGGCCCAGGCCGGGATGACTGGTCGGCGGCCGGAGGAAGACGTCCGGTCGGCGGTGGCAGGCGCCCACGTGGCGTTGACGGTGCCGGGAGCGGGCTAGTCCGGCCATATGCGGTAACCGGCGGCCGTACCAAGCCCCGGTATCAGCTCCAGATCGAGGCGATGGTGGCTGCTTCTCATTATGAGGCTCGCGACCTTTCGACTCTTAGTCCGGAGTGTCAGGCCATCCTGGGATTCTGCCGTGACTGGCGTTCAGTGGCAGAGATATCTGCTGTACTCAGGATGCCCTTGGGCGTAGCGCGTGTGCTAGTCGCTGAC
Source organism: Streptosporangiaceae bacterium (assembly GCA_036394075.1). GTDB lineage: Bacteria > Actinomycetota > Actinomycetes > Streptosporangiales > Streptosporangiaceae > JAWWPY01. Next base: position 19,571 of record DASWFT010000495.1, read on the forward strand.
ATGGCGGTGGAGGGGCTAGTCAGGGTGCACCAGATCGACCACGCGCACGGCCGTCCGGATCTTAACCTGCTCGAAAGGGTGCTCAGTGGACTTCGCAAGCTCTAGGCCCGCGCCGGGCAACGCGGGGGAGACCGCCATGACGTCGGTCAAGATCGTCGTGGCTGGTGGCTTTGGCGTGGGCAAGACCACTTTTGTCGGGTCGGTGTCGGAGATCACCCCGCTCACAACCGAGGCGGTCATGACGTCGGCCAGCGCCGGGGTCGACGACCTGTCGCATGTGCCGGACAAGACCACGACCACGGTCGCCATGGACTTCGGCCGGGTGACCCTGGACGCTGGGCTGATCCTCTATCTGTTCGGCACGCCGGGCCAGCACCGTTTCTGGTTCATGTGGGATGACCTCATCCAGGGTGCGATCGGCGCCGTTGTCCTGGTGGACACCAGGCGGCTGGCCGACTCCTTCCCCGCCGTCGACTACTTCGAGACAGCCGGCCTGCCCTTCATCGTGGCTGTCAACGGCTTCCACGGCGAGTTCCCGCACAGCGTCCAGGATGTCCAGGAGGCCCTGTCGGTCAGCCCGAACGTGCCTGTCGTCGAGTGCGACGCGCGGGGCAGGAAGTCGACCAAGGCGACACTCATCTCTCTAGTGGAGCACGCTATGGCGATGCAGTTGAGCCCCAGGTAGCGTGACGAGCCTGGCGGGCCGGCAGCCCCCGGCGGGTAACGTTCTGCGGTAATCTTCACGCGGCGCGGGGGGCGGTAGCTCAGCCGGTCAGAGCAGCGGACTCATAATCCGTCGGTCGTGGGTTCGAGCCCCACCCGCCCCACCGACCGAGTCTGACCTCGGCTTTCGTGGCTGCTGTCAGCATGGTCGATCCTTCTGGTTGCAGTTCCGTTTTGGTCGGCTTCCGGTCCCTGCCGGAAGCCGACCGCTATCCCCACAGGGCTTTGCCCATCCGGTCAGCGGCGTCCTGGGTCAGCTCGGTGGTGACGTGCGTGTAGCGCTGGGTCTGGCTGAGCTGGGAGTGACCGAGGATCTGCTGCACGACCCGGATGTCGATGCCCTGTTCCAGCAAGAGCGTGGCAGCCGTGTGCCGGGCGTCATGGACCCGTGCTTCGCGGACGTCGGCCGCGCTGAGCAGCGCGTGCCAGTCATCCCAGTCGTCGTGGTTGTCGATCGGCGCACCCGTCGGT
>DASWFT010000496.1:0-1774 GCA_036394075.1 Streptosporangiaceae bacterium
ACTGACCGAACCCATGGACCGATCATCGCAGTAGGGTCTGACATTCCCTAGACACCAACGGCCGCGTCCTCAAGCACACCAAAGAATCCTGCTGCTCACTCAACCCGCTACACTTTTCAACCCCCCGAGACATGACGTCCATTCGGCTGGGTAGGTTTCGCAGCCCAGCTTGATCAAGGCCCAGTGGCCGCAGACCGGGAGGTAGAGCGAGGATGATCGAGCCAGAGACCGAGAGCGGTAACCCGGCGCTAGAGGCCGCGGCACGCGAACTTCAGGCCGCCGAGCATGACGCGCAAGTCGCCTTCGACTGCATCGCCCTAGGTGACATCGACCGGGCCCACACGCACGCGCTGACCGCCAGGGTTGCGGTCGACGCGGCGGTGACCGCGCTGGCGGCGGCGCTCGGCCAGGCGAGGCAAAGCCTGGGGTAGCCGGGAGCTACCGTCGGACTTGACCTCTTCTAGTGCCGGATCAGCCAACGTTTGCCTCGTTTGATCTTGTGACGTGCTGGACCGGCGGGCGTGATCGCTTCAGACTCCGGGCATGGCTGAACGAGTGCGGGTCCGGGAGATCGATGACGATGAGGGCGCCCGGCTGTTGCGGATCATCCGCCGGGGTAGCGGGTCGGTGGTGACCTGGCGGCGGGCGCAGATGGTGCTGCTGTCCGCCCAGGGCATGCTGGTGGCGAAGATCGCGGAGGTGGCGTTCACCAGCGAAGACCGCGTCCGTGATGTGATCCGCAATTTCAACGCCGACGGCTTCGACTCGCTGTACCCCCGGTACAAAGGCGGCCGGCCGCCGAAGTTCACGCTGCCGCAGCGGGCCGGGATCAAGAAGATCGCCAAGTCCCGGCCGGCCGAGCACGGCCTGCCGTTCTCCCGGTGGAGCCTGTCCAAGCTGGCCGATTTCCTGGTCGCCGAGGGGGTGGTCGACGACATCTCACACGAGGGCCTGCGGGAGCTTCTACGTGCGGAGAACGTCTCGTTTCAGGCCATAAAGACCTGGAAGACCTCACGCGATCCGGACTATGCGGCCAAGAAGGCCCGGGTGGAACACCTGTACGCGGTCGCTGACGGTGAGGTGATCCCCGTGCCGGGCGAGCCGGGCGTGATCTTCTGCATGGACGAGTTCGGGCCGCTCGGCCTGCAGCCCCGGCCCGGCAGGCAATGGGCCCGCCGGGCGGGCACCGGCAGGGACCGGGGCGAGGGACCCCGGCGGCGGATGCGCGCCACCTACACCCGCACCCAGGGCGTCCGGCACCTGCTCGCTGCCTTGGACCTGGGCGCGGACAAGATGTACGGGCACATCAAGAAACGCAAGCGGCGCGGCGAGTTCCTGGAGTTCTGCCGGTACCTGCGCGGCCTGCACCCGCCCGAGGTCCGGATCGCGATCATCTGTGACAACTTCAGCCCGCACCTGACCACCAGGAAAGACAAGCGCGTCGGCCAGTGGGCGGCGGCCAGCAACGTCGAGATCGCTTATACGCCCACGAACTCGTCCTGGCTGAACCGCATCGAGGCGCAGTTCACCGCGCTCCGCGAGTTCACCCTCAACGGCACCGACCACGCCAGCCACCGCGAGCAGGGCAGCATGATCCGCCGCTACATCGCCTGGCGCAACCGCAACACCGGCGATCCTCGTCTACGCCGGATCATTAACAGGGCAAACGTGGCCTGACACGGCACTAGTTTCAACGTGCTGTAAGACCCGGCATGGCGGCACTTCTCATCGGCCAGCCGGACCCAGACTCCAAGCCAGGGCACCAGCAGGTACC
>DASWFT010000497.1:0-7104 GCA_036394075.1 Streptosporangiaceae bacterium
ATATACCCGATCGGCGTGCTGTTCGGCCTCGGCTTCGACACCGCCTCCGAGGTCGCGCTCCTCGTCCTCGCGGGCACGGCCGTCATCAGCGGCCTGCCGTTCTATGCCGTTTTGTCGCTGCCGATCCTGTTCGCCGCCGGAATGAGCCTGTTCGACACCGCCGACGGCTGCTTCATGAACTTCGCGTATGACTGGGCCTTCGCCCGCCCGATCCGCAAGGTGTACTACAACCTGACCATCACCGCCCTGTCGGTATTCGTCGCCGTGTTCATCGGCACCATCGAGATCCTCGGGCTCATCGGCCAGGAGGGTCACCTCGGCGGCGGGTTCTGGACCTTCATGCGGGGTTTCGACATCAACAAGGCCGGATTTGTCATCGTCGGCGTGTTCGTCGTGACCTGGGCCGTTGCCCTGTCCATCTGGCGCTTCGGGCGGATCGAGCAGCGGTGGGACGCCGCCAGCGCGGCCGCCAGCAGCTCACCCCCTGCGCATCGTCAGGCTGCGCTGGACTCCGCCAGGTAGGCCGCCCACTGCGGGTCACCATCGTGCGCGGCTCCGATCAGCCTCCAGTGGGCGCCGCGCGGCACGGCGGGGACGCAGCGCATGGTCCAGCCGAGTTCCTCGATCAAGCGGTCGGCCTTGCTGTGGTTACACCGCATGCAGGAGGCTACGCAGTTCTCCCAGGTGTGCGCGCCGCCCCGGCTCCTCGGCAGCACGTGGTCGACGGTCTCCGCGCGGTGCCCGCAGTACGCGCACTGGTAGTTGTCCCTGCGCATAAGCGCGCCCCGGGTCAACGGGACCCTGCTGCGATACGGAACCCGGACATAGCGGCGCAACCTGATCACCGACGGCATGGCCAGGACGACCGAGGTGGAGCGGAGCAAGTTGCCCTCCGCATCATCGTGCACGACTTCGGCCTTCTCGCCGAGTACCAGGCACACCGCGCGATGCAGGCCAACCGTCGTCAACGGCTCATACGTCACATTGAGCAGCAGTACCCGTCGCACGCCCGCCTCCCGGTTGGTGCGCCATGCCAAGGACAGAATAACGGGCAGGGCTCGTAGAGTGCGATCCATGTACCCCATGGCGCGCCGCCTCGATCTCACCGAGAACATCCACGGTTTTCTCGTGGATGACCCTTACCGCTGGCTCGAGGACCCGGCGAGTGCCGAGAGCCTGGCCTGGCTGGAAGCCCAGGACGCGCTGCTGCGCGAGCAGGCCACGGCCCTGCCGGGCAGGCAGGCCCTGGCCGTGCGGGTCCGCCAGCCGATGAGCGCCGGGTACGTGAGCGCCCCCGTGTGGCGCGGGCAGCGGCAGTTCTTCCTGCACCGCGGCGCCGATCAGGAACACCCCGTGCTGATGACGGTGGCCCCGGGTGAGCCGGAACGGGCGCTCATCGACCCATGGCGCTAGACCCGTCGGGCGCCACCACGCTCGACTACTGGCAGCCGGACCGCGAGGGACGGCTGCTGGCCTACCAGTTGTCGGAACGCGGCGACGAGGAATGGGCGTTGCGTGTCGTCGACGTGGTGTCCGGTGAGCTCGTGGACGGCCCGATCGACCGGAGCCCTAGCCGGTGAGGAGGGCCTCGCGGTACTCGCGGATGGCTGGGAGGTCACCGTGCTTCGCGGCGGCCGACTCGCCGAGCGACCGGGCGGTGCGGACCACCAGGCCCGAGCGGTGCTGCCGGGGCAGGGCGAGCACGGTGTCGCGGCTCAGCCGCAACGCCTCTTCCGGCTCGTCCGCCTCGAGCCTGCACCGGGCTCGGCCGAGCGTAATCAGTGACCTGTCGAGGATCTCGCACCGCGAGTACATCTGGAGCGACCGCCCGAACGCCTTCTCGGCGCCCTTGTGATCGCCCAGGCTGACCAGCGCATCGCCCTGATGGAAAAGAAGCTGCCGTTCGGTGTAGCCGAAGGCTGTATCGCCACGGACCTCCCCGGCCAGCCCGCCGAGCGCCAGATGGGCCCGGTCCAGCGCCGCCTTGGCCCGTTCCAGTGCCTCGCGGACGCTACTGTTCTCACCCGACGCGAGCTTGGCGAGCGCACGCGCCTCCATGACCGGGGCCATCACGCCGGCCACGCTGGAGTTGCGCCCGGCCAGGTCGCCGCCCGCCCGCGCGAGCATGGCGGCTTCGCCCGGATCACCGTAGTAAAGCGGCACCATGGACTCCCGGACGGCTACCCAGCCGCGCAGGTGCCGGTCGCCGGTCTCGTCCGCGGCGATCCGCGCAGTGCGGAAGAAGCCCCGCGCGAGGCGCTGGTCGCCTATGTTGATCATGGTCATGCCGGACAGCGCCGCCAGCCTCGCCGCGAGGCGGCAGAGCCGTTCGGCGAAATCCAGCGGCTGGCGCTCCTCGCACATCCTGCGGATATCACCCAGATCCAGCAACACGTCACACAGCAGCCGCAACGGGGGTGCGCTCCGGTACTGCCTGCCGTAGCCGCAGGCGGTGTCCTCCCACTGGTCGAGCATGGTCGCCGACACGCTCCCGCCAAGCAGTGCGTCGTCCATCCGGCGGCGGACGCGGTCCGCGGCACCGAAGAACCGGCCATCGACCGGGGTTCCCGCGTCGGCGATCAGCCGGAGCAGAGCCCGCCTGACGACGTCATCATCCGCCTCGCCTCCGGCCCCCGGGCCCTCGCCCCAGGCTCCTCCGGCCCCCGGGCCCTCGCCCCAGGCTCCTCCGGCCTCCAGGCCCTCACCCCAGGCTGCGGCCGGCACTAAGGTGACCGGGGTCACCGCGCCACCGCCGCCGGCCGCCATGCCGGCCGGCGGCAGGCCGCCGCCTGCCGCGCCTGTGCCGTCACGAGGCGCAGGAACCGGTCGCACAGCGGTCAGACGGCGCCCGGTCGCCACGGCGTCCGTGCCCGCCGCGAGGTCCGCACGCTTGCGGTGCCGGTTCCCGCAGAAGCACGGGTCCTGATAGCCAAGATCTTCTGGGTCCGCCTGGTAGACGGCACACAGATAGTGCAGGTACTCGGGACCGGGCCGCTTCTGGCCGCTCTCGTAGGCGGACAACAAGGTCTCGCTGAACCGCGGCGGCGTCCGGCCCTCGGCCTCATACCGCGCCCGGATCTGGGCCACGACATCGGCCAGGGCGATCCCGAGCGCCATGCGGCGGGCGCGGATCCACGTGGTGCCGAAGACCGGCCCGCACTGGTCATGAATGGCGGCCGCGGTCTCTGCCGGGGTGCGACCGGAGGCCAGGCATTGTGCCCTGATTCTTCGGGCGACCGAGATCTCCTGCCGGATCTCGCCATCTGGGGGCCCTGCGGGGTTCGTCCCGCCATCTGGGGCCCCCGCGGGGTTCATCTCGCCGTCTGGGGCCCCTGCGGGGTTCGTCCCGCCATCTGGGGCTCCCGCCAGGTTCTCCGCTGGCTCGTCCTGCTGTGCTGCACGCAATCCGTCGGCCGACCCGCCGCGCCCTGCCGCCATCCCGGCCCCTTTCCTGGCCACTGGCACGCCCCCCCAAACTAGGCAGTGCATGGTTACTCAATGTAGATCATAGGTAACTATAGCGAGATCGAACCTGGCGATATCTCCGTTTCATGCCGATGTGTACCCTTTGAAAATGCAATTCTCTATCTACATCTTGCATTCCGCACGCTGCGAATGCACGCCCTCACGGGAATCTGGCTTCAGACCGTGTCCCGAGACTGTTCTTGGGACTGGTGTGCGCGGCCAGCAGGTCAGCGAGCCGGCCACTATGGGGTTGGACCTGATGGGCCCGCGACACCGAAAGGATGCTTCCTGTGATCCCGCATGTGCTCCCCGTGGTGGGTGCCATCATCACCGCAGGTTCCCAGCCTGCCACCACGCTCGAGTCCGCCTGCGGCCATGACCCTGGTATCGCATGCCGCCTCATCTGGGATGTGTCGCACGACGGGAGCGCCGCCGAACTGACCCGGGTCTACCTGGCCGGCCCGGTGACCGTGACATTGCGCATCGCGTTCGTGCTGGCGCTCGCCCTGGCTATCAGGGCGGTCACCCACCGGACGATCAAGAGGATCACCAGGCACGCCGCCGACTCTGAGGCCGACGGCTCGCGCGGGCTCTTCCGGGAACGCCGACAGCAGCGTGCCCAGGCGCTCGGCTCCATCCTGCGCAGTGCCACGTCGGTGATCATCTTCGGCATCGCCGGCATCACCATCGCTGGTGACCTGGGCCTGAACCTGGCGCCCGTGCTAGCGAGCGCGGGCGTGCTCGGCATCGCCCTCGGATTCGGCGCGCAGAGCCTGGTCCGGGACTACCTATCCGGGATCTTCATGCTGGTCGAGGACCAGTACGGGGTCGGCGACGTCATCGACGCGGGCGACGCCACAGGAACGGTCGAGGCGGTCAACCTGCGCGTCACCCGGCTGCGCGACGTGAACGGCGTCGTCTGGCACGTGCGCAACGGCACGATTGCCCGGATAGGCAACGAATCCCAAGGGTGGGCCCGGGCGGTCATCGACTTTCCCGTGACCTACCGGCAGAACCTGCCGAGGGTACGCGAGGTCATGAAGCAGACCGCGACCGATATGTGGAAGGAGCCACGCTGGCGCGATGTGATCCTAGAGGAACCGGAGGTCTGGGGCGTGGAGTCGATATCCAGCGACTCCATCATGATGCGGCTGGTCGCCAAGACGATCCCCCTCGGGCAATGGGAAGTCGCCCGCGAACTGAGGGAGCGGCTGATGATCGCGCTAGAGGAGTCGGACGTGCCCGGGGAGCCGGTCGCCAGTGCCCTGGGCGCGGGATCCGCCGCCACGGCGAAGGCGCAGGCCCACGCGGCCGGGCCTGACGATCAGTGGCCGGCGGCCCCGGCGGCCCCGGCGGTCAACCCGGACACGTAACCTGGACGCCAGCTATGAACGAGACAGCCATGGGTGAGACACAGGAACTGAGCTTCTTCGACGCCGTGGGCGGGGAGGAGACGTTCCGCCGCCTTACGCACCGGTTCTACCAGGGCGTGGCCGCCGATCCGATGCTGCGGGCGGTGTACCCGAGCAAGGATCTGGGGCCTGCCGAGGAACACCTGCGGCTCTTCCTCATCCAGTACTGGGGCGGCCCGGGTACCTATAGCGAACGCCGCGGCCACCCGCGGCTGAGGATGCGGCATGCGCATTTCACCATCGGGGAAGCGGAGAGGGATGCCTGGCTGCGGCACATGCGTGCCGCGCTCGACGAACTCGACCTCGACGAGGCCCACGCCGCGCAGCTCTGGGACTATCTGGTGATGGCCGCGAACAGCCTGGTCAACCAGCCATCGGCCGCAGGCCACGGCCCCGACCTCGGCCTCACCCCCAGCTGACCCGTTCCCCAGCTCCGCTGGCGCCTAGCCGCAGGCACCTCTTCGCATGGCGCTTAGCCGCGGGTGAGCTTGCGGTAGGTGACCCGGTGCGGCCGGGCCGCCTCGGGGCCGAGACGCTCGATCTTGTTCCGCTCGTAGGCCTGGAAGTTGCCCTCGAACCAGAACCAGTTCGCGCCGCCCTCCCAGGCGAGGATGTGTGTGGCGATGCGGTCAAGGAACCAGCGGTCGTGACTGGTGATCACCGCGCAGCCAGGGAATTCGAGAAGCGCCCGCTCCAGCGAGGACAGCGTCTCCACGTCCAGGTCGTTGGCTGGCTCGTCGAGCAGCAGCAGGTTGCCGCCCTGGCGCAGGGTCAGCGCCAGGTTGACCCGGCCGCGCTCACCGCCGGACATGAGCCCAGCCGGTTTCTGCTGGTCCGGGCCCTTGAAGCCGAACGCTGCCACGTAGGCCCGGCTGGGAATCTCGACGTGGCCGACGCGGATGGTCGTCTCGCCGCCCGAGATGACCTCCCACACTGTCTTGTCGGGGTCGATACCGGACCGCAACTGGTCGACGTAGGAGATCTTCACGGTCTCACCGATCCGGATGGTCCCTGAGTCGGGCTTCTCCTCGCCCACGATCATCCGGAACAACGTGGTCTTGCCGACCCCGTTCGGCCCGATCACGCCAACGAGGCCGTTGCGGGGCAGCGAGAAGCTGAGGCCCTCCATCAGCACGGTGTCACCGAAACCCTTGACCAGGTCGTCGGTCTCGACCACCAGGCTGCCAAGCCGCGGGCCAGGCGGGATCTGGATCTCCTCGAAGTCCAGCTTGCGCTGGGAGTCGGCCTCGGCCGCCATCTCCTCGTACCGGTCCAGCCGGGCGCGGCTCTTCGCCTGCCGCGCCCGCGGACTGGAGCGCACCCATTCCAATTCCTCTTCCAGGCGCTTGCGCCGCTTGGCGTCCTTCTGGCCCTCGACCTTGAGCCTGGACGCCTTCGTCTCCAGGTACGTCGTGTAGTTGCCCTGGTAGGGGTAGGCGTGACCACGGTCGAGCTCAAGGATCCACTGCGCCACGTTGTCCAGGAAATACCGGTCGTGGGTGACGGCCACCACGGTCCCCGGGTACTTCTCCAGGTGCTGCTCAAGCCACTGCACGCTCTCGGCGTCGAGGTGGTTGGTCGGCTCGTCCAGCAGCAGCAGGTCCGGCTGTGATAGCAGCAGCTTGCACAGGGCGACCCGGCGGCGCTCGCCACCGGACAGGAGGCTCACGTCGGCGTCGGGGGGCGGGCAGCGCAGCGCGTCCATGGCCTGCTCAAGCTGGCTGTCGAGGTCCCAGCCGCCTCTGTGGTCCAATTGCTCCTGCAGCCGGCCCATCTCGGCGAGCAACTCATCGGAGTAGTCGGTCGCCATCTTCTCGGCGATCTCGTTGTACTGCTCCAGCAGCGCCTTGACGTCGGCCACGCCCTCCTCGACGTTGCCGAGGACCGTCTTGCTCTCATCCAGTTCCGGCTCCTGCGAGAGCAGGCCTACCGTGAAGCCGGGGAAGAGCCTGGCCTCGCCGTTCGACGGCTGTTCCAGGCCTGCCATCATCTTGAGCAGCGACGACTTCCCGGCGCCGTTCGGGCCGACGACGCCGATTTTCGCACCGGGCAGGAAGGCGAGGGTTACGTCATCCAGGATGACCTTGTCGCCGCGCACCATCCGCACGGCATGCATCTGATAGATGAACTCGGGCATGCTTCAAGGTTAGGTGCATCACGGCTGCGCCTCGGACGACGGGACATCGGGCGGACCGGCACGCCCCGCGCGGGCGGACCGGCACGCCCC
>DASWFT010000498.1:0-3101 GCA_036394075.1 Streptosporangiaceae bacterium
GACAGCACCAGCGGCTCCAGCCTGGTATCTCCCATCCCTCCAGCAGAACGCAACCGTCACCCAGGCGATAGCCCGGGCACGAACTTGGGACACAAGACGACTCACGAGGTGACCGATAAACTCAAGACCCGCTCACTAGGATCTGCGGGCGGCACATTCCAGAGCCTCCGCCCACAGGATTAAGGTCTCGCCGGGAAGCAGGCGAGAGCCGCCGGGGTGCGCCTGTGGCTCATGATCAGCCGACCGCCGCCTGGGCTACAGATGATCGCACGCCGCTCTGTCCATTACCCAGTGTGAGCACCAACGCGACGCTCAAGGTGTTCCGCCGGCGCCAGAACCCGAATATGAGCGGTCCGGCCGTGCCACCGACAGGCTACCGCGACGCGCGCAGATGACCCGCTTCTGTGCGGTTGCGGTCATGCCGAGGCATGATGCCAATCGATATGGCAGGCGCGTTCGCGTGGTCAGCCGGTGGGGAGTTCGTGGCCGTGGCATTGGTTGAGAGGGCGTACCGCGTCGGCTGGTCCCGGATCGTATGTCACCTGGTACCGGCGTCTGTTAGGCCGGATCAGTCGCTTATCGCTCGTGCCCGGGGTGCCAGCCATCGGGGCGCTGCTTGATAAGGACCTGCTCGCCGTAGTTGATGGCGAATGCCCGCACCCCCACAATGCACTCGCCCGGCGCCGGGACGGGCTCGGGAAGATCTCCTGCCAGGCTAGGGCCTCTGGGGGCGCGGGGGCGGGTGATGAAACCGCGCATCAGATGTCTCCCTTCGTGTGTTCCGCTGAGAGCGACGTCCTCGTCGTCGATGCGCGCGTTCTTCGCATACTCCTCGTGCAGGACCCGGAGCGGCGGGCCTGCATACAGCAGCTGGTTCAGCATGCCGGTCTCCCTCCCATCCTTCGGCCAGCCATCGTCTGGCCTTGCCCCGTGCCGGACCATGACGCGCCCGGCGGCCGGCTGCGATGCAATCTATTCGTCAGGAATCTGATTGTCAATAGGCTGATCATCACATTCCTGATCTTCAGCAGCGTGATAGCATCGTGGCCGTGCCCGACAGCTCAGAGCGGCTCCCGGTAGCCGGCGTCCTCGCGAACGAGACCGGTTACGTGCTCATGAGGCTCGGCGAGGCCCTCCAGGCGCTGACCGACCGGACTATCGGCCCGGGCGGTTTCCGCGGCCGGCACCTGCACATCATGCGGCTGGCGGCCGAGAATCCCCTGTCCCAGCAGCAGCTGAGCGAGCTCACCGGGCTGGACCGCACCACCATGGTGGCCGCCATCGATGACCTGGAGCGGCTCGGCTTCGCGGCCCGCCAGCGCAGCGACACCGACCGGCGCAAGCACATCATCGTCCTCACCAGCCGCGGCAGGCAGGCACTCGCGGACACCGCGCAGCAAGTCGAGGACGTCAGGCAGCGGCTGTTCCGGCACCTTGACGAAGACCAGCGCCGCACCCTCCACGCCCTCGCAACCCGGCTGCTCATCGACGCCCGGGCCGAACTCGGCGACAAACCTGATTCGGGCTGACCGGGACACGGCCGCCCTCCCGCTCGCCCGACCAGGCGCGGCAGTTGTCGGCACGCGCCAGGCAGGTGGCAGGCTCAGCCGCCGCTGGGCAGGCCCGTCCGGGCCCGGCGCCGACTGCCCTGGTCGCCAGCCCGGGGCTTGCGAGCGAACTGCCACGTCGCCGCCTCGAGCACGCCCCATGCCAGGAACCACGGATCCCATAGCCCCAGGTGCCGGTGCAGGGCAAGCCAGTCCGCAGAACTACCGGGTCGCATAGCACCGAGCTCCACGGTGACTGGCTTGTTGATCCATGCCGTGCCGGGCAGGGCGGGTGCCCTGGGCCGGCGGGTGAAGCGCCGCGGGTTCGCGGCGCAGGCGGCGTTCAGCACGGCTTGTCGTTTCTCCTGGATCGCGCCAGAAATCTTGTGCCGCTCGAATACTCGACCGAGGGGTTGACCTGCCCGATCGCCAGCAGGTCGGTCGCCGTGATGGTTGGCTGGCCGGGTGCTGCTCAAGATCGTCTACTTGCTGACGTGCCGGGTCCTCGGTGCGGCTTCGCTGGTGTTCCGCGACGACCGGGCAAAGACTGCTGAGCTGCTGGTGCTCCGGCACGAGAACGCGGTGCTCCGCCGCCACGTCAGCCGGGTCCGGTACCACCCGGCTGACCGGGTATGGTTCGCCGCGCTGGCGCGGCTCCTCCCCCGGAGGCGCTGGCCAGAGATCTTCCCCGTGACGCCAGCGACGCTGCTGGCCTGGCACCGCAGACTGGCCGCGAAGAAGTACGACACGAGCAAGCGGCGCAAGCCCGGTCGTCCGCCGACAGCCCGGAGCATCACCCGCCTTGTCGTTCGGCTGGCGAAGGAGAACCCGCTGTGGGGATACCGCCGGATCCACGGCGAGCTCACGAAGCTCGGCCTCGCCGTAGCGCCGTCGACCGTCTATGAGATCCTGCGGGCCGCGGGCATCGAGCCGGCGCCGCGCCGGTCAGGCCCGACCTGGCGGCAGTTCCTGCACGCCCAGGCCGCCGGGATCCTCGCGGTCGACTTCCTGCACGTGGACACGGTGCTACTGAGAAGACTGTACGTACTGGTCTTCATCGAGCATGGCACCCGCCGGATGCACTTCGGCGGCGTCACTTCCCATCCCACTGGGGAGTGGACTGTGCAGCAGGCCCGCAACCTGGCCCTCACCCACGATGAGCGGTTCGAGGCCATGAGATTCCTGATCCACGATCGCGGCTCGAACTTCACCACCTCGTTCGACGCCGTCTTCGAGGCTGCCGGCGCGCGGATCCTGCGCAGCGCTGTCCAGGCTCCGCGGATGAACGCGATCTGCGAGCGCCTGGTCGGCACCCTGCGCCGCGAAATCCTGGATCGCGTGCTGATTCTCGGCGAGGCACACGTGCGTGCCGTCCTGACCGACTACCAGGCGCACTACAACATGGCGCGGCCGCACCAGGGCATCGCCCAGCGCGTCCCCGCTGACGAACGTGACGCTCGCCCCGCGACCGTGACCGACATCGACCCGCGGCAGATCCGCCGAAAACCCGTCCTCAACGGCCTGATCAACGAATATGTGCGCGCCGCCTAACGC
>DASWFT010000499.1:0-2369 GCA_036394075.1 Streptosporangiaceae bacterium
CTTCCCGCCGCGGCCGAAATCGAAGCCTGCCGGGAACTTGACGTAGTAGCGCAGATACAGCACGCTCGCGACGGGCAGGCCCGGCTGCCCTGCGCTGGCGAACGAGGTGTAGAACTGCCCGCCGCCGGGCTTGGGGCGGACAAGGAGCCCGGTCGCGGCGACGGGGAGCCCGATGCCAGGGACGGGGATCCTGACCGGGACGGGTAGCTCGGTGACAGGGACGGGTAGCCCGGGGACGCGGACAGTGAGCCACACCGACGGCGCGGTCCATCTCTTCGTCGCCGGGGTCGGCACTGGCGGCACGATCACCGGCGTGGGCGAGGTGCTCAAGGAGCGTAAGCCGTCGGTGCGGCTGGTCGCGGTCGAGCCGGCGCGGTCCTCGGTCCTGGGCTGTTCATCGACCATGGCACCGGAGTGGTCATCGGGGAGACCGCCGAGGTCGGCACCGACGTGACGCTCTACCATGGCGTCACTCTCGGCGGTAACAGGCTGGAGCGCGGCAAGCGACATCCGACCGTGGGCGACCGGGTGGCCATCGGGGCCGGCGCCAAGGTGCTCGGCCCGATCACGATCGGTCATGACAGCCGCATTGGCGCCAACGCCGTCGTAATCAGGCCGGTGCCGCCCGACTCGGTCGTCATCGGCGTGCCCGGCCAGGTCATCTCGCGCGAGCGGTACGAGCAGGACTTCTCGATCTGACCGGACATCGAGCCGACGCCAAGGAATTATTTGGCATTGGACCGCTGTTGCGGTATATAGTCGCCACAAGTGATGCTTCCCGCCGCGACGGGCCAGCGTCCTCCCTGAGAAGGGTCTTCGGCTCCAGCCTTCCCGGCAAGATCCGGGTACGGATGTAGAGCGTTCCCAAAGTGCCGGATCTGCTTTCCCGGGCAATGTTCTTTTCTCAGCCGCCGCGCGCATGCGTATTTTCGCCGCGCCGCGCCGGCACCTCTATTTGGCGTACCCAGATTTACCCCGTTCCATGAAAGGAACTCCCATATGACAACGACAACCACCACCCGGCGGCGCTCGCGACCGGCCGCCGCCGAGGTCAGGGACAACCCCCGGATCCGGGACAACCCCCCGATCCAGGACAAGCACCTGATCCAGGACAGGCCCCCGATCCAGGACAACCCGCCGATCACGGTGTCGGGCATCCTTGATGTCGGCGGCAGCACAGCGTTCCTCCGTTCTGGTTACGAGCGGGGTTCCGGCGACATCTCCCTGTCCGTCGCCCAGGTCCGCCAGTACGGGCTGCGCAAGGGCGACCACATCGAGGGCGCCATCCAGGCCCCCCGCCAGGGCCGGACGCGGGACAAATACGCCGTGCTGGCCCGCCTCGACACCGTCAACGGCCTCGAACCCCAGCAGGCCATCCAGCGCCCCGACTTCGCCGCGCTGACACCCCTTCACCCACAGGAGCGCCTGCGCCTCGAGTCTGCGGGCGGCTCGCCGATAGCGCGGATCATCGACCTGGTGAGCCCGATCGGCAAGGGCCAGCGCGGTCTCATCGTGTCTCCGCCCAAGGCCGGCAAGACCATGGTGCTCCAGGCGATCGCCGCGGCGATCGCCGCGAACCATCCGGAAGTCCACCTGATGGTCGTGCTCGTCGGGGAACGGCCGGAAGAGGTCACCGACCTGGAGCGGACGGTACACGGCGAGGTCATCTCCGCCACCTTCGATCAAGCCGCCGAGGAGCACATCGCGCGGGCGGAACTCGCCATCGAGCGGGCCAAGCGGCTGGTGGAAATGGGCCGCGACGTCGTCGTGCTGCTCGACTCCATCACCCGGCTCGGCCGTGCCTACAACATCGCCGCACCGCCCAGCAGCCGCATCCTGGCCGGCGGAGTAGCGGTGAGCGCGCTCTACCCGCCCCGCAAATTCCTCGGCGCCGCCCGCAACATCGAGCACGGTGGTTCCCTGACCATCCTGTCCACCGCGCTGGTGGAGACCGGATCCCGGATGGACGACGTGTTCTTCGAGGAGTTCAAGGGCACCGGGAACATGGAACTGCGGCTCCGCCGCGACCTCGCTGAGAAGCGCATATTCCCCGCTATCGACGTGACGCCGTCAAGCACCCGCCGGGACGACCTGCTGATGTCACCGGAAGAACACGCCGTCACCGCCAAGCTGCGACGGGTCCTGGCCGAACTCGACTCCCAGCAGGCCATCGAACTGCTGTTGAGCAAGACCCGTTCAACCTCCTCGAACGCTGAGTTCCTGCTCCAGATCCAGCGCAGCTCACCCGCCGGAGGCTGACCCGACCGGGCCGCCCGCAGCCGGGCCGCCCGCAGCCGGGCCGCCCGGCGCCGGTCGGCTGAGAGCCAGGGTTAGCAGGGGCCGTCGTTGTTCCAGGCGCCCGATGCGCC
>DASWFT010000500.1:0-14561 GCA_036394075.1 Streptosporangiaceae bacterium
CGGCTCAGCCCATCCGGCCGGTCACGTAGGCCCTGGTGCGGCTGTCGACCGGGTCCTGGAAGATCTGCTCGGTCCGGCCGTACTCGACGAGCACGCCCGTGCGGGTATCGCTCTCCTCATTGCGGAGCACGGAGAAGAAGGCGGTGCGGTCACTTACCCGAGTGGCCTGCTGCATGTTGTGCGTGACGATGACGATGGTGTACTGCGACTTGATCTCATGCATCAGGTCCTCGATGGCGGCCGTCGCGATCGGGTCGAGCGCCGAGCAGGGCTCGTCCATGAGCACGACGTCCGGCTCGACGGCGAGCGTGCGGGCGATGCACAGCCGCTGCTGCTGCCCGCCGGACAGGCCCAGGGCCGAATTCTTCAGGCGGTCCTTCACCTCGTCCCACAGCGCGGCCTGGCGCAGCGAGTGCTCGACGATCACGTTCAGCTTGTCCTTGTTGCGCTCGCCGTTGATGCGCGGCCCGTAGGCGACGTTGTCGTAGATCGACTTCGGGAACGGGTTCGGCTTCTGGAAGACCATGCCGATTCGCCGCCGCACGGCCGTCGCAGAGACGTCCTTGTGGTACAGCGATGCCCCTCGGTAATGCACGTCACCCTCGACGCGGGCAGTCGGTATGAGGTCGTTCATGCGGTTCAGCGTCCGCAGCACCGTCGTCTTGCCGCACCCGGACGGGCCGATGAACGCCGTGATCTCGTTCTCGTGGACGGTCAGTGATACGTCCGTGACGGCGCGGAAGGAGCCGTAGTAGATCGATACGGTGTCCGTATCGAAAATAGCTGCGCTCGGGGTGTCGGAGACAGATGCATCCGTCGACTGCTGCAGGGCCGCGGGCTTGGGCAGCGAGGTAGTGACGACGTTCTGCTCAGGCTCTTCCATAATCTTTCTAGCGCTACTTTCTGATGAGACATTCCTAGCGCGAATATCTGGTGAATCGGGCGGTGACGGTGCGGGCGGCGATCATGAGGATGAAGGCTATGGCGATGAGCGTGAGCGCCGCGCCCCAGGCGCGGGCCTGCGCGCCGACAAACGGCTGTGACGCGTTCGCGAAGATCTGCGTGGACAGCGCGGTGTTGGCGCCGCTGAACACGTTCCTATTGGCTGCGGTCACCGTGAGGATGGTGAACAGCAGCGGTGCCGTCTCGCCCGCGGCCCGGGCGACGGCGAGCAGCGCGCCGCTGACGATGCCGCCGATGGCGGCCGGCAACACCACGGTGAGCGTCACGCGGGCCTTGGTGGCACCGAGGGCGTAGCTCGCCTCGCGCAGCGGGTCTGGCACCAGCTTCAGCATCTCATCGCTGGAGCGGATCACGATCGGCAGCATCAGGCAGCCCAGGGCGAAGGCGCCGGCCAGGCCCGAATAGCCGAAGTGCAGCACCCAGATCGAGAAGATGAACAGGCCCATCACGATCGATGGCACGCCCGTCATCACGTCGGCCATGAACCCTATAAGCCGCGCCAGCAGGCCCTTGCCGCCGTACTCGTTGATGTAGACGGCGCCCAGTACGCCGAGCGGCACGGATATGACCGTGGCCAGGGCCGTGATCTCGATCGTGCCGAGTACCGCCGGCCCCATTCCGCCCACACCCGCGGGCAGCACGTTCGGTGGGATCGGGCCGCCGGTCAGGAAGGACCAGCTGATGATCGAGGCGCCCCTGGCGATCACCGTGTACAGGACGAACCCCAGCGGGATGATCACGAGCACGAACGCGACTACCATCAGGGCGGTCGCGATGCGGTTGCTTGTGCGCCGCCAGCCCGCCGGCTCGCGCAGGTCGGGCCTCTGCTGCGGCTCGGCGACGGCCATCAGGCACCCCGCTTCCGCCGGGCGGAGCGCTCCACGATCCCCCGGGCGATGATGTTGATGATGATCGTAATGACGAACAGGAGCACGCCGATCCCTATCAGCCCGGCGCGGAACACGCCGGAGGCCTCGCCGAACTGGTTCGCGATGACCGATGGCATGTTGTAGCCGGTAGCGAACAGGTGCGGCGTGATCGTGGCCGACGAGCCGATCACCAGGGCGGCCGCGATCGTCTCGCCCATCGCCCGGCCCAGCCCGAGCAGCACCGCCCCGACGACGCCGCCCTGGCTGTGCGGCCAGACGGCACCGCGGATCATCTCCAGGCGGGTGGCGCCCAGCGCGTACGCGCCCTCCTTGTCGATCGCCGGCACCGTCGCGATGACCTCGCGCGACAGCGAGGTCACGATCGGCGTGATCATGAAGGCCAGGATGATGCCGGCGGTGAAGAACGAGGCCCCGCTCGTGGGCGGCCCGAACAGGGAGCCGAGCACCGGGACGCCGTTGACGCCCGACGCTATCGAGGCGTAGATGTGCTGGATCCAGGGGGCGAACACCAGGATCCCCCACAGGCCCCAGACCACCGACGGGACCACCGCCAGGAGGTCGATCACGTACACGATCGGCCGCGACCACCGGTACGGTACGACCTCGGTCAGCAGCAGGGCGATGCCCACGCTGACCGGGACGGCGATCACGAGCGCGATCACCCCCGTGATGGCCGTGCCGTATATGAAGGCCAGCGCGCCGAACTGGTTGGCCGCGGGGTTCCAGTTATTCGAAAAGATCTTCAGGCCCTCGGCGCTGAACCACGACGAGGCCTGCTGGCTGGTCGAGACGGCGATCAGGACGAGGATCACCAGTACCAGCAGGCCGGCCGCGAGCGCGAGGACCTGGAAGCCGCGGTCGCCGAGCGGCCGCCGCTCCGACAGGGCGCCGGCGGATCCGGCCGGGCCGGCCGGATCCGCCCGCGCCACAGTGCTCACCGCGACGAGCCGATCTGATCCGCCTGCGTCACAATGGTCACACCTACATGCCGATCTTGCTGAGCTGCGCCTTGGCCATCTGGTCGATGTTGGCGGGCAGCGGCGCGTAGCTCAGAGTGGGGAGCAGTTGCTGGCCGGCTCCGAGCAGGTAGCCGATGTACGCCTGGAGCATCTTCGTATCATTCGTGTTCGACTGAGTTTGGTAGACCAGATCCCACGACTGGTAGGTGATCGGGTACGAGGTCGCGCCCGCGGCCCAGACCGCACTGAACGTCAGGTCGGGCGCGACGGTGACCTGGCTGGCGGCCGCCGAGGCCGACGTCGTCGAGGGTGCGACGTAGCTGCCGTCCTTGTTCTTGATTGAAGCGAAGGTCAGACCGGAGGCCTTAGCGGTGGCGTAGTCCACGTACCCGATGGCCCCGGCGGTGGACTTGACGATCTGCGCCACCCCGCCGTTGCCGTTGCCGGCGTGGCTGTTGGCCGGCCACTTGATAGTCGAGCTGCTGCCGAGGGCCCATGCGCTCCCCGCCGCCTTCACCAGGAACTTGGAGAAGTTGGAGGTGGTGCCGGACGAGTCGGAGCGGACGGCGAGGGCGATCGGGGTGCCGGGCAGGGTGACACCAGGGTTGTCCGCCGCGATCTGCGAGTTGTTCCAGGCCGTGATCTTGCCCTGGAAGATACCCGCGATCACCGGTGCCGACAGCTGGAGCGGCTTGCTGAGGCCGGACAGGTTGTACGACAGCGTGATCGGGCCGATCGCGACGGGGAAGTAGAGCACCGTCTTGCCCTTGAAGTTCGCCGTCTCGGTGGGCGGGATCGTCGAGTCCGAGCCCGCGTAGTTGACCACCCCCGAGGCCAGGTCCGTGCGCCCCTTGCCCGAGCCGCCGCCGCCGTAGTTGACCGTCATGCCGGACTGGACTGTCTTGAAGCTGGAGATGGCCGTTTGCTGGAAGGTGAGCTGGAACGTCGATCCGCTCCCGTTGAGCGTACCCGTGAGGGCGGCGGCGCTGCTCGATGAGGATGCGCTGCTGCTCGACGAGGATCCGCTGCTGCCCGAGGACCCGCAGGCGGCGACAAAGGAAACCACCGCCGCGGTGGCGAGCCCCACCGTCGTTGCGCGTTGGATGCGCCGACGTTGCATTTCTGATACCCCATTCTCCGGTATTCCCCGGTCAATTCTCGGGCGCGTGGGACACCCAGCCCCCGCGGCCAGTTGGTCAGCCTGCCAGATATGACAACGCCGTGAGTCTGTCGTGCCGGCCGTACTCGCGCGTTAAGGGATGCTGGCCAAGAGGTGAACAATGTGAAGACGCACGGTAAAGTGGGCGTCCCGGCAGGGCAAAGCGGGCGTCCCGGCAGGGCGGGGCCAGCGCGCGGCGCAACTGCCCGGCGGTGAGAACTACTGCGGCGGCTGGGATCCTGCGAGATAGATCACCCGGCGGGCGATGTTGACGGCGTGGTCGCCGAGACGCTCGTAGAAGCGCGCCACCAGCGTCATCTCCATCGTCACCGGCACTGTCATTCGTCCTGAGGCAAGCTCGGCCATCAAGCTAGCGTGAAGCTCGTCCATCTCGTCGTCACGTTCCTCGAGCACAGCCGCGGCGGAACGGTCGCGCTGGTACCAGGAGTCCGCCGCCTGGCGCCACATGTCGGATACGAGGTTCCCCATTCGCTCGACAAGCCCTCGGCTGCGTGGCGAGAGATCCTCGCCGAGAACGTGGTCGGCCCGGCAGGCGATGCCTACGAGGAGGTCGTGGGAGCGCTCGAGTTCGGGCACGATCCGGAGCACGGAGAGCAAGAAGCGCAGGTCTGAGGCGACGGGCGCCTGTAGTGCGATCTGCCGGTTGACCAGTTCCTCGATCTCCGGGTAGAGAGCGTCGATAACTTGTTCACGTTCGATCAGCACTTTGACTATCTCGTTGTTGCCGGTCAGGAGGGCATCGGTCGCACTCGCCAGGTCCCCGGCGACCAAGGCGAACAGTTCGATGACCTTGGCTTCGATGGCCTCCAACGCAAGCTGAAATTCCTGCCGATGCTCAACCATGCTCAAAGCCTACTGAGTCCACGCGAGCACTCTGGGCAGGCCAGGGCAGCGACCACCACCGCGTTGCGGGGTGTCCCGGAATGAGGTGGCGGGCTCGCCACGGCGCGCGCTCCGCCGTGTTCGTCGCTGAGGCGCGCATCTCCAGTCAAGGTTCCCAGCCCTCCAGGGCACGTGTCCAGCCGCCTGGCGGACCACCCGGGCCGACCTCGGGGGCCGGGATGCCCGGCGACTCCACGACGATGCGGAACAGATCCGGCCGGAGAACCGCTACGGTCAGCGCGATCACCCCAGGCTGCGCGGTGTCCTCAAGCCTGACCGTGACCGTGACGGCGGGCTCGCCAGCGGCCAGCCGCAGGCTGCGGCCCACCGACGGGGCGGGCGGCTGGAAGTCCACCTGGACGGCACAGGGGCGGCCATGCCGCGCTGCGGGCCCGGCAGGCGATGACGCGTCGGCGAACTCCCCGGCCAGTCCTTCCATCTGCGGTGGCAGATAGCTGGCCGAGCATGCGGCGGGCTCGCCGCCCACCGTCCACAGGCAGCGGAGGGTGAGGAGTTCGTGGTCGGGCGGCACGCCGAGCGCCCGCGCGATGTCTTCCGCGGGCCGCCGCCTGGAAACCTTCCGGCTCTTGCAGACCATCTCGCCACCCATCGGGTCGACCTGCGTGGCGAAACCGGGCAGGCCCTCGAGGGCGAGCCGGTACTCGGCGGGGCTGGCCCGGAACACCTGTCCGTCAGGCAGCCGGGTAAGCAGGTGCCGCGCCGCCAGGAGTTCGATCGCGGCGTCGATCTCGGCGGTGGTCACGTTGTAGCGGCGGGCCAGTGCGGTGTGCCGGGGCAGCCGCCAGCCAGGCTCGTGGTGCAGCAACGCAGCCGCCAGTCGCTCCGCGAGCAGGTTCGCGGAAGGAGAACGGCCTGGCGCCGGTGCCTGGCCGTGCCTCTCCCCGCGGACGTCGGTCATTCCGCATTTCGCCGGGAGTATGCGATGACCAGGTCACCGAACGCAAAGCCGGGTTCGTTGACGATCGTGCTCATCGCGCCGGATCAGCCTGAAGAGACACTAGTGAGGCCCGCCCTCGTCGCAGAGATGGTCGCGGGCCAGGATGCCCCACCGCCCGCCTGGCCACCCCCCATTCATAGGGAGCGAGATGACACGCAGGTGTACGTCTAGGTAAAAGAAACATGACAGGCAGATGAACAAGGCGGGGAATTCGCCAAGAAACGCGACTCGTGCCAGCGACGCTGAGGGGCGGGTGACCGCAGTCACCCGCCCCTCAGTTGCCGATGAGCAACCTGCGCCTCAGACGCTGACCTCCAGGGCCGTGACGTGGCCATAGTCGGCGGTCACCGTCTCGTCGGCGGTCACCCCGCCCGGGGCGAGCACCCGCACCGTCCAGGTCCCCGGGGCGGCGAAAAACCGGAATCCGCCGTCCTGGCCTAGCGGCACCTCGGCCACGAACTCCCCGCCTTCGTCGAGCAGTCGCGCATAGCCCACGGGCAGGCCTATGCCGTCCTGGGTGACGCGGCCTTCCACGATCGCCTGGCCGCCCACATCCTGGGGGACTGGCGCCCCGCCCGCCGGGGCCCCGCAGCCTTCGTTGCTCATGAGGCGTCTCCGACCTCGATCGGGACCCCTACCAGCGACCCGTACTCGGTCCATGATCCGTCGTAGTTCTTTACGTTCGGCTGGTCGAGCAGTTCATGCAGTACGAACCAGGTGTGCGCGGAACGCTCGCCGATCCTGCAGTAGGCGATCGTGTCCTTGCTGAAGTCCACGCCAGCCTCGTCGCCGTAGAGCGTGCGCAGTTGGTCATCGGACTTGAACGTGCCGTCGTCGTTGGCCGCCTTGGACCAGGGGACGTTCTTCGCGGTCGGGATGTGGCCGCCCCGCTGGGCCTGCTCCTGCGGCAGGTGCGCGGGCGCGAGAAGCCGGCCGGCGAACTCGTCCGGTGAGCGGACGTCGACCAGGTTCCGCTTGCCGATCGCGGCCAGGACCTCGTCGCGGAAGGCCCTGATCGCCTGGTCCTGCTCACTGGCCACGTACGAGGTGGCAGGCCGGTCGGGGACGTCCTTCACCAGTTCGCGGGAGTCGAGTTCCCACTTCTTGCGGCCACCATCGAGCAGCTTCACGTTCTGGTGCCCGTACAGCCGGAAGTACCAGTACGCGTAGGCGGCGAACCAGTTGTTGTTCCCGCCGTAGAGGATCACGGTGTCATCATTCGAGATCCCGCGCTCGGAGAGCAGGGCCTCGAAGCCGGCCTTGTCCACGAAGTCGCGGCGGACCGGGTCCTGCAGGTCCTTCTTCCAGTCGATCTTGACTGCGCCCGGGATGTGGCCCGTGTCGTAGGCGCTGGTGTCCTCGTCCACCTCCACGAGGACCACTCCAGGGTCAGCCTTGTGCTCTTCCACCCAATCTGCGTCCACGAGGACGTCAGGACGGCTCATGCGGCAACCTCCTTGTCGGATTCTGGCCGCACCGTTCCCTGGTGACCAGGCCAGATTCTGCGGATAAGGACATACATCTCGCAGCCCAGGCAGTAGCCGAAGGCTGCGTTGAGGAAAGCGGCGGCGAGGGCCAGCCCGGCGCCGGCAATGCCCAGCGGTGTCAGGCCGGACGCGTAGCCGCCCACCCCGATCAGGCTCACTACCAGGCCCACCCCCTGGGCGAACCGCGGTGGCGCCTCGGCCTCCAGTTCGCTCGGCGGGCCAAGCCGCGGCCTGACGAGCCACCGGTAGATCAGACCATACGGCGCGAAGCGCAGGCCGGCTATCGCGCCGATGCCGAACACGACGGCCTGCGCGGCCAGCAGCCACCAACTGCCCGTGATCAGCACGAGCACCAGCACGATGGCGGACAGCGCCGCGCTGAAGCGCTGTCCCCGGGGGTCGATTTTCATCTGCCGTGCTCCTTCGCGCGGTATTGGCTGGACCGGAATCAGGCGTCAGGGTTCCGCTCATCCCGCGGCGCACCCAAATGGGCGACCCGGACCTCTCCGGAGCGTTCTGCTCCACGGGAGAGCTTCAGGCGGGGACGCCCTGACGCGGCATGGCCGGACACAGCGCGGTGGCCACGCGGCAGTAGTCCACCGCGCGCCGCCGGGTCAGCAGTGGCCGCATTGCGCCCTGCTCTGCCATGCGACCACCCTCGGTACCGGACGCTTGCACGCTTGCGATGTCATGCACGGCCCGGATTACTGGCCCTTCCGACCCACCCGGTAGGATATTAGCGCTGCTCACGCTACATCGCCAAGCGCCGCGAGCACATCTGCCTTGCGGGGTGGGCCGCTGGCCCGCGACGCGATCCGGCCATCAGGGCCGAGCAGGAATGTGGTCGGAGTCCTCCGGACATCCAGCACACGCACCAGGTCGGCCCGGTCAGCCACATCGATCTCGACATGGGCGATGCCCTCGGTGGATCTGGCGACGTCCGCGAGCACCTGCCTGGTCGCGCGGCACGGAGCGCAGAAGGACGAGGAAAACTGCAGCAGGGTGGCGCGGTCCCCGAGCGGATGGCCAAGATCAGCCTCGGTAATCAGCCGCTCCTGCTGGGCCTGCCGCTGGCGGGTAATCCGCCGC
The DNA here is from genome assembly GCA_036394075.1 of Streptosporangiaceae bacterium. Taxonomy (GTDB): domain Bacteria; phylum Actinomycetota; class Actinomycetes; order Streptosporangiales; family Streptosporangiaceae; genus JAWWPY01. Next base: position 8,409 of record DASWFT010000500.1, read on the forward strand.
TGGCGGGTGGCCAGCCGCTGGCGGGTGGCCTGTCCCTGCTCGCGGGTAGCCTGTCCCTGCTCGCGGGACGCGCGCCACTTCCCGTCGCTGCGGCGTCGGGCCAGCCCGAACGCCGTCGCGCCGATCAGCACGACGATTCCTGCGAGCACCCCTGCGGTCACGCCTCCCTACAGCGCAGCCAGCTGGCTTCCCATTCCCTCGACCGGCCGCTGTCACTGCACCGGAACGCTGACCAGCACCTTCCCGCCCGATGTGATCTGGAAACTGCGCATGTTACTGATCGGGATCGACGTTGCCCCTGGGTACCAGATCGAGCTGTCGCCGTAGGTCGCGGTCCACCCGCCGACGATGAAGTGGTTCCCGGCCGAATCAATGATCTCGAACTGGCAGTCGGTTCCCACCTGAACCCCGCGGACCTGCGCGTCCAGCGCGGTCCCCCAGGGTTTTGGCGCGAGCCGCACCCTGAGGCTGGTCAGTGTCGCCCGGTCAGTGCCGGAGACGCTGCGCCAGTGCAGCGCCGGGGCGCCCACCGCCACCTGCCCGGTGCCGCCTGCCGGGCGCAGCAGGTCCCAGCCGGCTGCCCCGGCCGACCCGGCCACCAGGACGATGGCCGCGGCGGCCGCCAGGCCGCGCCACAGCCGTTCCCGGCGGTGCCTGGCGGTCCTCGTCAGCAGCGTCCGCAACATCTGGTCGTCCGCGGGCAGGTCCGCGGGCACCTCGTCGATTTCATCGGCCGCCAGCCGCTCCGCCTCGGCGATAGGCACCCTGCGCAGCAGGGCCGGCAGCCCGGCCAGGCCCGCCAGTTCCTCCCGGCAGTCCGGGCATGTGCTCAGGTGAGCGTCCACGAGGGCGCGTTCGGCGGGATCGATGGCACCTAGCACGTACACGCCGAGAGCCTGCCTGATGTCACGGCAGTCCGCTGAGCCGGTCATGGCGCGAGCCCCCGTTCCTCCAGGGCGAGCTTAAGCGCCTTAAGTGCGTAGAACGTCCGGGACTTCACGGTTCCTCCGGGTATGCCGAGGCTTGATGCGGCCTCGGCCACCGACCGGCCCAGGTAATACGTCTCCACCAGTACCTGCCGGTGCTCCCGCCGCAGCGCGCGGAGCGCATCGGCCACCGCCCACGACTCGAGCGCCCGGTCTGCCTCGTCGGCGACGGGCACGAGTTCCAGCGCCCCCTCGCCGACCTCGCGCGGCCGGGCGTTTCTCGCCCGGTGGGCATCCACCGCCAGGTTCCTCGCCACGGCGAACAGCCATGGGCGCGCCGGGCGCTGCGCGATCGCCTCGGGGTGCAGCCACGCCCGCAGCAAAGTTTCCTGCACGATGTCCTCCGCGCGCTGCCGGTCGCCGGTGGTCAGTCGCAGCGCGTAGCGCAGCAGTGGCCCCGCGTGCTCGGCGTAAAGCGCGCGGACGAGCGCCTCGTCGGAGACCTTGCTGCTCTTCGATCCCCTGCCGTCGGTCTCGCGGTGCCGCGCCACGTTCTGTGTAACGCACGCAGGCGCCAACTGGTTCACGGGTCGGCCCGCCCGGGCAGGCGCAGTAAGCGGAAACGCCAAACGAGCACCACGCGCCACAGCGCTAGTGGTGGTTTGTGAAGGGGGCCTGGGAGCCCATTAGCCGCCAGCGAACGGGGGCAGCACCTCGACGACGGCCGCGTCCGTCAGCGGGACGGAATCCGGCGCGCGGGAGCCCACCGGCGCGCCATCGACCAGGAAAGACGACCTGGCCAGCACTGCTGCGAAGGCATCCGCGGCCGACCCCGGCCCGCGCGCGGTCAGCGCCTCGGCCAACGCTTCTGCGAGGGTGACGGCGCTCACTTTCTCCTCGGCCACCCCGGCGGCCTGCTTCGCCGCCGCCCAGTAGCGCACCGTGACCATGCCCACGTCGGCTATCCTCCTCACATCGGATCCGGGCAATGCTGCCCTCGGGTCCTTGTTGTGTGTCCATGGGTAGTTTCCCGTATAGATCGCCGCAGGGCGGAGGTGGCAGCGTTTGAGTGACCTGCTCTTGCTGACCAGTGCCGCCGAGCCGGCCGGGGAAATCCTGCCCTCGCTCGGCTTGCTGCTGCACACGGTCCGCGTGGCACCCGCCGAGGCACCCTCCCTCGCGGAGTCGCCGCCGATCGACGCGGTGCTGGTCGACGCGCGACGTGACCTCGCTCAGGCCAAGATGCTCTGCAACCTGCTCCGCACCGCCAGCCTGGACGGGCCGCTGCTGGTCATAGTAACCGAGGGCGGCCTCGCGGCGGTCACCGCCGAGTGGGGTGCCGACGACGTGATCTTGCATACGGCGGGACCGGCTGAGGTGGAGGCGAGACTGCGCCTGGCCATCGGCCGCCAGGCGAGCCAGGCCCCGTCCACGCCGGACGAGATCCGTTCCGGCGACCTCGCGATCGACGAGGCCACATACACCGCCCGGCTGCGCGGCCGGGCCCTCGACCTGACCTTCAAGGAATTCGAGTTGCTCAAGTTCCTCGCCCAGCACCCGGGGCGGGTTTTCACCAGGGCACACCTGCTGCAGGAGGTGTGGGGATACGACTACTTCGGCGGCACCCGCACGGTTGACGTGCACGTCCGCAGGCTGCGGGCGAAACTCGGCGTGGAGCACGAGGCACTGATCGGGACGGTGCGCAACGTCGGGTACCGTTTCGTGCCCGCCAAGAGCGGCGAGGACGGCCGGGCACCGCACGGCGCGCGCCCGCCCCAGGACAACTCCGCCGCCGACATGGACGGGCAGAGGGAGGCCAGCCCTGCGCCGGCCGAGCGATGAGGGCGCCCGGCAGGTCGAGATCGGTGTGCAGGGCCGGATCAGCGAGCCCCAGACGGCCGAGGTCCTGGGACTGGTCGCCGCGGCCACCGACGAGGACGGCGTCAGCCCGCTCTCCGAGCATGTCCTGCTGCACCTGCGGTACGGCGGGGACCCTGAGGCCCGGAATCTGCTCCTGACCGAGGGCGGGGAACTGGCCGGGTACGCGCACCTGGATCCGACCGACCCGGTTGAGGGCCCGAGCGGGGAACTGGTCGTCCACCCGGCTCACCGCGGTCACGGGCTGGGCCTGGCCCTCACCCGCGCGCTGCTGGCCGAGGCGGGGCCGCGGCCGCTCCGGCTCTGGGCGCATGGGGATCTGCCGGCGGCGGCGGCGCTGGCCACCGCCGCCGGGTTCGAGCGGGTGCGCGCGCTCTGGACGATGCGCAGGCCCCTCCAGACCCCGCTGGGGACGCCCGAACTTGCCGAGGGCATCACGGTCCGCACGTTCCGGGTCGGCCACGACGAGGACGCCTGGATCGCGATCAACCGCCGGGCCTTCGCAGGCCACCCCGAGCAGGGCGCCTGGACCCGCGCCGACCTCGACCTCCGCGAACAGGAGCCCTGGTTCGACCCGGATGGCTTCTTCCTCGCCGAGCGCGAGGGGCGGCTGGCGGGTTTCCACTGGACCAAGGTCCACGGCAGCCATCCCGGGGCGCCGGCGCACGGCCACGAGGCCATCGGCGAGGTCTACGTGGTCGGCGTCGACCCGGCCGAGCAGGGCACCGGCCTGGGTCGCGCGCTCACCCTGATCGGGCTGCGCTACCTCCGGTCACGTGGCCTGCCAGAAGTCATGCTGTATGTGGACGAGGCGAATACCGCGGCGATCCGGTTGTATGAATCGCTGGGCTTCACGCAGTGGGATACCGATGTCATGTTCCGGCATCCGTAAAGCGCCAGGATCACGCGCAGCCACTTGTTACCGGAGCAGCTGAATACTTTAGGTGAAACCCGATCACGCAGCGCAACAGCTGCGGCTTCCATGCCGTGCCGGGGACATACTCAATCCCCGGCGCGGGAAACGCCTGTCACCGACCTAATCCCCAGAACCGCGTCCAGCTCTTCCGCAGTGAGTGGCCTGTCGCTGATCGCCACAGCGGTGAGCACCTCCGCGTAGAGCTCGATCTCATCGAGTGCGACGCGGTCGGGGACGCGAAGATCGAGATGCTCCCGCACCGCGCCCACCTCCATCGCCGAGCGGATTCGCGGAACCCTTGGCCACAAGGCTACGACGCGGCCCCGCGCCCCCGCATGACCCAACAGGGTCATTTACTGGACCACCCTCGAGTGTGATTTTACCCATGACACTGGTAACAATTCCAAGAAGTTGCCAACGGCTTGTGACCAGATGCGGTAGCGCGTTTGCCATCCCGAGGCCCGATTAACCTGCGAGTTCGCGCCAGACGGCGTCCCGATGCCGCGCGGCGCGGCGCACGTAACGGGCCGCCGTATTGGCGAACGAGTCGCGGTCCTCATCCGTCAGTTCGCGCACAATCCGGCCCGGCACGCCAGCCATCAGGACGCCCGCGGGGACCTGCTGCCCGGGCCGCACCACGGTGCCCGCCGCCACCAGGGAACCGGCGCCGATGCGCGACCTGCCCAGCACCACGGCCCCGATCCCGATGAGCGCACCGGCCGCCACATAGGCCCCGTGAACGGTGGCCCGGTGACCGACGGATACCCGGTCCTCGAGTATCACCGGCTCGCCAGGGTCCACGTGCAGGCAGCAGAGATCCTGGATGTTGCACTCCGCGCCGACCACGATTTCCTCGTCATCAGCCCGCAGCACCGACCCGTACCAGACACTGGCCTCACGGCCCAGGGTCACCCGGCCGACTACCACCGCTCCGGGGGCGATCCACGCCTCCGGATGAATCGACGGGGCGAGGCCGTCGAGCGACCCAATATGGCTCATCGTCATCGGGCGCCTCCCCCGTGTGTGACATTCCTGGCCTAATCCCCGGGTCATGGGCGTCCCGCCGATACCAGCTGAACTGGCCCCAATCCCGGTATGCTCAGCCATCACCTCATCATGAGGGGCCGCGCAACTAGGGCAAAACAGGACACTCGTTCGTTTCGGTTGCGCGCGAGGCTGTTCAAGACAAGAGTCATGCCCGTTGCACCTGCTCGCCCGCATCATCTAGTCCTGCACCGACCCACCCTCATCCAGGGAGCCAGCCCGCACCCGTGTCGGCCGCGGCGGTTACCTGCCTGACCCACCTCTTGGGTGACACCATGACTGAACACGCTGATCTCATACCTGACCTTGACTCTGAAGACGCGTTCGAAGTACAGATGCGTGGCTACAGCCGCCGTCAGGTGAACGAATTCGTCGCCCGCTCCCGCAGCCAGACACGCGACCTTGAGGAGCGGCTGTCCCGCTCGCTCGACGAGGTTGAGCGGCTCAGGCTGGAGCTGTCCGCGAGCCGTCAGAAGGCGGAAGACAGCAAGCCCGCCTATGAAGAAGTCAGCGAGCGGATGGGGCAGATCCTCAAGCTGGCCGACGACGAGGCCCGGGCGCAGAAGGCCCGCGCGCTTGACGAGATCGCGAAGCTGCGCTCCGACGCCAAGCAGGAGACCGACCGGTTTAAGGCCGAGGCTCGCGAACAGACCGAGCGGATGCTCGCCGCTGCCCAGGAGCAGGCTGAGAACGCCATCGCCAGCGCGCGGGCGGAGGCTGACAAGGCGCGCAACAGCGCGCGCGCCGAAGCCGAACACACCGTCAGCGAGGCGCAGAAGAAGTCGGAGAGCGCGGTCGCGGCGGCCAAGGCGCAGGCCAAGCAGATGCTCGACGAGGCGACGGCCCGGGCGACCGCGATCCATGACGGAGCGGAGCGCCGCCTCAACCTGCTGGTGGCCAGGCACACGGAGACCCTCCGGCGGCTCACCGAGGTGCGCGACGTGGTCACCAACCTGGTCGCGGGCGAGGCGGCCCGCGGGTCGCTGGAGGAGGAGGTGGCCAGGTCCGTCGCGAGCGCGATTTCCGGTTCCGGCGCCGCCGGAACCGGAGCGGGCACGCGATCTGCCGGGTCGGCGGAAGGCAGGCACGCGCCGCCCGCGGCCCCCGCGTCGCAGGCAGCCCAAGCCGCCCGCGGCGCGCGGCCGGACGATCAGGAGCGGCGGGCGAAGACCCAGGCACCGGAGCGGGCGGGGCTCGACTCGGGCAATGGGGTAGCCGAGTCTGCGGCGGGTCCGGCGCGAGCTGGCCAGCGGGTCGGCCCGGCGGCAGGCGACCGCGCTGAGCGGGCCGAGCGGGCCGGGGATCCGGGCCGGTCAGCCAAGGCCGACTCGCCGGTCACCCCGCGCCCCTCGGCCAACGAGTCGGCGGACAAGGCAGAATGACCCAGGT